>JAFTHS010000093.1 GCA_017457295.1 Paludibacteraceae bacterium | reverse complement strand
GTGACCTAACGTCCTATAGGGGGTTGACACCAACATCTCTTCTGCCTTATTCCATACTTTAGATGTAAATCGACTGCAAAGATACTAAAAATATTTTAATATACAACATCTCTGGGACATCTGTGGGCTTTCTGTGGCTTTTAGTTTTCCATTTTTACCTTTCCGTTTTCCTTACGCCTCTATATATTATAGGGGTGCTGAATACTCAGCGTTTTGGTGCTTTTGTGTCTAATATTGGAGAATTTGGAGGGTAAAATGGTATATACAACACGCAGAAGCATCTGTATTACAAATACTTCCGCGTGAGTGTATTTTTTTGAAAAAAGTTTTCGTGTGCTGAGTATAATGCTGAAGATTACGCCGAAAGTTGTCTAATCTTCTATTGTTGTAAGAAAAGATTAAGTTTTTCTTCGGGTGTAGAGGCAATTTTTAAAGCTTTTTCTAAATCTTTTGTATTTGAATCTCGCCCTTCATACATCACATCTATCACTGAAATAAATTGTTTTACACCCTCTTGATATTCATCTATAGTAGATGTTTTTACTTTATTGTAGAGATTATCTGCAACTTCTATATAAGCATTATACAAATATTTCTTCTTGTTGCATTTCGTAGTGCAATTTTCATTAGTGAATTTCGGCCTTTTGGATGAAGATACAGATAATCGTCCTTCGTTGTATGTTGAATTTGTATAACCCGATGATATGCAGTATATCTTATCCATATTCTTGTTTAGTTGTTCACATACTATTTCTAACTGTTCTATAGTCTTTGCTACATCCGTATCGTTTAGTCGTTGTAAATAGTCGCTCATTGTCTTAACTATTTCATCTGTTAAGTCTTCATCTCCTTTTCCGCCATAATCATATTTATGAAACTCTAAACTATTAATAGTTTCTTTTATAAGATTCAAATGCTTGTTAAACATACCAAAGAGTAAACTATCTACGGCTTCATTTAAAACTACTGGATGTACAATGCCATCCATAGTATAATAATTCTCCATTGGTTTCAAATAGAAGCGTGCACGTTTGTATTTCTCAACTATATTTTTAGCTTGCGAATATGCAGAGGAATAAATGTCTTTGCGTTTACGAATAATTTCCTGTTCTTTTTTCTGCTTTTCTTGGACCTGTTCTTTCGCTCTTATGTAATGAGAGTGCAATGTATCTTTATCGATCTGAGATAAATAGTAAGAGTTTACGATATTGCTTTCAATATATACAATTTCATTTAGATTAGTACCTTGATACTGCATCATAAATTGATATTCAGGTATGTCTTTTAAATTATCATAAGGATTGTCCACATAGCGAGGTAAATTTACTATGTATTTTTCCATACCACCATTATTATCTGATGGGAAATCAAACATAATAAAGTATCCTTTTATTTCTTGCAAATTAGCATTTGGTGTATTTGCTGGCAAAATATTCTTATATCGTTTGACCTCGCTAGATTCACCAATATATCGTAATTCTTCTTGTACAAGTTGTCTTGATCGTTCTGTAATAACTAGTTCAGAATCATCTATTAAGATACCATTTATAGCATGAGCACAGAAATTATTTTCCACTCCCCAAGGTCCTTGATAAGTGACATTAATCTCCCCCGTCATATATCCATTGAACATATCAACACTAAAATTATCCAACATTTTATCTGAGAGAACCCAACGAACCTCTTTGTCAGTAGCCAAAGTAAAATATGCTTTATAAACATTCCAATCACAAGAATATGTAAGTCTTCCATGTAGTAATCCATCTTTATAATTACAATCTAGTATCTTATTTACTTTGTAATCATTTCTGTTCTCTTTCCAAACGATTGTATATTTTCCGTGTCTAATTTCTTCTCCTTGCTCGTTCACATAATAACTATATGTGCGTGTTGTCGTCTGGTTAATCTTTTCGGTTTTTGTTTGAGTCGTTTGTGCGTTCGCAGAGATTGTTACTAACGCTAATGCCATTAAAATAAAAGTTCTTTTCATGATTTTGGTATTTAGTTTGTTAATGAATTCCAATTAGTGGTTCGTATTTGCGGGCGAGTTCTGTCTCGAAAATCTCTTGTACAGGTATTACATCGTATGGTAAAACTATGATATGTAAACGAAGTTGTAGATTCATTGCTTTTGCCCAATCATTGAGTTGCAAGCCATGCGATGCTTGATTGAGGTGATAGCCGAGATGTTGAATAACCCTGCCGATAATATGTTGCTGCACTTTGCCCACATAAAGCGTATTTTCTCTTGCTACTGCTTTTTTTAGTACGCGAGGTGTATATTTGGGCAATTGACTGACGGTTTGTTTGATTTGTTCTGCATCATAGGGCGATGTAATCTCCCAACGATACAAGCAAGGCAATTCATTTAATTCGGCTAATTGCTCAAACATCATTTTGAAAGGTGTTGCATAACGGACATCTTCTAAGTCACGGTATTTGTCTTCGAAATCTTTGCTGTCAATTTCAAAAGACATCTCTTTTACAATACCGATCTCTGCGAGGTGGTGAAAACGAGCACTGTACAAATCTGCGATTTCACGAACAAAATCTTTTTCCATAATTGTAGTCATTTATGAGTTGTTGATATATACACACGAAAAAGCGTGAACTTTCGTTCGCTTCAATTTGATTGTTTGAGGTTCTGGACTACCTTAATGTTTCAAATCTACGCACGGAAAACTCACGCTACTAACGCGAGCGTGCATAAACCGTACTTGAAACATTAATGATTTTTTGAAAGTGTCCAGTTTTCAAACAATCAAGTCTGGGCTTATAACGCTATATTAAATATGTCGGGCAACGGTATCGTTGCGGATTAACTATAAACTATGAGTGATAAGTAATTTTAGGGGAGTAGTTATTTAGTTAATATCTTTTTGCTTTCTACATTTTCCAATACGGTCATTTGTTGAATGGCTATTTGGTTGAGTTTTTGCAAACGGTCAGATTGTGCCATGCCTTCGTTGATAAACACGGCATTGATATTCTCCATATTGCTGAGGCAAATCAGTTGATTGATAGTGGCATAGTCACGCATGTTGCCTTTCAAATCTGGATTGGCAGCGCGCCACTCCTTAGCCGTCACACCAAACAATGCGACATTCAATACATCGGCTTCTTCGGCATAAATCATAGAACGATGATAGTCGTCTATCTCTTGCGGAATGAGGTTGGCTTTGATGGCATCAGTGTGGATATGGTAGTTAATTTTCGCCAATTCACGTTTGGCTGACCAACCGAGTGCTTTTTGTTCTTCTTCTTTAAGTCGTTGAAACTCCTCTATGAGGTATAGTTTGAAAGGGACACTAATTGCGGAGCCAAACTCGAAAGCTATATCTTTATGAGCGTATGTACCTCCGTAACGTCCTTTACGAACAATCAATCCTATTGCATTGGTGCTTTCCACCCATTCTGAAACACTCAATACAAAATTCGGCAATCCTGCTGCCATTCTAAAGTGGTCAAATTCGACCACTTTGAAATTAGGGTTGTGAATTTGCTCCCACGTCCCAAGAAACTCAATCGTGTAACGGTTTCTTAACCAGTTTTTTATGACATCAGCAGCACGTACTTGGTCGTGTTTTGCACCTGCCATATCGGTTAGGCAAATATAATCCAACCCGTCATTGTTAATGACAGTAATAGGTGTTTGTTGAACGGTAATAGTATTTGCCATAATCCATTGTTTTCGAGAATTGACCACAAAGGTAATACATTTTTTTGAATTGAGCAAGAAAAATCGCCTTTTGGGGTGATTTTTCTTGTGTAAGGTGTATTGAGTAGGGTGAAAAGTGTAAGGATTATTTTTAAAGATATAAGTCAACGGTTTCAGGAAATGAGTCAACCTTTTTAGGAATGAAGTCAACTCTTTCAGATGGCAATCTTAATAAAACGCACCTTTTGCATTTCGGAGTTCTTTCGATGTTCCTTGGTTCTTATCTCGCCCAAGGGCTCGAACGATTATTCCTTCTTTGGTTCGTCCTTGGTCTTTTACCCGAGGGAGATTGGAAAGGTACAAAGGAAAAGAATCTTAACAAAAGTACTTATTGAACTATAAACTATGAGGGATGAGTGTAATCAATCATCTCTGTTCGCGAAAGGACAATGCTGACATGCCTGTCAGGCGGTGGAAATACTTGCAAAAACTGCTGGCAGAGGAGAAGTGCATCTCGGAAGCTATCTCCTTGACACTCATATTGGTATTGGATAGCATTGCTTTGATTTCTGCTACTGCTACCTTATCAATAATCTCCGTTGGGGTGGCTTGGACGGTGGTACGGCAGATAGATTGCAAATACTTGGTTGTGATACACATCTGTTCGGCATACCAACCTACATTGCGCTCTTTGCCTTTCGTATCCTTCAGCAGGCGCATGAACTCAAGCATTAGTTGTTGCTTGCGGTCGCTGGTGGGAGTGTCCGCAGGGGCACAACGCATCTGCTCATCTATCCACGAAAGCAGTTCAAAGATAGCCGATTGGCACAATAGGTATTGAATACGCTGGTGGTAGATATTATCGGGGTCGGTGTGCGACAATAGTATATTATAGTACTGCTGCATGTGTTCGCGTACGGAGGAGGAAATAGTCAGCACGGGATGGGCGTGAAGGAACTGAATCTTCTTGTGCCATTCTTTCTCTATTTGCAGGCAGGAATAGATGGTTTCATCCATCTGCGAAGTAGGATTGATGATGATATTGCACTGCCAATCGGGCGAAAGAGCAAGTATCGTGAGCTCTGTTGCAGAGCTACCAAACAGCACCATTTGTGAAGTGAGGTGGTAGTGGACATGATTAAACTCAATGTCTGCCCAACCCTTTGTTACCAATAGGGTGTAGTTGGTAGTAGCAGGAAGATACTGTTTGTTGCAGAGCAAATGGATGTCGTTGCTGGTTGCGATGTGCTGGAATAGGTTTGTTGGCATGGCGGTTCAATTTTGGAATGAAAGAGGGTAGTCATTTTACTAACTACCCTCATTTTGTGTTATGTATTTAGAGGATTATTTTACCTCTTCGAAGTCCACGTCCTCGGCTGCGCCTTGGTTGTTGTTGCCACCTTGTGCGCCACCTTGTGCACCGCCTTGGAAGTCAGCACCAGGTTGAGGAGCTGCTTGACCTTGAGTAGCGTTGTACATCTCTGCACTGGCTGCTTGGAAGGCTGTCATCAATGCTTGGTTAGCTGCCTCGCATGCATCTGCATCCTTCTTCTCGTAAGCATCCTTGAGGTTCTTCAATGCCTCCTCAATTGGAGCTTTCTTGTCAGCAGGAATCTTGTCGCCAAGTTCAGCCAACTGCTTCTCGGTTTGGAAGATAGTAGCATCTGCACGATTGAGTTTCTCGATACGCTCTTTCTCCTTCTTATCTGCCTCAGCATTAGCCTCTGCCTCTGCCTTCATGCGCTTGATTTCTTCATCGCTCAAGCCGCTGGATGCCTCGATACGAATCTTTTGCTCTTTGCCAGTAGCTTTGTCCTTAGCAGTAACGTTGAGGATACCGTTGGCATCAATATCAAAGGTTACTTCGATTTGTGGCTCACCACGGCGTGCAGGCATGATACCATCGAGGTGGAAGATACCGATTTGCTTGTTTTGTGCAGCCATTGGGCGCTCACCTTGCAATACCTTAATCTCTACAGAAGGTTGGTTGTCCACTGCTGTGGTAAAGGTCTCGGTCTTCTTGGTTGGGATAGTAGTGTTGGCCTCAATCATCTTGGTCATCACGCCACCCATAGTCTCGATACCGAGTGAGAGTGGGGTAACATCGAGGAGGAGGACATCCTTTACATCACCTGTCAATACACCACCTTGGATAGCTGCGCCAAGAGCCACAACCTCGTCTGGGTTAACGCCCTTAGATGGAGCTTTACCGAAGAATTTCTCAACTGCTTGTTGGATAGCAGGGATACGAGTTGAACCACCTACGAGAATGATCTCGTTAATATCGCTAATGCTTAAACCTGCGTTTTGCAAAGCGGTGCGGCATGGAGCGATAGTGCGTTGTACGAGGTCGTCAATAAGTTGCTCAAACTTAGCACGGGTGAGGGTCTTTACCAAGTGTGCTGGCACACCGTTTACAGGCATGATATATGGCAAGTTGATCTCGGTAGAGGTGGTGTTAGAAAGCTCGATTTTTGCTTTCTCAGCAGCCTCTTTGAGTCGTTGCATAGCCATAGCATCTTTGCTAAGGTCTGCGCCACCGTTCTCGCTCTTGAACTCTTGTACGAGC
>JAFTHS010000092.1 GCA_017457295.1 Paludibacteraceae bacterium | reverse complement strand
CCCGAACAAATACGCCATCGTTTTTTGACTACTTTAGTTGACTTTTTGGTGCTTTTTAGTCTGAAAACGATGCTTTCGGATGCTCCCCGTCGCACTGTTTCCACGTAGTCCGAAGCCGTAGATGGTCAAAGATGTGGTCAAGCCACAATCCGAGCCAACAAACCAAGCCGCGATTATAGCAAACTCATACCGTCAGGTGACTAAACGGATCACCCCGTGTCGAGTTTTTCTTCTGCCGTTAGTATACCATACTTCAGGAAAATAGTCAACCACCTTCTCTCAAAACGCAAAAATTGATGTGCAGTAGACGAAAGAAAACGCCCTAAGCAAATTCGAGAATTTAACAAAACAAAAACAAAATACCAATTTTTCAAAAACACCGTAAAGCTATAATAAATACATCAAAATTAACAAGGAACGGTGTATGTATTATGAAAATCGAAAACCCAAAAGTGACACTTTCAGATGAGGCAAGAAACGGTGTAAAGGAAGAAGTCAGAAGCGGATTTCTTGATTGGCTGATGGAGTTCAACGTGGAGGGCGATGATGGCGAGCTTTACGCACTCGGTGGCTCGATTCTGTCCCTCGCTCTTGAAAAAATGGATCTTGTAAACCTTTGCTATGCAAAAGGAAAAGGCTCTGTCAAGCAGCTTCGCAATTCTGTATATAAGCTTGCGAAATATCCCGGAACCGCAATGAATAAGTTCTACAGAAGTCCCCAAGGCACGTTGCAGATCGAAAAGCGTGAGAACAGCATTCTTGTTACCTGCACAGAGCATTATAAGGTAGAGTGCTTTGATAACGGCACTTGGCACTTGATGCTCGACACATGCGACGGTGAATACAAAGCAGACCTCTATCACAGAGCGCACGGATTTCCTCTTTGGTACGGCAGAGAGAAGCCCTCGCTTCTTACACAGCACTCCATCACCTACGGCTACAACTGGTCGGGTGATGTAGACGGAACGATCTGGTTGAACGGAAAAGAGATCAAGATTAAAGGAACAGGTCAGCGTGAAAGATACGTTGCCGTTGACTCCTCCGCAGCGGAGCTTGGCGGTTGGGAGGATTGGGGCTATATCACCTTCAATGAGATCCACTCATCGATGTACGATATGCGTCTTGGAATGAAGGATTATTCCATATACGATCTTGAAAATGAAAAGCACTATACCTCAAACGGTAACCTCAAGGGCGGTGACAGAGATACCGCCGAGATGGAAATTACTCATGAGGATTGGGCATTTATGCGTGAGCTTGACGGCTTTGTGCCTTCTTACTATAACATTAGAATCAAGGTCGAGGACGGTGTATATGAAGCAAGAGCGCATGTTTGCAACGCGCGTGTATGGGGAGTAACCTTCCAAACGCCCGATAATCCCGTAGCAACTCTTATTTTTGATAAGGTTGAAGGTACGTTTACGAATAATGACGGAACGGTAAGAACTCTTACAGGCGGTCGCGGTACAATGTCCATCAGACAGTGGCATCAGTATCCCAATATGCTTCCTCGTGAGCTTTATTGCGATGATGAGCGCACGGGAGAGAAGTTTGAAACGCTTTAATAGCGACAAGAAAAGAGGGGCGATCACGGTCGCCCCTCAAAATTTGCATCGCTGTAAGCAAAGAAAACGCCCTGCGAAAAAAGTATTTTTATTTTCGAAAAAGTGCTGGACTTTCTCTCTCTTCTGTGGTATGTTGTTGTGCTAACAGGAGGTGCAACCTATGAAAAGTATGATAAAAGAACTGTGGCACGGAAACATAATTCCTCAAGAGGACAGCAGAAACAACTCGAAGGAGATGAAAGAGCTACTCGGATACATGGCAAGGCATCACGAGGATTTAGAAAAGACCTTCACCGACGAGCAGAAGGAGATCTTCGAAAAGTTCCACGACTGTTGGGATGAATACGTAAGCCTTGCCGAAGCAGCCATCTTCGAGTACGCCTTCCGTCTCGGAGCGAGGCTGACAATGGAGGTGCAATCGGACACAAACGAATAACAGATCAGGCATCGGTGAAAAATCCGATGCCGATTTTTTGACACGAATCCTTGCAAATGAGTCAAAACACCTTGATTTATTCACATTTTTATGCTATAATGATATAATCAATTATTTACAATGCGAAACTATCATCAAAGGAGGTGTGACTATATGCAATGGACATATGGAGCGTTGTTTTTGCTTTCGCTGTCGCTGTTACCATTATACTTTCTGTTCGTGCGTAAAAAGCAGAACGAGCCGTGGCTGTTATTTTTGTTCGCTTGCGTAGCAGT
>JAFTHS010000091.1 GCA_017457295.1 Paludibacteraceae bacterium | reverse complement strand
AAATGTAATTACCAATGTCCTTACTGCTATAATAAGTCATTGTGGCTCAATAAGTTAGAACTTTTAGACCCACAAGGAATAAAGGATTATCTATTATCACGAAAGAATGTTATAGATTATGTGGTGTTTAGTGGTGGTGAATGCACTATGTATCCACAGTATCTAATAGATAGTGCTAAGTGGTGTAAGGAAAATGGTTTCAAGGTAAAGATAGATACAAATGGTTCTAATCCTAACTTGGTAATAGGAATGATTGAGGATGGTTTGATTGATTATGTAGCCTTGGATTACAAATACCCTGACCTCCCTAATGAATACTTGAAATTCCACAGTAACAGTATGCTCAGATGGCATATGGAACAATTACTTGAATACATGATTAGTAATAATGTTCCTTTTGAGACAAGAACAACTATTCATCCTGAGATTACCAATGAAGATAAGGCTAATAAAATTCTAAAAGAATTAGAGAAATGGGGTTATAAAGGAACACATTATTTCCAATTCTTCAATGAATGTCCTGAAACATTAGGAAATGTCAATCAGCATCCTAGACGATTTAGAACAGAGGATTTGATTGAGACATCATTTAAGGTGGAGTTTAGAAATTTGAAGAATAATGATAAGAGGGCTGACCAATAACGGTCAGCCCCTTTTAAGTTTTAGTCTTCAAGAAATCTTTCTCCCAAATGTTCCATGTGACTAATGTAATCATCATATTCCATTCCAATCATTCCTGCTAATGTGTACGGGCCGTCTGCACGTAATAACGAAGCAAAAACCCTTTTTTCATCATTAGATAAATCATCGTGTTTCTCATAAAGTTCTTTCTCTATTTCCATTATAGGTTTGCCTTCATGAATAGATTTTTGATAGCAATGTAACTTACAATAAAGTTTTTCTAAGGGAGATTTTTTAGGTGGTGATGTATGTTCTTCTTCCTTCCCCTCATGATTAGTGTATTCTTTTACGAACTTCTTTACCATGTGGTGAATGAACTTTTCAAATGATTTATTGAGATTTTCATCTTTCCCTGACATTACTTCATCAAGTCTACTATCCACATGTTTAGTGATAGTGGAGATAATATCATTAGGCATAGGAGGCATAGGCAATAATGGATGAGAGCCTGTATAAGGATTTGCTGGTATCATAGTATCAGTTCCTTTCTATCAATTTATAAGAAAGGGAGAGGAGGGAGTAATCTCAACCTCCTCTCCCATTTCAATTAGGGAGTAGTGGTTGTGGTAGTAGTATTACTGCGAAGTGCATTAATGATTTCAGCAGTCTGAGCAGCCTGACTATACTTGAAGATTTGACCCTGCAAGTTCTCAATCTGAGTATTCTTCTGGGTGATGATGTCTTCTGTATGTAGGTCACGCATAAGCTGTCTTGTCGCATTGCCTTCTGCCTGTATAAGCTGTCTCATTCCACAATCCTGAGATTGTAACTGGAAGCCGAGGTTGCTAATACCGTTGGCAATCTGACCAAAACCTGCTTGTGTAGCATACTGATTCGCTGTAAGAGTCTTTTCCAAACTATTTGTCTGGGCAAGTATCTCTTTTTCTATACCACATGCTAAATTATCTATTTTATTCTATGTGGTGCAGCAGCAACCATTGATTGCTTCAACTACGCTTGCAATTTCTCTTGAACTCTGCCATTGCATATTAGTCAACTGACTAAGAACGGCTGTTTTAGCATCACAAATTGTGCCGTTTACATTGGTGATTGCTACACCATTTGCACGAGCTTCATTTGCGATTTGTTCAAGGAAACGCATACCGTTGGCATTACCACATTGTACATCGGAGAGAATTCGCCCTACTGTTTCTCTAATAGCATCAACCTGAGAGGCGTTGAGAACTTGTCCAGCTCTATCAGCACCAATTCCATCAGGGTGTCTATTATAATCATTACCAAATCCGAAATTACGCAAAGCGTAAATCCAAATAAGATAAGCAAATGGGTTATTCATCCATCCGTTTCCGTTATATCCATCTCCTGCCGTTGTGACAGGCATCGTCATTACTGGGTTAGTATATTCCATAGTTATTGTGTTCTTTCTATTTTGTGTTT
>JAFTHS010000090.1 GCA_017457295.1 Paludibacteraceae bacterium | reverse complement strand
CATAGAGATTGAAGGTGAGGTTGTTGCCATCGAGGGTGTAGTTTTTGGTCTTTGCTTCGCCATCCAGAGTGTGGTTGAGTTTGCCGTCTGCTGCAAAAGTAGCATCGGCAAAGAACTTCTTCATTTCATCAATAATACGATCGCCTTGCATTGCCTCAATTGAGATAGCGTTTTGACCTTGGAAAGTAACGCCTTCTGGGAGTTGAAGAGCGGTTTTACCTTCGGCAGGAACTACGCGAACTGCAGAGTTAAGATAAGTGTAATTGCCTTTGATATCGAAGGAGTTTTGTACGCGGTATTGAACACGTTCTCCTTTCTCATCGCCGAAAGCTTTTGTTGTTAGTACGTTATTTGTTATCTCAATTCTTAGTTTCATTTCCTTTTTTGAACCATCCGCTAGAACAACCACTTGTGTGAGTTCATTATCTTTAATAGAATAGGTACCATTCTCTTCAAGCCAGCCCAACTCCTTGTCCCAACCAATTCCAATAAATGTTCCATCTGTTTGATAAACTGCAAGCATACTTGCATCTGGTGTAAAATTAAACCACTTACCTATAATGAGTTGTGGGTAGTCGGAGTAGTCATCGGGATTGTTTTGGTCGCAGCTTGTGAAGCCCAAACCACATGCCACTGCTACAAGAGCGAGGGCGAAATGCTTGATTGTTTTCATAAGATGTTTGTTTTAAATTGTTAATAGTATGTTTGTTAATTAGGGTCTTTAATGTCGTTAGGGAGTTTAAGGTCACTAACGAAATAGAATAAAAAACAACACCAACTACGCTGCCTGATGGGCGAACATAGTTGGTGTGTTGTGTATGAAATACGCGCGATTTGCGCGGTTATTTATGGCGTTTTGGCGTTTACCCCCCCTACTGATTTATATGCCAATACGCAGCAGATATTGGAGCCTGAAGCAAGGAACCAAGAGTAAAGACTAATATGTTTTGGAGAGAGAAGCACTGTTTATAATTATGAATTATGAATTAGGAGTTGGGTGGGTTAGAAGTCACCAGACCAGCCGTGCCCTAAGTCCCAATGCTCATCATAGACAAACTCAAAAAATGGCAATGCAAAGTGCTGATTGATCAACTCTGTCAACTCGTCTTGTATATCTTCCGCCCACTTGCCAACAAAAACAATGAACTTATCAATATTCCATGCAACACGACCTCGAGGTATCATCGTATAATCTCCCGTGAAACGAGTGGGTTTATGCGATGCCAAAGCACGGAAATACTGCTCTTTCCATACTTGACGATGCAATTTAGGATAATTGATAAAAGGTAATCCCTTATTAGCAGCCTCCTCAATCATCTTTGGTGTCAGCTCTTTCTTATACACACCAAAGAACTCGTGTTCTTGAGGGTCATACCAAAAGATACCCACTGAAGGCATCTCCTCATCAAAGGATTTCATGCTCGCCATTTGAGCCTCTTTTTGTTCTTGTGTTAAAGTTGTCATATTGTATTCATTTGAACATCGCGCGGATTCTAGCTGCTATTTTTATGCAAAAAGTCAAAGTGTTTTGACCTTTGCGGCGCAAAGGTAGTGCTTTTTTTTGAGATGTGCAAACTTTTTGGATTGTATTCCGAAAATTTGTTCGGTTTTTTGGATTAGAGCATTAGACTGGTGGCGGAGAAATGGTAGCACTAGTAGTTCTAGCCGCACTAGATATCCGAATAGCATTCGGAACAATAAACATAGATTCTCAGAAGAAATTAGAAATGTCCGAAAAAGATGTATCAGGCATTCTTTTGGAAAATTATTGCTATGGGATTTTGGGAATTGAGAAATTTTTATTACCTTTGCGCTCAAATTGTATTAACCTTGAAACAAAGAAAACTATGATTGTACATGTAGCATCGTTTTTAGAAAGTATTGGAGGGTCAATAGACAAAGATCATTACCTCCGTCCCATCCCTGGCAGGTTGGGTTATGCTGCCTATTGTCACAAACCAGACTACTCAAAGAAGAAGCGCAAAGAAATGGCGGAACGCCCTATGGTTAAGGCATTTAGCAAAGTATCAGAAGAGGCAAGTGCCATCCTACGTGACCCTGTGCAACGCGAAGCGTGGGCAGAGAAACATCGTGCCGCATTGCGTGAGGCAAGTAAACATCAGCGTATGCCACAAGATGGCAAACCTGCTGTGCCTGCGAGGTTGTATGATTATATCAAAAGAGAGTTGTTGAAGTCTCGGTGATAACTGCTTGATGATACGCTCATCATTCGGTGAGGTTCCGATGAGGTTCCGATGAGATTCCGATGAGGTTCCGATGGGGATAGGTGGCGTATAAGTGGCATACAAAGGGGGAATACAGGGAAATGAGAGCAGAAAAATAGCGAATTTGTTGATTTTACTTGCGTATGTGAGAAATTGTTGTACTTCGAGGGCACCGACATTGCCTTTGGCAATCCCACCTCGAAATTACGGTCGCGAAATGCAGCCCATACTACAGTACACTCGTTCTTTTTCAAAAAAACGGTTACACCTTTTGCAATAGCCTTCCGCAAGCACAATTATGAACGAGTTCCTATTGTGCTGCGAAATACTATTTCAGATAGATGAGTCTATCTTTTTTGAAAAAAAACTCGTTTTACTTGCGTATGTGCATTTTTTGTTGTAACTTTGTGCGTTTTTTGCAAAGCAAAAGAAATAATGTCAAAAACACTCTACATAATCGCAGGATGTAATGGTGCAGGAAAAACAACGGCATCATTCACTATCTTGCCAGAGATTTGGCATTGTCAGGAGTTTGTGAATGCTGATGAGATTGCACGTGGATTATCTCCGCTCAATCCGAACAGCATGGCTATTCCCGCAGGGCGAATCATGCTGCAACGCATAGAAGAACTGCTACAACAAGGCGCATCGTTCTCTATTGAAACAACATTGGCGACACGCTCGTATATGCAATTGGTAAAGCGCGCACAAGCAGAAGGATATGTGGTGAATATTTTGTTCTTTTGGCTTGAGAGCCCAGAACTGGCAGTGCAACGAGTAGCCCAACGTGTGAGCGAAGGTGGACATGATATAGCCCCAGATGTAATCCGTAGGCGTTATGAATTGGGATTGAAAAACTTCTTCCATCTCTACAAAGACGCAGTAGATACTTGGACATTAGTAGATAATGCTTGTAACCCACGGCATGTGATTGCTACGGATGAGGATATATTGGATGTAGAACTTTATAAAAAGATTGAGACGTATGTCAACGACTGAAAAGAAACAATATCAAGAAGATTTGCTTCATGGTCTTGAACTGGCGGAGTATCGTATGCTTCGCGATAAAGCTATGCGAAATGAAACGCTCATTCAAGGAGACGGTAAAGGCGGATGGGTGGAAGTGTCCGCACGCGAGTTGTTCGTGAAATTATACAACGAGCCAGTGCCAACTTTCTAAATGGTTGAAAATGTTTTAAGGGGTCTAAAAGTTTTAAAGGTAGACGAATGATCAAACATGACGGCATAATAATCGCGTTGAATGAGGACGGGACCGCCCTCGTGCACATCGTGCAAACAAGCGCTTGCGCGGCATGCAAAGCCAAAGCCATGTGCGCCAGCGCAGAGAGCGCTGAGAAGGAGATGAGGGTTGTACTTTTAGGTGATGAGCAATGGGCTGTGGGCAATGAAGTGGAAGTGATGGTGCAGCAGAAGATGGGATGGAAAGCCGTGGTATTGGCATATCTGCTGCCGTTCTTTGTGATGTTGGCAGTGATGTTTGTAGGCAATGCGTTGTGGAATGTGCGCGAGGAAATCCTCGGCACAGCAGCACTCTGCGCTATGGCGTTGTACTATATCGTGTTGGGACTATTCAAAGACAGATTGCAAAAAGAATTCTCTTTTACAGCAAAGAAGAAAAATAACTAATAAAAACATAAAAAAACAATGAATTTAATTCTGATTTCTTTAGCCGTTTTGGGTGTGACGGGATTAGTGGCAGCGGTGCTGCTGTACTTCGTTGCCCAAAAATTCAAGGTGGAAGAAGACCCACGCATCGATGAGGTGCAAGAGGCGTTGCCTGGCGCAAACTGCGGTGGATGCGGTTTTGCGGGCTGTCGCGCTTTTGCCGAGAGTTGCGTGAAAGCGGACTCGCTGGAT
>JAFTHS010000033.1 GCA_017457295.1 Paludibacteraceae bacterium | reverse complement strand
GTTGTATGTATGGCTGATAACCACCGATGCTTCTGCTACAGTATCATCTTTAATTGTGATTTCTGGCAAGTAACCAGGATGAAATGCTATTGTAGTTCCCATTTGTTTTGTACGGTTAAGTGCCATATTTGGTGCACCGCTCACCCCTACTGCTTTCCCGATTTTAGCGCTTTCGGGTATGGTATATTCATCATTGTTGTAGCCATAGTGATGACTTACCCATATGGCTGAGGGATTTTGCTCTTGGATGTAGTTGGTAATAGCATACATACCACCTGGGCAAAAACCACAGCCATCACCAGTGAAATGCTCAATTAAGAATTTTCGTGGGAATGAGGAGGGCACATCTTGTGCCGATGTAAAGGCTGCTGCTGTGAGCAGTATAAAAGTAAAAATCTTTTTCATATTAAAGTTGTTATTTTTTCATTGATAATTGTATTCTCCCGCGCGCGTGATCAATATCTGTAATGCGTACGCGCACGTGTTGGTGTAGCGATACAATTTCGCTAGGATTGCTTATGCGGTGGTTTGCCATCTCTGAGATGTGAATAAGACCGTCTTTGTGTACACCTATATCGCAAAAAGCTCCGAAGTTGGCAATATTGGTAATAATACCGGGCAACACCATTCCTACTTGTAAATCATCGATTGTGTGTACCGATTCATCAAAGTGGAACTCTTCAATTTGTGTGCGAGGGTCACGGGAGGGCTTTTCTAACTCGTGCAGAATATCTGTTAGGGTAGGGATACCCACTATGTCTGTGACATAGCGTTGCAGATTAATCTGCTTGCGCAGTTCAGATTGTTGCATTAGGTCGGTTACTGTGCAATGCAAATCCTTAGCCATTTGCTCAACAATAGCATAACTCTCAGGATGGACGGCAGAGTTGTCTAGCGGGTTATCAGAATTGGTAACTCGCAAGAATCCTGCTGCTTGCTCGAAAGTTTTTGCTCCCATCTTGGGCACTTTCAATAGGGCTTTTCGGTTTGGAAAAGCACCATGCTCGCTGCGGTAGTTTACGATGTTTTGTGCTAAAGCAGGTCCTAAACCAGAGATATAGGTAAGGATATGTTTGCTGGCAGTATTCACATCCACGCCCACATGATTGACCACACTCTCTACTGTTTGTTGTAGGCATTCTCCTAGTTTTGTTTGATTGACATCATGTTGGTACTGCCCAACGCCAATGGATTTGGGATCGATTTTCACTAGTTCTGCAAGTGGGTCCATTAGTCGTCTGCCGATAGATATTGCTCCGCGCACGGTGACATCTTCGTTAGGAAACTCTTCGCGGGCTGTCTTAGAGGCAGAATAGACAGAAGCTCCGCTCTCACTGACAACGAAGACTTGGGGGGATGTAGGATTGTTTTCTAAGGCGAATCGCACCATCTGCTCTGATTCGCGGGAGGCGGTGCCGTTACCAATAGCGATGGCCTCAATCTGGTATTGATGAATGAGGGTTTGCAGAGTGGTAGTGGCTTGCTTGGTGTTGAGGAAGATGACGGTATGATGGAGTAGGTCGCCTTGTGCGGAGAGTACTACCAACTTGCAACCCGTACGGAAGCCAGGGTCGAGAGCCAGTACGCGTTTTTGACCTAAAGGAGATTCTAAAAGGAGTTGGCGAAGGTTGTCTGCGAAGACACGAATTGCCTCGGCATCGGCTTTCTCTTTGCTGCTGGCAGCAAACTCGGTTTCGATAGCGGGTTTCAGCAACCGCTTGTAGCTATCTTCCATGGCGAGTTCTACTTGGTAGGCAGCATCGTTGTTGGAGTGTAAGAAAAGGTAGGCGAGTTTATCTAAAGACTTTTCTTTGTCGGGTGATATGTCTACTCGGATAACCCCTTCGCTTTCAGCACGTCGGATTGCCAATAGTCGGTGTGAGGAAATACGTCGAAGTGGTTCGCTGACCGAGAAATAGTCTTTGTATTTTTGTGCTTCAGGATCGGATTCTTTGCCTTTTACCACTTTGGTGGTGATGGTGGCCGAATAACTGAACTCGCGGCGGATGCTTTGTCGAGCACGTTCATCTTGGCTGATTTGCTCCGCGATGATATCACGAGCGCCTTGGAGGGCTACTTCTATGTCTTTGACATCTTTGTTTAGATAATGCTTGGCTTCTTCTATTGGTCGGATATTGCCTTGCTTGAATAGTAGAGATGCCAAAGGTTCAAGTCCTTGTTCGCGTGCCACGTCGGCACGTGTTTTGCGGTGGGGTTTGTAGGGTAGATAGATGTCCTCTAATTCGGTAGAATCCCAACATTGTTCGATACGTGTGCGTAGTTCGGTGGTTAGTTTGCCTTGTTCCTCAATGGTGTTGAGGATTGTGGCTTTGCGGTCATCTATCTCTAAGAAACGATGGTACTCATCAGCGATAGTGCTAATCTGCACTTCGTCTAAACTGCCCGTACGCTCCTTACGGTAGCGCGCGATAAAAGGAATTGTTGCATTCTCATTGAGTAATGCAATAGTGGCTGCCACATAAGTGGCAGCCACTCCTATATGTGACGAAATTAATTTCGAGAAATCAGTCATTCGAATTAAAACAAATAGCGAACACCGAGGGTAATGCCATAGAATCCTTGGGTATTGAAGCCAAGAGGAGCACTATCTGTTGCGGTAGCATAGTAGATACCAATGTTTGGACGATAATCCAAAGAGAGTTGCAATGGGAACCAGAAATCGTAGCTTACACCTACGTGACCTACAACACCAGCATAGATTGATGGATATTTGAAGCCGTAGATACCAACACCAGCACCTACACCAAGATTCCAATTCCACTCACCTTTGTTGTTCCAAGGAATTGCAGTACCAAATGGGTTAACCCAATCATAGGTAGCAGTAGCACCAATACCGCTGAACATAGGAACGTTAACAGACAAGTCAATCATGTTGGTCTCGCTAAGGGTGTGTTGGTAAGAGAAATCAACGCCATAACCCAAGTTAACACCAATTGCGCGAGGTTGAGCAACTGCAGCTCCTACGCTAACGACTGCTAAAATAGCAGCAAGAATAAAACTTTTTTTCATAACCTTAAAAATTGTTGTGTTATTATTAATAATTGAATTGTTTTGATTAATTGACAGCGCAAAGGTACAATAAAAATTATAAATATGCAAATTATTTATGGATTTTTTGCAAAAAAAAAGAAGCAACCCGTAGGTTGCTTCTTTGCGGTGCGGACGAGACTCGAACTCGCGACCCCATGCGTGACAGGCATGTATTCTAACCAACTGAACTACCGCACCAGATTATTATCAGTACTTCCTTTTCGAAAGCGGGTGCAAAGGTACTGCTTTTTTTTGAACTGACCAAATATTTTTGCAAAAAAATGCATTTTTTGTGTGTTTTTTTTGAAAAATGCCTAGAAGTGGTGAAAAAATGGTGTTTTTTTTTGATAATTAGTATATATTTTGTAACTTTGTACGCTATTTGCGTTTTTAGGATTTAATAAGGTAAAATAAGGTAAGTAATTGTGGTAGAAGTTAGTGATCAAGAATATGTGTCTGCGGGTGGTAATCTTTACTACCAAGATGCGGGAATCGGTAGCACGGATAGGTATAGTAGTACGTCCGTGCATTCCAATACTTATTCTGGCTGGAACTCGTTGCAATCTAAAGGTACGATTTCCTTTTCTGCTATTCACACGGATGTGAGTGAAACAATGGAATCGGTTTCTTATTTTAGCAGTATGGCTCCTGCTGCACGTGCAGGGCGTCCCAAACCTGAAGATGATGGGTATGTACCTCCAGTGGGTTCGGAGATGCCTATGGGGGATATGTTGTTGCCAATGTTGATGTTGGTAGGCGTGTACGTAGGTATGCGCGTGAGAAAGTTCATTTGTAAACACAAAAAAATACAATCGCTATGAAAAAGGGTCTTGTATTGTTGATCTGTGTCTCTCTGTTGGGGGGACTTTGTGGGCGTGTGTGTGCCCAGCAACAGGGTGTGCACCACTTTGAAGTTGGGGATTATGTGACAATTAGTTTTTTTGAGAACGAAACCCAGTACTATATGACTGCCTCTTCTAGTGGTGTGGGAACCTCTGATGTGGCTCAAGATGATTGTTTGTGGAGGGTGGATGTGCCTGCGGAGTCCGATACGGCAGAGATTTTGCTGCAAGATGTACTGACAGATTATTATTTGCAAATAGATGTGGATGAGAATAATCCATGGGGAGCGATAGCAATGCAATTGACCAGCAATGTGGATTTAGCTACTCGTTTTCGATTCTACGAACAGGAAGATACGCGCTACAATAAGTCATGGGAAGAAGGTAAGTATAGGTATGGAAGGCTTTATAGTAAACAGACATGGGCACATGGAACAGTAAATGTGTATGTAGGTAACACATGGAATAATGGAGTGACTTTTGGTGCTAACCTATGGAATACCAGTATTGTTTATATAGAGAAGTGGGAGAAGAAAGGTGAACCAATTGGATATTTCTCTCCTTCGAAAATAGAGTTCACTTATGATAAAGAGAAAACGGCAGGTGTACCAGATGTTCCTGCCAAACAAGAGGTACAATTTTATTTTCCTACAGAAGTGGCATCGTATTTGGAGTGTGTAAATCGTCCTGATGAGATTAAGCTGAAGCGAGAGAATACTGCTGTGGACTTTAGTGATGTAGAGCCGACGATTTATTGGGCAAGCAATAAGGGAAGTGTTTCTCGGATTAATCCTACTGATTTTGTGAATGAGCCAGAACCTCGTGAAGTGCTGAAGATTGTGAATAAAGGAAATGCGGCCTTTACGGTTCAAACAGTAGGGGATATTGTGTGGGATTTGAAATGGAATGGCTATGGCACGGATCAGTGGGTGGATTATGCAGATAATGTGGTGGCAGAGTATGAATATAATGGCAAGACTTACACATCTTCGATGCGTGTGGTACGTAAGTCTTATCATAAAGAAGAGATGCCTCCGTTAGTGTTCTCTATTAACCCTGTGACCTATACCTTTGCGATGGGGGAAGAAACAAAGCCGTTTGCTATTACCATATCGCACCAACATGGCTTGGTGATCTATAATATGGACCACCAAGCCATTCGGACGAATTATGAAGAAGGTCCTGATATAATACCGCTGAACGACCAGGATTGGACGTTGAGTTGGACTACTCCTAATTGGTTGAGCATTGGTAATGTGACCGAACGTAATGTGGCAGTGACTACTGAAGCCAATGGAACGGGAACTAAACGTTCGTATGTACTGAAGGGTACGTTTAGTAGAAAGACTGCTGATGCTTCGGGGCATGAGCATAGCGGAACGTTTGAGATACCTGTGCATCAGCGTGGTGTGGAAGGTGGTATAAAATTCAAGACACGTGCAGGTGAGGAGTGGGAGAGTGCTAAAAAAGCGGGGCGTTTGCAAGAAGTGCATACGGCAGAGCGTACAATCTATTATTTGCCTAATGAATTGATAGAACTTCGTTTGCCAGAATCTGGTTTCTCGGGTTATATGCGTTGGTATGACTATGAGACAGGTATGGATCCTTATTATAATGAGCATGCTGCGGACTCTACCAACTGGGTTTTGTCGCCACGTGCGGCTGATGGCAGTCCGTTTGATGCGATCAATACTCCACAGAGTGCCGCTACCTATGGTGTAGAGGGACGTTCGTATGGTTTGTATGCAGTGAACAAAGCAGATGGCGGTGTACTGGATGAAGATAACCCAAGTAATCCTGCTCCTCAGTTGAGAGGTTGGAGCAATGGTGGAGCGCACACTATTGCATGCGATGTGAGTGCGTACACGGATTATACTATCTGGTATAATAGCACTAATACTACTCGTGTTGATTCGATACAAGAGCCCACATTGTCGTATCGCCAATTATTTCATTTGAAGCCCGCAAGTGAGATAGCGGATCAGTTTGCCAATTTGGGTGAGGGTGAGTATTTGGAAGAATATAAGTATATGGCTCCTGTGGGTAAGCAAATATTGCTGGCTACAGAGTTTCGCTATAAAAAATATCGTTCGCATGAGTCAGAGATGTGCTATTTTTATCACGGAACGGATGGTAAAGTGCATAGAATAACCGCATCTACTCCTGTGGTGTGGAAAGAAGATGGAAATATCATTAGTAGTCCAAGTTATACCGCTGAGATGGACTATTTGATTGTGCGCTCGGATGTTGCTACTACCCCTAATAAGAAAACCTATACGCTGACATTGCCAGCAGGAGTCGCAAACAATGCGGAAGAATTGCGTATTGCAAAATTTGAAGTAGAGTACGTGCCGTTGCTATCTTGCGGCCCGAGCACAACCACCTTGATTTCGACGCAACGAATCAACAATAATTACGAGTCGCTGGCAAATATCAGTTTTGATAATCAATCAACTCACTTGCCATGGGGAGAGTCGAGCTATGGCTATGTATATTCTACGGGCGAGTTGGCTAGTACGAAGTACAAACGTGGAGCCAATCAGGGTGTGTTCCCCTTCTACGGAGAGTATACAATAGTTAGTTCTGTGAATAAAGATTGGGCAAGGCAAAATGCACATAGTGGAAAGGCACTCTATGTGGACGGTACTATGGATCCCGGTTTGGTGGCTAGCATATACACTGATGCAGTGATTTGTTCGGGACAAACATTGACTTGTTCGGCATGGTTCTGTAACCCAACTCCTGCAGGGTGGAATAGCGAGGGTAACCCGATCTTCCGTTGCAATGTGCAAGGAAGGGACAATGATAATGCCCCATGGGAGGATGTAGGCGTGTATTTTGTAGGAGAGTTGCTGAAAGCTTCGGGTTGGCAACAAGTGGTATTTCCTATCCAATCTGATAAGAGCTATGCTCAAACACGTGTGTCGATTTACAACTTTGCAACTACTAACTTGGGTAATGACTTTATGGTGGATGATATATGCTTGTTTGTGTCTCCATTGCCATTGGCTGCATATCAAGGCGAAATGGCATGTCGTAGTACAAGCGATGGTGGTGGTGCGGAAACGACTCAAGCGGCTGCTGTATTGCGTTTGGACTATAGCAATATGGACGCTAACGCCAGTCCGTATGTGTATTACCAAATATATAATAAGGAAGCATATGCTGCTGTGGACTTGAAGGATGGAGGGTATGGAGGGTATTATCATGATGCTCACTTAGGTGACTCTCATGGTGATGACATGCTATATGGTTCGGTGGCTATTCCTACAGCGACTTATGTTCCTTCAGCAGGCAAAGGGGATCTAATCTATCAGTCAGTGTCGAAGATGCTGGATGATATGTCTGTAGAAGGTGTAAAAAGTAGAAAGGCATATATCAAGGTAGTGAATGATGGTGTGGAGAAATGGTTGCTGTATGTCGCCCATATGTTGGAGAATACAAGCAAACAAGATGAGAGGTTGAAAAAATTGTACTATCAAGATGATTATGAGATGCGTATGGCGTTTGCGGCTGATGAGTTGTCGGTGGCAGAATGTAATATGCAAACACCACTCCATGCAACCAAGGAAACCGTATTTACTTTGAGGAATGCGAATGGAGTGATAGCAGATAATATCCATACGGCCAATGATGTAGCTTGTTGCCCTAACATGCAATATATGTTGGATGCAAAGATTAAGAATAACTTTGCGTTAGGTATTGGTCAATTGCCTAACACATATGAAGCGAAGGTATATGCAGATTGGTTGGTAGGTAGCGAATTTGATGATCCGTACACAAAAGGACGACCCACTAATGCAGAAATTGCTGCTGCGGACGCTGCGTTCAAAGCCAAATATGGTTATACTCGTGGTCAGGTGGCTACCGCGATAATGTATGACATGCGCCGTCAGCCTACACCAGATAGTCCGAATGATAACTATACGGCGAAGAGCTTTAAGGAACTGAATATAAACCATTTTCTTTCACATCAGAATTACACAATCATACAGCATCTGCATGAGAAAGGATTATTGGAGTTGTACAAAACCACAGCTTCGTTCTACTTGAGTAATGAAGATACTATTCGCTATTGGGCATATCCTATAGCAGAAACTGCGAAGACTACGATTATGATAAATGACAAGGATTCGACTGTGATTCTGCAAGATTGTGTGGAAGCGAAATGGGTGAAAGCAGTGTCGAAAAACTTGGATGGCTATTTCCTGAATATTGCTCCAATCAAGCGTGCGAATATGACCGATGAGCAAAAGGCCATGTTGCCAACTTATAAGGTACTGAAAAAGAATATAGGTAATGCTATTAAGTTGCCTGTAACGGAAGTAGGACAGCCTATCACGGTGGGTGCTCAAACTATTTCAAAAGCAGGAGACGTGATATCTATTACCCTGCCAGAGACAGCAAGTAGTAGTACGTCGGTAGAGATTGTGGATTTGGCAACTGGAAATAAGATTGGAAGAACATCGTTGGTAGCAGGTAAGGAATATCATGTGAATGTAAGTTTCACAGATGGTAGTGGCGGTAACTTTGGCGATTGTGGTGGTGGAACGGTGACATTTATTTTGGCAGTAGTGCCTGATGTGCTAGTATGGACACCAGCAGCGACTTCCTACAATGGCTGGGGCAAAGATGAGAACTGGCGTGGCTGGGTGGATAGCGACAAGGATGGAGTGATAGACTCGGGCGAATTGGTGAATGGATATGTACCGATGACAGGAGCGGATGTGATTATTCCAACAATGAGCAATGCTGTTCGTTATCCTCATATCATTGAAGAGCATAGCCATTATCCAATGGCGATAAACTACGAAGCACACCATTGCAGGAATATCTATTTTGGCCCTGGTGCACATTTCCAAAACCAACATTTGCTGCAATATAGCAAGGCATATGTGGATATGGTGGTGCCTGCAACAAAATGGAACTTGATGTCCACTCCGCTGAAAGAGATGTACACAGGCGACTTCTTTGTGCCACATAGTGGAACGTATGATAATGGCGGTAAGAGTATGGAAATCAGTGACTACTTTGATGTGTCGGGATTCCAAGGAACGCGTGCGTGGAATGCTGCATATGCGTTCTGGTTATCGTTCTATAATCAAGATGTGAATGTACAAAATCAAAGTGGTAGTTTTGTACAAAATGCTACTACAGCAGAGTTTGTACCATCGAACTCGTTGGTGCAAACAGTGGCAGTAGGTGGCGGTGTGAGCGTGCTGGGATATGGTCCTGGAGATAAGGAAGAAGACTTAGTGGTGCGTCTGCCAAAGAAAGATACGAAGTATTATTACTTTGATGAAGCGGGTGATGCCACAAAATCTGTGAGTGTACCATCGCGCGGAAATGCCCACAAGTTGGCATATGAACCAAGTGATGATGTGATGAGCATTACATTGACCAATAAGGTGGCAAGTAACAAGTTTGTGTTTGGCAACCCAACCATGAGCAATATTGATATGACGTTGTTCTTGAAAGATAATGCAGGCAAGGGTTTGACAGGTACGTACTATACACTGGAAAGTGATAGTTGGCAATCCACTACAGAAATTAATGGTGGACGTTTCTTAGCTCCTATGCGTGCAGTTCTGCTAGAAGTAGCGACATCAGCAACAGCTCTGACGGTGCAATTGAAGCCAAGCCATACTACTTTGGATAACCAGCTGACGCGTTCTGATATTTCAACTAAATTGGCTGCTCGTAACAATGTGGCAGCAGAAGAAGGTGAAAATACTGAAGGCGTGAAGACAGCACAGTTGATGAGCATTATAGGTATGGCGAATGATGCGTATGCTCGTGTGGTAATAGCCGTCAATCCGAATGCTGATAATGCCTACTATAAGGGCGAAGATGCGTTGTTTGTGTCTTCCGGTGTGGAAGCTGGTATAGGAACAGATGTGGCTACTTCACCGATGAATATGTACACTGTGGCCAAACGTGTGCCGATGATGACAGATGTGCGTCCAGAGATTAGCAAGGTGCCACTGTCGGTGTTGGTGGATGAGGATTATCGTAGCGAGACCATGACGCTGGCGTTTAAATTGTCGTCTAACTGGCAGAAAGTGTGCCACTTCTGTGATGCTAAGACTGGTCAGAAAATACGTATCTATGACGAGATGATTATTCAAGTGGAAATGTCTGAAAATCATGAAGAACGCTACTATGTGGAGGGTCCTGATCCATATAATGAAGGCGGTGATATAACTACCTCGACAACGCATCCTGCGGAAGCGGAAGATGCCGCCGTGAATACCCTATGGGCATATGCACAAGGCGAAGGTGAACTGCTGGTAGTATCCGACGGATTGATTCAAAACGTGGTGGTGTATGATATGTTGGGACATGCGGTGGCCATGAAGGAACCAACTATGCTGAGCCATGAAGTGGTTGTGGAAGTGCCCGTGGGCGTATACGTAGTGGAAGCGTTGATGCAAAATGGTACGCGTCAGCGCGTGCGCACCGTGGTGAGGTAAATACGAAATGATATAATTAGGCAAAGCCACAAGCGAGATGCTTGTGGCTTTGCTTTTGTAGGGGAGCGATAGTATAGCAAACATAGCGAAAGCGCATGGGGGAAAGTGGAACGTATTATGGAGATAGTAGGTTGAAGGTATATTAATCACTAACTAATCACTAACTAATCACTAATTAATCACTAATTAATCACTAATTAATCACTAATTATTGACAGCAAAAGGACAGGACGCAAAATGCTATGAAAATGTAGAAGAAAAGTAGAATGGAATAGTCTATTTTGGAGAAAAAATAAGATTTCCTTGCGTATGTGCATTTTTTTTTGTAACTTTGCACGCTAAATTGTGTAACTGCGCGAATAAAGATAGAAACATTCGACAGAGATAGAAAATAATAGTAAACTATAAAAACAAATAATACAATGGGATTAGTAGAATTTATTACTAAGTTGTTCGGCAATAAGTCGCAGAAAGATATGCGCGAGATTATGCCGTATGTGGAGAAAATTAAAGTAGTCTATGATGAAATTGATGCGCTGAGCAATGATGAGTTGCGTGGTCGTAGTGCAGCACTGATGGCACGTATTCAGGAACGCGTGGCCGACAAAAAAGCACGTATAGCAGAACTGAAAGCGAATATCGAAGACCTGGAAATAGACAAACGAGAGAAAGTATATAACGAAGTAGATCGTATCGAGAAAGAGATAAAGACAGCCTACGAAGATATACTGCGTGAGATATTGCCCGAGGTATTCGCTATTGTGAAGAGTACAGCTCGTCGCTTTGCAGAGAACGAAGAGATAGAAGTGACCGCCACGCAGATGGACCGCGACTTGGCAGCCGATAGCCGATTCGACTTTGTGGAGATAGAAGGCGATAAGGCAGTGTATTTCAACAAGTGGACCGCCGGCGGCAATGAACATGTGTGGGATATGGTGCACTATGATGTGCAGCTGATTGGTGGCGTGGTATTGCACGAAGGTAAGATTGCCGAGATGGCAACGGGTGAAGGTAAAACACTGGTGGCTACTTTGCCTGTGTTCTTGAACGCTTTGACCCACGAGGGCGTACACGTAGTGACCGTGAACGACTACCTGGCAAAACGTGACTCGGAATGGATGGGACCATTGTATATGTTCCATGGCTTGACCGTGGATTGCATTGACAAACACCGTCCAAACTCGGATGAACGTCGCCGTGCGTATGCGTGTGATATTACATTTGGTACGAACAATGAGTTCGGTTTTGACTACCTGCGCGATAATATGGCTACTAGTCCGATGGACCTCGTGCAACGCGGACATAACTATGCCATCGTGGATGAGGTGGACTCGGTGTTGATTGATGATGCGCGTACTCCGTTGATTATCAGTGGTCCAGTGCCAAAGGGCGAAGACCAGATGTATGACGAATACAAGCACCGCGTGGAACTCTTGGTGCGTACACAAAATACTTTGACCACCAAACTGCTGACCGAAGCCAAAGCCAAAATGGGCAGTGCCGATGAGAAAGAACGTGAGGCAGGTGAATTGGCACTCTTCCGCGCATTCAAAGGTATGCCAAAAAGCAAAGCACTCATCAAATACCTCAGCGAACCTGGTGTGAAAGTGCGCTTGCAGAAGACAGAAGAGTTCTATATGCAAGAGAATGAGAAACATATGCACGTGGCTACCGATGAGTTGTACTTTGTGATTGACGAGAAACATAAGACAATCGAGTTGACCGACAAAGGTATTGATACGCTGACAGGTAATATGGAAGATACACAGTTCTTCGTGTTGCCAGACGTGGGTAGCGAAGTGGCAGAGGTGGAGAAAGCAGGGCTGAGCGATGAGGAGAAACGCCAAAAGAAAGATGAGATATTGGCTAACTATAGCGTGAAGTCGGAGCGCGTACACACGGTGCATCAGTTGCTGAAAGCATACACCTTGTTCGAGAAGGATGTGGATTATATCATCGACGATAACCAAGTGAAGATTGTGGATGAGCAGACGGGTCGTGTGATGGAAGGTCGCCGCTGGTCAGATGGTTTGCACCAAGCAGTAGAGGCAAAAGAGAATGTGAAAGTGGAAGCAGCTACACAGACCTTTGCAACCATCACCTTGCAAAACTATTTCCGTATGTACAACAAGTTGTCGGGTATGACAGGTACAGCGGAAACAGAGGCAGGCGAGTTCTGGAATATCTACAAACTGGATGTGGTAGTGATTCCAACCAATCGCCCTATAGCCCGCGAAGATATGAACGACCGTATCTATCGAACGAAACGTGAGAAATATAATGCGGTGATAGACGAGATTACGGAGTTGGTCAAAGCAGGTCGCCCAGTGCTGGTGGGTACTACTTCGGTGGAAATCAGTGAGTTGCTGAGCAAGATGCTTAACCTGCGCAAGATTTCGCACAACGTGTTGAACGCAAAGTTGCACCAACGTGAGGCGGATATTGTGGCAGAGGCAGGTCGCAAAGGTATGGTGACTATCGCTACGAACATGGCAGGTCGTGGTACCGATATTAAACTAACGCCTGAGGTAAAAGAGGCAGGCGGTTTGGCAATCCTTGGTACAGAACGTCATGAGAGCCGTCGCGTGGACCGTCAGTTGCGTGGTCGTGCTGGTCGTCAAGGTGATCCAGGTAGCAGTGTGTTCTTCGTAAGTATGGAAGATGACCTGATGCGTATGTTCGGTTCTGACCGTTTGGCGGGCTTGATGGATAAGATGGGCTTCCAAGAGGGCGAAATGATAGAGCATAAGATGATTTCCGATTCTATTGAGCGCGCACAAAAGAAAGTGGAGGAGAATAACTTCGGTATCCGTAAACGCCTCATTGAGTACGATGATGTGATGAACCAACAGCGTAATGTGATTTATGCAAAACGTCATCACGCACTCATGGGAGAACGTATCGGTGTGGATATCACCAATATGATTTATGATACAGCAGAGTCTGTAGTAGCCAATGCCCGTGAGGTGATGGATTATGAGGGCTTGCAGATGGATGTGATGCAAGTGTTTGCCATGGAGGTACCATTCACTGAAGAAGAATTCCGCGCTACACGAGAGAACGTGTTGGCTGAGAAATTGGCAGAAGAGGCATTGGAAACTTTCAAACGTCGCATGGAGACCTTGCAGAAAGTGGCATATCCTGTAATTAAGAAGGTATATGAGGAGCGTGGCGCAATGTATGAGAATATATTGATTCCAATCTCCGACGGCAAACGTGCATACAATGTGGCAGTTAATCTGAAAGCAGCATACGAAAGCGAATGCCGTGAGGTAGTGCGCGAGTTTGAGAAACGAATGTTGCTCTTCGTGATTGATGATGAGTGGAAAGAGCACTTGCGCCAATTGGATGAACTGAAACAATCGGTTCAAAACGCAAGTTATGAACAGAAAGACCCATTGTTGATATATAAACTGGAGTCGTTCAATATCTTCCGTGATATGTTGGATCGCTTCAATCGCCGAGCTATCGCTATTTTGTTGCGTGGACAGATACCAACGCGTGACCCACAAGAGGTACGTCAAGCGCAAGCACAACAGCGTCATGACTACTCACGCTATCGCACACAAAAAGATGCAGTTAGCCGTGCTGCAGCGGCTAGCGGACAAGCGGCTGCAGCTGCGCGCGATACTCGCGAAATGCAACGCCCTGAGCCATTGCGCGTAGAGAAGAAGCCTCGTCCAAATGACCCATGTCCATGTGGATCTGGCAAGAAATATAAACAATGTCACGGTAAAATGGAGGCATGATGTTAGACTTTATTACATGGAACGTTGACCCCATATTGATTCATTTTGGGAATGGGGGAATCCGTTGGTATGGCCTGCTGTGGGCAGTGGGTATCTACCTATGCTATCTAATACAAGTGAAGTTGTATAAGAATGAAGGATGCCCAGCAGAGTGGACAGACAAACTCTTTGTATGGATGGTGCTGGGCGTAATTATAGGTGCGCGCATTGGACATTGCTGGTTTTATGAATGGCACGATGTCACTCTGCCTGGTATGGCAAGTTATTGCCAATATATGGGTATATCTACTGAACCTGTGCAGATTTTCGGTTGGACAATCAACTATCGTAACCCATACATTGAGAATCCGTTACGCCTATTGAAGATTTGGGAAGGCGGATTGTCGAGCCATGGAGGAGCTATTGGATTGCTGACAGCTGCATGGTTCTTGAATAAGAAAGAATTCTCTAAAGAACCGAAATTCCACACCTCGTTGCTTTGGATTATGGATCGCTTGGTGGTAGGCGTCTGTGTGACAGCTACACTGATTCGTCTTGGCAACCTGATGAACTCGGAGATTTATGGTACGCCAACTGACTTGCCATGGGGATTTATCTTCGTTCGCGATGGTCAGACGGTACCTTGTCACCCTACGCAGATATACGAAATGCTATATTGCATTGTCGGATTTATAGTAACGTGGTTGATGTATTGGAAAGCGAAGGCCTACAAACGCGAAGGCTTGCTATTGGGCGTTTTCTTGGAGATAATTTTCTTCACACGTTTTATGTTGGAGTTTATCAAAAACGACCAAGAGTTATTTGAGGCAGGACAGGTGTTGAACATGGGACAATGGCTGTCACTACCATTCATAATTTGGGGTATATACCTTATCATACGCGCGTATAAACGTCCTGCATTGCCTTGAGAATGTGGCGAATAGCAATATTGATCATGCTGAGTAGCTTGGCATTAACCACATGGTCGCAGACTATGGATGATGGTGCATTGCTACTGGAGGTGGTAGCTAAACAGAGCCACGACTTGCATACGCGCGATACCTTGATTGTGGGCGATTCGGTACTAGTGTTGTGTGATACAATTTGGAAGATTTATCCCCATCCGTTGTGCTTGCCTTTGATGTACGTACCCCCTAAATTGAACATGTGGGATACCATGCCAGACAATCTGGCTACGGAAGAGGCCGTCCGTGCACGCGCAAGGCGCTATATAACACAGCATTGTGCAGACTTGTATGTGGCTGTGAGTGATAGCAATCGATTAAAAAATGTGAAAATAGGACATTTGAAGACGCCTCGAGCATTAGTAAAGGACTTGGAGACTGACCGGCTAGAGCGTGAACGTGCGTTGCGTGATTTGAATTCTCCGTGGCGTCGCGAACTGAATTTATCTTTGCAGATAACACAAAACTACGCTACTGAAAATTGGTATCAAGGATCTTCTAATTCGTTTGCCATGTTGGCAAGTGCAAAAGGATATATCAATTATAAGAGTGAGAAGATTTCTTGGGAAAACAATGGAGAATGGCGTGCAGGTTGGAGTACTGTGAGTGGCGACTCGATGCGCGTGATAAATACTACGGATGATATTTTCCGATTGAATAGCAAGTTTGGTTTTCAAGTACATGACCACTGGTATGTGTCGGCTGTTGGGGAGTTTAGAACAAACTTCTGGAATAATTGGCAAAAGAACACTGACAAACTATCAAGTGCATTCTTAACACCAATTCGATTTACGTTAGGTGTCGGTGTGGATTATAAGCCAATTAAGGGGCTGAGTATCAACGTGTCGCCCGCCACTTATAAGATGGTATATGCATTGAAGACAGATGCCTCAAAAGTGAATGTGACCGATTATGGTATAGAGGAGGGTGAGCGTTCTCTCAATGAGTTGGGTAGTTCGCTGCGCGTGGATTGGAAATGGCGCCCACTAAGAGAGATTGAAGTAGAGGCTAACTTCTATTTCTTTACCAACTACAAGCGCATTGAGACTGAGTTGGAATTGGATGTTGATTTTATCATAAATCGTTATTTATCAGCCAAAGTGATGTTGCATCCTCGCTATGATAGCACTACGGAAGTAACTAGCGAACAGAAGTCGAAGATGCAATTCAAAGAATTGATTAGTATAGGTTTTTCACATACATTTAGATGAAAATTTGATTACGAATATGGATAAACAATCGTTGCGAATCATATATATGGGTACTCCCGACTTTGCTGTGGAGAGTTTGCGTGCATTGGTGGAGGGAGGATACAATGTGGTGGCTGTGGTGACAATGCCCGATAAGCCAGCAGGACGTGGCCATCAGTTGCAATATTCGGCAGTGAAACAATATGCATTATCGGTGGGATTGCCTTTGCTTCAGCCCGAGCGATTAAAAGATGAGGACTTTTTGAAAGAACTGCGTTCATATAATGCTGATTTGCAGATTGTTGTTGCGTTTAGGATGTTGCCAGAGGTGGTTTGGGATATGCCTCGTTTGGGCACTTTTAATCTCCATGCATCGCTGTTGCCTCAATATCGTGGTGCTGCGCCTATCAATTGGGCCGTGATGAATGGAGATACGCAGACGGGTGCTACTACTTTCATGTTGCAACATGAGATAGATACAGGAAATATCATTTTGCAAGAATCAATAGACATTACCATAGACGAGAATGTGGGTTCGGTGCATGATAGACTGATGACAATGGGTGCTACTTTGGTGACACGAACAGTGGACTTGATTATTGACTCTGAGAACAAAGGTGTCGAACTGCCTACGACGCAGCAACAAGAGTCTTCCAATCTTCGACCTGCCCCTAAAATTTTCAAAGAAACGTGCATGATTGATTTTTCTTGGACTGCTGAACGGATACGTAATCATGTGCGTGGATTGAGTCCTTATCCCGCAGCTTGGATTGCGAATATGCCTTCATCCCATCCGTTGGCAGATGTGCTGAAAGGGGCTAAGGTATACCAGGTGGCTATTACACAAGTTCCTGAACAAAAAGGACATATCATTGTGCCGTGTGCGGATGGATATGTGGATATATTGGAGTTGCAATTGCCCGGAAAAAAGCGAATGATGGCATCAGCTCTCCTAAACGGAATAAAGAAATAATAAAATTGTACACCTATGATTGTTGCTATTTTTGCCAATTCTTTTCGAGCAGAAACGATGCGCGAAGTAAAGCATCTAATTGATTATCTGCAAGCGAAAGAGATAGAAATAGTGCTGTCTCACGAATTGCACCAAGAGCCATTTGGCAGAGAGTATGCTTCGATAGACGACTATAATCAAGATAGTGAGCAGATTGATTTTGCCATTTCTATTGGTGGTGATGGTACTTTTTTGACAACAGCATCGTTAGTAGGGCACTTGGATATTCCTATTCTTGGAATCAACTGCGGACACCTTGGTTTTTTGGCAGAGGCGCAGACTGCGAATGCAGAGCAAGTGTTGGATCAACTTCTCAATGGCGAATATACGATAGAGAAAAGAAGAATGTTAGAAGTGTCTTGCTCTGCGGATAACAAGATTCTATCGCCTTTCGCACTCAATGAAGTGGCAGTGCTGAAGCAGGGATTGAGTAGCATGATTTCGATAGATACTTATCTCAACGGAGAGTATCTTCATACCTACAAGGCGGATGGCCTATTGGTAGCCACGCCTACGGGTTCTACCGCGTACAATCTCAGTATTGGTGGCCCTTTGCTAGAACCACATACGCGTGCAATCGTGCTTTCGCCCGTGGCAACCCATAGTTTGAGTGTTCGTCCTTTGGTGATTTCGGATGATTGTAAAATAGATTTGAAGATATCTAGTCGCAATGGCAAGTACATGATTAGCATAGATGGACGCAGTCAAGTATTTGCAGATGACGTAACATTGCATATTGAGAAGCCTCAACGTACAATTAAATTGGTGCAACTACATGGTAGTAATTTTGTTCAATCCTTGAAGGATAAATTGCAGTGGGGAAGATAGAATAAAAAGGTACTTATGATTGATTATCTGGCTCTTATCGATAAATACTATGCTTCTCAACCTGAACTGAAGCAGATCCTACTAGAACATTCGCGACAAGTGTGTGATCGTGCTCTGCATATTGTGGATGCGCATCCTGAATGGGTGGAGCAAGGGCTAGTGGATCGCGATTTTATTGAGGAAGCGGCTATGTTGCACGATATAGGAGTGATATATTGCGATGCTCCTCGAATTTTTTGCAAGGGTGCAAACCAGTATATCATGCATGGCTATCTGGGGGCTGAGTTGCTGCGTCAAGAGGGGTTGCACAAGCATGCTGCAGTAGCAGAAAGGCATACGGGTAGCGGTATTACTGAAGAGCAGATAGCGCAAGAAGAGATTCCTATTCCACCTAAGGACTATTGCCCACAAACGTTAGAGGAGAAGATTATTTGCTATGCAGATAAATTTTATTCTAAATCGCATGTTGGTGAAGACAAACCTATCAGCAAAATCCGTCAACATATGTGGAAATATGGTCATGATGCGGTGGTGCGTTTTGATGAATTAGCAGCGTTGATGGGTGAGTAATAGTCTTTGGATGCCTCCAAAATTATTATGAAAAGAAATTTTTGCAGAAACTCTTGCGTATCTGCATTTTTTTTTGTACCTTTGCAGCGATTATGACTAGGCTAAGTGTAAATATCAACAAAGTGGCTACTTTGCGTAATGCTCGTGGGGGAAATCTGCCTAATGTGGAGCAGTTTGCGGTAGATTGTGAACGCTTTGGGGCAGAGGGTATTACTGTGCACCCTCGTCCTGATGAACGCCATATTCGTCGTGCCGATGTGTTAGCCATAAAGTCGTTGATTACTACTGAATTTAATATCGAAGGCAATCCCGAACCAGCATTCATAGATTTGGTGCTGAGTGTTTGTCCTCATCAGGTGACTTTGGTTCCTGATGCTCGTGAGCAACTGACGAGCAATCATGGGTGGGATACGCGTGCGCATTTGGCTAAGTTATCTGCTATTATCCAGCGATTTAAGCAGCAAGGTATTCGCGTGTCCGTGTTTGTAGATCCCGATCCTATCATGGTGGCGTATGCTGTTAAGGCGGGTGCTGACCGCGTGGAACTCTATACTGGGCCTTATGCTGAAGTGTATGAGCATAATCCTGCTGAGGCGATTGCTATGTATCGTGGTGCTGCGGAGAAAGCGCATGAGTTGGGTATCGGACTGAACGCAGGGCATGACCTTAATTTGAAAAATTTGAGTGCTTTTGTTCAGGCCTTTCCGTGGGTAGATGAAGTGAGTATCGGGCAGGCGCTGATTGCGGATGCGTTGTATTTAGGAATAGAAGAAACTATAAAACAATATAAATATGCTCTTTCAAATTCAAACTGACATTGACACAACAATGGTAACAGCCGTTCAAGATTCACTGGCTGTAGTAGAAGAAACTGTAACAGAAAACTCTATCAACTTGCTCACTATGGCGGAGTATGGTGGGTGGATTATGATGGTACTGGCAGTGATGTTGGTATTTGCAATCTATCTGTTTATTGAGCGTTTGGTGGTACTGACCAAAGCTACTCAAGAGGATAAAACGTTTATGAATCGTATTCGTGATTATATTAAGGAGGGCAAGATAGACTCTGCTATCAAATTGTGCCGCAAAGAGGATACTCCTTCTGCGCATATGATTGAGAAGGGTATCACACGTATTGGTCGTCCTATGCAAGATGTGCAAGTGGCTATCGAGAATGTGGGTAACTTGGAGGTTAGTAAGTTGGAGAAAGGCCTTGTGCTGATGGCTACAATTGCTGCGGGTGCGCCTATGTTGGGTTTCTTGGGTACCGTGTTGGGTATGATTCAAACGTTCTTTAATATGGCTCAAAATGCTAGCGGAGTGATAGAGATGTCTTCGCTATCTGAAGGTATGTACCAAGCCATGGTAACTACTGTGGGTGGTTTGATTGTAGGTATCTTGGCTATGTTTGCCTACAACCTTTTGGTGTCGCGTATTGACCGTGTAGTTCGCCAATTGGAGTCGCGTACTATGGAGTTTATGGACCTTCTCAATGAACCAGCATAAAGATTGAAGTTTGAAACAAGCGGCTGTGTCGCATGAAACTTATTTGAATATTACCTATGGCACTAAAACGACGAAATAGGGTAGAAGCTACGTTTGCAATGTCTTCTATGACTGACTTGATATTCTTGCTATTGTTGTTTTTTGTGATGGCAAGTACCATGTCTTCGCCCAACGATATCAAAATCAATCTGCCACAATCGCGTGCTAAGACTACTACCAAACAAGTAGTCGCCAAAGTCAGCATTGATAATTTAGGCAATTATTATGTAGCTTTAGGACGTCAAAAGCCCATGGCGATAGAGGCGGAAAATTTGGAGGCATATCTTTGCATGCTTCAGCAGCAAGATAGTACTATGTATATAGCTTTGCATGCTGACCAAGATATACCTTATCGTGATGTAGTAAACGTGTTGGATATTGCAAACCAACACAAGATGAAAATTGTTCTTGCTACTAAAAAGTGAAACGAATAGACTCTCATATTATTGCATCAGTAGGTACGCTGATTAGCATTTTGCTGCTATTGTTGCTCCTTTGGAAACTCTCTATCAAAGCTCCTGTACTGGAGGAAGAAGAAGGAATTGTTATCACCTTCGGCAATGCTGATGACGGCGGAGGTATGCCTGATGCAACCCCTATAGATGCTCTGACACAAGCTGAGCAGATTCCTGCTCCTGCTACTCCATCTCGACCTTCCGACAACGACCTGATGGTGCAAGACGATGAGGAATCGTTGGCATTGGCTAAGCAGCGCGAAGAAGAAGCTCGACACAAGGCGGAGGAGGCCGAGTTGATACGTCAGCGCCGTGAGGCAGAAGCTCAGGCAGAGGCAGAACGTATAGCGAAGGAGAAGGCATTGGCCGAGCAACGAGCTAAAGAGCAGTTGGCTATCGAAAAAGCCAATCAGTTGGCGGCTCTCTTTGGGCAAGCAGGCACCACTGAGGGGGCAAATGCAGATAATGCAGGTGCGTCTTCGGCAGGAATGAAAGGTAACCCCGTGGGCAAAGGTTTTGGCGAGTCCAATGGTGCTACATGGAGTCTTGCGGGGCGAAATGTCAAGAGTTTGCCAAAGCCATCGGAGAACTTCAATCAGCAGGGACGTGTGATTGTGAATATCCGTGTGGATAAAAAGGGCAATGTGATTTCTGCTACCGTAGCAGATGGTACCACCATTTCGGACCGACCTACTCAGCAATTGGCTTTGGCAGCTGCTAGACAGGCCAAATTTACAGAAGGAGACTCAGAACAAATAGGTTCTATTATCTATAATTTTAAAATCAACTAAATGTTTACACGATGAACTACATCTTCTTAGACAATGGCTTCGAAGAGATAGAAGCTATTACTACCATAGACCTATTGCGTCGAGCTGGTATTCAACTTACCACGGTATCTGTAGTTGAACATGAACTTGTTTTAGGTGCGCACAATATTGCCGTGAAAGCAGATGCAATCTTTGAAAACGTAGACTTCTCGGATGCCGAGATGCTTATCTTGCCTGGAGGTGCAACACATTTGATTGATAAAAAAGAGTTGTGCGAATTGCTAATCGAGCATAACAAGCAAGACAAACTGATTGCTGCTATTTGTGCTGCGCCGTCCGTATTGGGGCAATTGGGCATATTAGAAGGCAAGAAAGCTACTTGCTATCCGGGTTTTGAGTCATATCTCGGTGAGAGTTATATTGGTAGTTTGGTAGTGGAATCCAAAAATGTGATTACCGCCAAAGGACCTGGATTGAGTGCCGATTTTGCTTTCCGTATCATAGAGGCATTGCTTGGTAGTGATGTGGCTGACCAAGTGTATGATACGGCACAATATTAATATAGAAATAAATATAAATCAAATAATAATTAAAAAACAATAATCAATGAAAAAGTATATTTTACCTCTCTTATCTTTTTGTTTAGTTCTTTCTGTTTCTGCGCAAGAGGTTGCAGAAGTGTCACCATGGAAATGTACAGGTGTAGTAGGCTTGAATGCTAGTGCTACTGGTTTAGTAAATTGGGCTGCTGGTGGTAACAACAATGTCAACGGTGTAGCTTTTGGCAAGGTGCGTTTGACTTTTGCGGAGAACAACCTTTCGTGGGAAAGCAATCTCAATTTGGAATACGGACTTTCCTATATTGACCAAAAATACGATCCTTTCCAAAAATCGAGCGATGTGATAGACTTCAAGACTAAGTTTGGTTGGCAGTTCCACAAGTCTTGGTTCCTTACTGTGTCGGGTGGATTTAAGAGCCAATTCGATTTGGGGCGTTCTTATGATGGTAGCGAAGCAGACGATCCTATCGTATCAAAATTCTTGGCGCCTTCTTATACGGATATTTCTGTCGGTATTGACTGGAAACCCAATTCTATTTTCTCCGTTTATCTCTCTCCTATCGCAGGCCAAATTACCACAGCAGTTGTAGGCGATAAAATGAATGAGAAATATGCAGAAATGTTCCCATTGGAGAATGGTGGTCTTCGCCAAGCTCTGCAAGAGAAATATGCTACTTGGTCATATAGTAAAGAGGCCAATGCAGATGGCACCTACGACAAGATTTACAAGAATTTCAAGGCCGAGCTTGGTCTTACCCTTAAGGGATCTATCAACTACACCTACAAAGATCTCAAGATTATTACTTCTATCGGTTTGTTTACTCCATATGCATGGGACAAGACTGAGATGCTCGATGCTGAGGGCAATTTCGTAGGATACCGTGACAACAATCGCCGTTTCGGTAATTTTGATGTGGACTGGGATGCGGCTATATCATATCAGTTCCTCAAGTGCCTGAATGTCACTCTTTCTACTTCGCTCAAGTATTACAATGGTGTCAAGATTGCCGATGCTGATGGCGTATTGGCTGAGCGTGTACAATTCAAGAGCATTCTTGGCCTGGGTGTAGGATATAGTTTCTAATTCCATAGCTAATTGTAGTGCACTGTGAAGGCTCTATCTACGCTTGAACATAATCTTCAGCTCCTGCTCCAGCAGTATCACGACCTGCAGCAGCAATTGGCTCAGTTGCAGCAAGAGAATGAGAAGCAGCGAGAAGAGATTATGCGGTCGCACTCCGAGTTACTACAACTAAGAAACGACTACAAGCACCTAGAAACGGCCCATGCGTTGCTGAATGAGAATATCGACACTGAGCAGCGCGAGAAGGTCAGACAACGTATAACCAATCTGATTGCTCAGGTAGATCGAGCACTGGCAGCCCTCAAAGCATGATTTGGATACGATGAGCGAACAGAGAAAACAACATATCACTCTTCAGCTGGATGCCCACCATCTCTCGTTGAACATACCTGCTGATAAAGAGTCGCTTTATCGCAATGCTGCGGAGATGATCAACGAGCGTTACCGCCGTTATAGCAAGGTGTTATCTACTAGTTCTGCGGAACAGGTTTGGGTATATGTGGCATTGGATATGGCTGTGAACTTGCAGGCCGATGCACACGCACATCGGTTGCAACCTATTGATGAAAAGATTCAAGAACTGAATCAGTTGATTTTGAATACATTAACTAAAAAGTAATATATATGAATATCGTTATTTACACCATCATCGCAATAGTAGCTTTTGTATTAGGAGCAGGTATCTGCTTTCTTATCTTCCGCTACCATGCATCAGGCGTCCTGCGCAAGGCGGAGGAAGAAGCCGAAATAATCAAGAAAAACAAAATCGTTGAAGCCAAAGAGAAGTTTATTGCCCTTAAGCTCGAGCACGAGAACCAAGTGCGTCAAGCTGAGCAAAAACTACATCAGCAGGAGCAACGCGTGCAGCAACGCGATCAACAGCTCAATCAAAAGCAAAGCGAAGTGCAACGTGCTCAAAATGAGCTGAATACTCAGCGTCAGCAACTCGATAACCAGCAAAAAGCGCTTGAGCGCAAGACCCAAGAGATTGACCGACTACAGAAGGCAGCGGAGCAGCAGCTCGAGCAGATATCAGGACTTTCTGCAGAGGAGGCTAAGAAGCAATTGGTAGAAGCCCTCAAGGACGAGGCGAAGACGGCTGCCATGGCATATATCAATGACACCATGGACGAGGCGCGACTCACTGCCAACAAAGAGGCGAAGAAAATTATCATCCAATCTATCCAGCGTATTGCTTCTGAGGCGACGGTGGAGAATGCGGTCACCGTCTTCCATATTGATAATGACGAGGTTAAGGGTCGTATTATTGGTCGTGAAGGCCGCAATATCCGTGCGCTTGAAGCCGCTACGGGCGTTGAGATTGTGGTGGATGATACGCCAGAGGCAATCACGCTTTCGGCATTCGATCCTGTGCGTCGTGAGATTGCTCGTTTGGCACTTCACCAATTGGTGCAAGACGGACGTATCCACCCTGCACGCATTGAGGAGGTAGTGGCTAAGGTGACCAAACAAGTTGAGGAAGAGATTATCGAAACGGGTAAGCGCACTACTATCGACTTGGGTATCCACGGTATGCACCCCGAGCTCGTTCGCCTCGTTGGTAAGATGAAGTATCGTTCCAGTTATGGTCAGAACCTGCTTATGCATGCTCGAGAGACGGCCAACCTCTGTGCGGCTATGGCGGCGGAGTTGGGCTTGAATGTCAAGAAAGCGCGTCGTGCGGGTCTGCTCCACGATATTGGTAAAGTCAGCGACGAGGATATGGAGATGCCACACGCACAGATCGGTATGAAACTCTGCGAGAAGTACGGCGAGAAACCCGACATCTGCAATGCCGTTGGTGCACACCACGAGGAGTGCGAAATGGAGTCTATCATTGCTCCTATTGTCTTGGCGTGTGATGCTATCTCGGGCGCACGTCCAGGTGCACGTCGTGAGATTGTAGAGGCATACGTAAAACGCCTCAACGACCTCGAGAACATCGCCATGTCCTATCCTGGAGTTACCAAGACCTATGCACTCCAAGCAGGTCGTGAACTCCGCGTAATCGTAGGTGCAGACAAACTCACTGACAAGGAAACAGAGTTACTCTCATTCGACATCGCTAAGCGTATCCAAGACGAGATGACGTATCCAGGTCAAATCCGCATCACCGTCATCCGCGAAACCCGCGCCGTAAGTTACGCTAAATAAGCACAACTGAGCTATAACAAAAGAATAGACTGCCGAATAGGCAGTCTTTCTTTTCTCTAACCTCTAACCTCTATCCTCTAACCTCTCTTTAATCCACTTATCCAACGACTCTTTCTCACCCAGTCCCACTCGATCTTTGATACGCATCCTTCGGCTCCAAATCGTGCGTTGTGTCAATCCCAATAGCAAACATATATCTGCATTATCTAATCCCAGTACGTACAACGCAAGTGCCTGTATATCAGTATTAGTCAGTCGCGGATATTCCTTTTGCAAGCGATTCAATAGGTCACCATAACATCCGTTAAACTCCACAAAGAAGTTCTTCCATTGTTCTTCTGTGGAGAATATATTCGAGTCTATAAATTGCTGCGCCCAATTAGGAATCGTTTCCTCTTTCTTTTTGCTCAGCAGTGCCTCTTGCAAGTTCTTATTCAGCTCCAGTCGCTGATTCAACACGCGCTTCAGTGCATCGCGACGCAACTCCAATTCATTCTGCAAGTCTTTGATTTGCTGCTGAGTACGTGCCTGTTCGGTTAATCGCTCTGTGCGGCGTTTCGCATTGTATAAAATCAGCAATATGCCCACACACAGAATAATAATCACCACCGCGCCTAAGACGATATACAACTGATGCTTCTCCAATTGCAACTGCAAGTTCTTTGCCTTTTCTACTTCATTATCAAAGTGTTGCGCTGCCACAAACGCACTGGCTCTACCTTCCTCTTCCAGTTCTCTGTAATATGCATTATACAAATTATACAACGACTCATATGCCTCTTTATTTTTGCCTTTCAAGTGCAGGTATTGGCTTTCCCACAAGGCATGTTGTTGCTCACTCCATATTTGTGCCGTCGTGTCTGCGGCTAAAATATCGAGGTATATCTTCGCTGAATCTGCTTTGTGTGTACGGATATAATATTTCACCAAGTCATAGGCATAACGTTTTCTGCCAACCTCGTGACACATGTATTGACATATGCGGGCTATCTCAGGCGAATTGGGCTGATTAATAGATAATTGTGCATATCGAATATCCATATACAAGATACTATCCTTCATAAATCGTGCAGCAGACAAGGCTTTTTCGAAATACTCATCTCTGCCTTCGCTGCTATTTCTTCCCAGTTCTCTATATACCGAAGCCAAATAGAGTGGTAGCCCCGCTTCCTCCAGGTAGGGTAGTGCTTTCTGATAATTCTCTAATGCAATCTCGTATAGTTGTTCGCTTTCACTGATACGCCCCATTTTGTAATAGGTCATACCTCGAATGATAGATAAGGCAGGATAATTCTCTGCCTTTTTCAAGTATTGCATAGCTTCCGTGTTCTTGCCAATCCAATTGAGGTACGCACCTTGTATATAATATGCTTCAGATGCACTTGCTACATCGCCACAACTCTCAAAGTAACTTGCCAATGCCTCCATATCACTTCCTGTAGGCAATCGCAATTCACGCTTCAGCATCAGATGGGCTTCTGCCAAACGATAACGCTGCATCTCGTACTCACTCAAGTCGTTGGTATCTATTCCATCCAACATCCTTTGTGCCGCATCTACATCCAACCACACTTGCGATATTGCCTCTTGCAATTCACCATTCTCGATAGCGGTCTTGTTTGTACATGAGCAACATAGTACTAGTGCTATTATGATTATCACTTTTGTCTTCATAACAAATTAGTCCTGATTCTTGGTTCCTGGTTCCTGATTCGCTATTGCGACTGCAAATTTACTACTTTTTTCCCACTCCTGCAAGCACTTTTTGGTGCCTGCATCAGTTTTTTATTTTGTCAAAATTACAATCGCTTGAAAATCATCTGCTTGTAGTACCGTATTTTTGCCTACTGCATCAGTTTATTTTTTGGTCATGTCAGAAAAAAGCAGTACCTTTGCAGTGGATTTCGAAAGCTCTAAATAGCGAATGTTTTACGATAAAAAATCTGCGAACATGAAAAAGTTGATCTATCTTTTGCCCATAATGACGGTGGCGGTTTTGTTTGTCATGTTGCTTTGTGTGAGTTGTAGTCCAGATATACATCCGACACAACCACCTCCTGGATTATTGGATCCATATATAGGAGGGTTCTCTTCTAATGTGCAGAACAAAGATCGCGATCGTATCTTTCGTGATACGATTACACCTCCTAGCAATCCGATGAATGAGATTCCGTATGTGCCAGGTACCTACTTCTTCCGTGGTGTATTGCAGTTGGAGTATTTCCAAGGCTCACTCTTTTGTGCCATTCGTAGCACAAACAACAATAATTACTTCCTAACTGATGAGGGTTCCATATATCTCATGCGCCTTAATAATCCGCTTTTGGAGGATTTTGCTGTAGGAGACACGGTGGTTGTAACAGCTGCGCCTATGATGTTGATGGATAGCTTGTCATTAGCTACGTATCATATTTTACCAAATACTACTTTCAAATAACCCTAAAATTGAATCGAGATGAATAAATATCGTATATATATATTATTGATGCTGATATGGATTGGCTTGCCCGTATCTGCCGAACAAACTACATCTGAGTTTATCCATGGTCGCCATGCTATCCGCATAGGATGGGGTGATGCTGCTATTCCTGCGAGCCAATATGACTTTGAGGGTTTGTATGGCGTAATTTACGACTGTGTGGGTTCGCCTTATGGCAATATTGACGAGGCGCTGCAATTCATTCAAGGTATGCCAGCTCCTGAAGCCGACAAATTTCTTCGTGACTATCGCGTAGTTGAAACAGGTAGAATGCGTACCTCTGGTCATTTCTTTGTGGGGTATCGCTATCAGTTTACTCCCGTAGTCAGTTTCGGAGCGGGTATAGATATGTTATACATGCATCGTGAGAATCGAGTATATGATGGTTATAAGTCGCTTATGCTCGGCGGATATGTCCCGTATCAATATGAAAATCTGATGCATCTCACCCTAATGCCGAATGTTCGCTTCACATATTTCCGTCAACGAGTTCTGGAATTATATTCGGCATTGGGAGTGGGATACTCTCTCTATCTTTTGGGTAATGATCCTGCACATGGAATCTCATTGAATGCCACTTTGTTCGGTGTGAATGTAGGTAACGAACATTGGTACGCAGAGGCGGAATTAGGTAGTATGCAGTCATGGGCTTTCTCCTTCCCTGGCACCCACGGACTTTACGGCTCTCGCCTCTTCTCCCTCGCTGTCGGATATAGATTTTAATTTCCGCTATCTCCCCGCTGTCAATTACGGTAGATACACGGTAGATATACGATAGATATACGATAGATATACGATAGATACACGTTAGATATACGATAGATACACGTTAGATAAACGGTACATTAGTATACCCACACCATAGGAATACCTTACTCTTAGAACCCTTAGAACCCTTAGAATCCTTAAAAACCCTTAAATTGGTTTGGCAACTTTGAAGCAGGTGCATTATTTACTGGACGCAGTTTCCCTGATAGATGTTTCACCTTTTCTGTAGGTTATCGCTTCTAATTTACTGTTACCTATTGCACAATTCAAAAAAATATATTACCTTTGCAAACCCTTAAAACCCTCACGCATATGAAAAAGATTACATTTATGGCTTTCGCAGCCGCTATCGCGTTTACATGCTCTAGTTGTGCATTTGAGTCTATGGCTCCAGGTGATGGATATTTTGACGGTGCTATGGAGGGCGAACCTATAGTTGGTATGCCTTCTGGCGACCAGTTCGAGGAATTTACCGATAATCCATTTATCTCTACATCCGAAGAACCTACTTCCACCTTCTCCGTAGATGCCGACGGAGCAAGCTACGCATACATGCGCTCGTACATGTCAAAAGGCTATTTCCCCGACGAGTCCTCTGTTCGTATCGAGGAATTCCTCAATTACTTTACCTTCGATTATCCCGAACCAGAGAACGCTGTGGGTATCAATGCCGAGATTGGTGCATGTCCTTGGAATCCAGAGCATTACCTCCTCCGCCTCGGACTCAAAGGCAAAAGCGTTGCCGAAGAAAATATGCTTCCTGCCAATTATGTTTTCCTTGTGGATGTATCTGGCTCCATGGATTCAGATGACAAACTGCCACTCCTCAAATCAGCCCTTCTAACTCTCGTGGATGAACTGCAACCTACTGACCGTGTGTCACTTATCACCTATTCGGGTAGTGTGGAGCGCGTCTTAGAATCCACCCAAGTAATGCACGCGGGCAAAATCAAATCAGCTATCCGCAGTCTCGGTGCTGGAGGTAGTACCGCAGGTGGTGCGGCTATCAAAATGGCTTACGAAGAGGCATTAGCCAACTATATCATTGGTGGCAACAACCGCATTATCATGGGCACAGATGGCGACTTCAATGTAGGTGTTACCAATACCGACAGCCTTTTGAATATGGTCTCTCGCTATGCCGACCAAGGTATCTATCTAACTATGTGCGGCTTTGGCACAGGCAACTGGAACGATGCCATGATGGAGAAAGTTTCCAACCGAGGCAATGGCAACTACTACTATATTGACTGCGAGGATGAGTTTATGAAGGTCTTTGTGCACAACCGCTCTCATCTTCAAGCAGTTGCTAATGATACCAAGTGCCAAATCACTTTCGATTCTACCCGTGTCGCCCAATATCGCCTTATCGGTTATGAGAATCGTGTAATGGCTAACGAGGACTTCGATGACGACACCAAAGATGCAGGCGAGATTGGCGCAGGACAAACCATTACTGCCCTTTACGAAATCGTTCCAACAGAAGCGCAGTGGGGAGATTATAAACCTTGGGCGAAGTTCGACTGCCGCTACAAGGAGCAACTCGGGCTCAGCAGCAAGCAACTCTCTTTGGATGTCTATTACGAGAATAGCAAGTCAGAAAACCTCACTTTTGCTGCGGGTGTAGCTGCGTATGGTATGTTACTCCGCAATTCAGAGTACAAGGGTACCGCTAACCTCGAAATGGTAAAGCAACTGATTGGTAGTTCGTTGACCTATGATCCTAAAGGTTACCGCCAAGGATTATTGGACTTGCTCAACCATCTCAGTAGCGAACAAGTCAGCGAACTCAACAACCGTGCAGCGAAATAAAAATGCTTAAAAAGGAATAATTATGAAAAAGATTTTTGGATTATTGATGCTTTGCATGACGTTGGTGCTGAGCAGTTGCGAACAACCAGAAGGTCCTCAATCGCTTATCGGTCATTGGAAAATGGTTGGTGACCATTGGACGGCTGATTTCGATGAAAATGGCGAATTGATTATTTCATCGGTTAAGTATGATTGTTTTTATCCTTATTATTATAAGGCAACTGCTGATTCATTGTATGTATATTGGAACGTGAATATGCAACTACCCACACCAGATCCAGTTGCTTGTTCGTACTATTTCAAGGGAAATAACACTTTGGTTATTGATGGCTTTAATGCTATTTTCCAAGATATAGGGTCTGTAGCTGATAAGATAAAGAAGAAAGAACGTGTTGTCTTAACTAGAACCTCTTCTTTACGTTAATCTTCCGCTATCTCCCCGCTATTAACTACGGTAGATATACGGTAGATACACGGTAGATATACGATAGATACCTATAGGAGTATCGAGGGAAAATACTCTTAGAAGACTTTAACTTCTATTCATATTTTCTACCAAAACTTGCACAATTTAAATAATTTCCGTACCTTTGCAACCTCATTAAAACCCCTTAAAACTATTAGAACATATGAAAACAAATATTCGCCAAAAATACAATAATCTGTTGCAGCGTTTTATTCGCCTGTTCTCGTTGTCTAGTGTCGCTTTTGTTCTGACTGCTTGCTATGGTTGTCCCTATTCGGAATATGAAGTGGAGGGCCATGTGTATGGCGAGAATAGTGAGCCGCTAGAGGATATGCAGGTGGTGGTGCGCACCTTCAATGACCTTGGTCACGAAAGACCAGATACCGTCTATACCGATAAAGCAGGGTATTACCATACCAACTATGGCATCACTTCCACGGGCGGCGATTGCATAGAAGTGGTAGTACATGATCCTGATGGAGAATATGCCTCGGATTCAGTGCATATAGGTTCTGGAAAAATGAAAGTGGAAGACCAAGACTCATGGTCTACCTACTACTCTATGCGCCAAGATTTCAAACTCAAGAAGAAGTAATTATGAAAAAGATTTTAGGACTACTCATGCTGGGCATGATATTGCTGCTCACTAGTTGTGAACCTACTACTTTAGGAAGAAAGAAGACCCTAGTCAATATCGCAGAGTTGGGCTTAGACATCTATGGCTCAACGGAAAAGGATATGGATAAAACCATTGCTAGAAAAGGATTTAAGAAAATTTATTACGAAGATCGTGGGGAATGGAAGTATGTTAAGTATGCCATTGGCGTTCAATTGGATAGCACTATGACAGAGGAACAAATATCCCAAAAGTTAGAAGAACTTCAAAACAATGCAACTATAATACTTGTACCATACCGTGTACGCAACGAATTAGTTTATATAGAGCAAATAAATGCTTACTATATTTTGCCCGAAAATACTATGGAGAAT
>JAFTHS010000032.1 GCA_017457295.1 Paludibacteraceae bacterium | reverse complement strand
TAATGGCTCAAACCGATCATATCAAACTTACCACCATTTTGCTTGAGTTTACGGAAGAACCAATTATTATTTTCGTAGGCATTATCGATATGTACGATTACCTGCGCATCTGGAAATATAGCCTTACAAGCATCGTATCCAGAAGTAGTAAGAGCAGCATAATTCTTCCAACCATTAGGCAGGTCGCCACTGGAATTCCACAATTGTCCCATAGGCCAGAGCATACCATTGCGTGTCTCATTGCCTACTTGTATCCATTCTGGAGTTACACCCTCTGCTTTGAGTGCAGAGAGGACATTGGTAGTATGGTCAGCTACAGCTTGTTTCATTTGCTCGAGGTCATAATCAGCCCAATCCACAGGGATATTCTGTCGGCTTGGGTCAGCAAAGAAGTCTGAATAATGAAAGTCTATCATTATTCGCAACTTGAGCATTGCAGCGCGTTTGGCTTTGGAAATTACATCCTCTTTGTTGCACCAGCCTGTAGAATGGTTGACCCATACGCGAAGACGTACTGAGTTCATACCTGCCTCACGCATCACACGCAAACCATCTGCTGCTTGCCCTAAAGAATCATAGAAGAGTACACCATCATTTTCTTGCTCCGTTATCCATGAGCAATCAGCGCCATAAGCATAGCTCCCAACAACAGGATCAGGATAATCGTCAATAGGTTGGTTACAAGAAAAGAAGACTAATAGCAAAGAGAATAAAAATAAGCACTTTTTCATGTTAGTATTTGATTTAAAATTCATGCTGCAAAGGTACGATTTTTTTCGCAAATATGCAAATAATTTTTACATTTTGCTTCAACTTTTATTACTAATAATAAAAAGCCCTGTGGCGAGTGCCACAGGGCGATGATGAGAAATTATATATTCTCGAAGATTAAATGCTTAATTATTATAACATCCATTTCCAAGCAGGAATAACCGATATTGTTTTATCCTCTATTGTGATTGTTTCTTCTTCGTTATGTGTGATAATCAACATATTATTACAATCTGTCGCTTTTGAAGCTTCTAAAATACCATTTATTTCACGTTCTCTTGTTTCTTTATCATCCATAGTCCAAGTTACTTGAATGAGCTGCTTGATATGATCTGCTTGTTGAATTACAAAATCACACTCTTTATTACTCTGGTAATAAGTGATTTTATCAAGCATACCACAATTTCGACACAAATGCAATAGGACATTGTTCTCTAATAATTTTCCATTATCATGACTTTGTGGCAACAAAACTGCTTGTCGCATACCATTATCAATAAAATAATATTTAAATGCATTTCGCTGTTCTTTCACTAGTGATTTAGTGAATTTAGAAATTCGAATAAACATAAAACACTCACACAAATAATCAGCCCACAAGTACAAATCATCTTTTGTTACTTTCAAGCCCTGTGAACGAATATCATTGTATATAGCATTTATAGATGTTGGCTTAGTTAAATTATTCATTAAACGCTTGATAAAATAACGCAATGTACCAACTTGTGAAATAGAATATCTTTCTACTAAATCGCGGAATAACATAGCATTGTAATATCCCTGAAGTAATTTTTCTCGGATACTTTTTTCTTTTTCAAGTACTACCTCTGGAAAAGCGCTTTCTGTATTATAATTATCCCATGCTAAACGTAGGCGAACTAAATCATCTTCCAATAGATGCTTAGTTGGTATATTCTTGAAACGACAATATTCAGCAAAACTCAAAGGGTATGTCGGATACTCCACACCATATCCTCTAAGAGTAGTAGCAATTTCTTGACTGAGCATCTTTGCATTACTTCCGCTAATATAAATATGTTGGCAATATGACTTGTAAACTCGCACAACAAACAATTCCCAATCCTTGATTAATTGTATCTCATCAAAAAACATATATACATCCCTCAATGAGATTTCTGGATATAATTCGCGATATGCTTCAAGTACAAGATCTAAATCTTGCTTAGTCATATCATAAAGACGCTCATCATCAAATCCGAGCCATAGGATATTTGTTTTAGAAACACCTTGAGCAACCAAATCATTGATGACTAATTGCATTTTTGTGGATTTGCCACAACGCCTCACTCCAGGTATAGAAACAATAGCTTTGCATTGAGTAGGTAAAGCCTCATCTCGAGGTATTACAGAATATGGTATTTCTGCTTGCTTTGTTAGAATCAATTGTTTAAGAATATCCTTTAACATAACTTTTGTATTTGAAATTCGGTGCAAAGATACAACTTTTCCTTGAAATACGGAAATATTTTTCATATTTTTCCCCAAAAAAAGGAAATATTAAGCACATTTTATCCTTTCTTCAAGGAAATAATACTTTATATTCATAAAAAAGCCCTGTGGCGCGTGCCACAGGGCGAGGATGAGAAATTATTATATATTCTCGAAGATTACTTATCTAATAATTTAGAATTATTGGATAGTACCTGTTCCAGCGTTGAAGTTCAATGTAACAACTTGACCTGCAGTTACAGGAACACGTGTTTGGTCATTGCCAGCACCACGATACTCAATCTTACCATCGAGAACAATGTACTCAGATTGCCACCAGTTACCAGTATTTCCTTCAATCTCAGTGTACATGCGTACCTCTCCTGCTGCAGTTGCAGTGATAGTAGCAGTACCATCAGCATTGATTGTGAATGGATATTTACCTTCATCCCAGCCACCAAATGCATCACCAATACCATATACCTTAGCAGGAGCTACAGATACTTTGTTACCAGCCAAATCAACGATTACAGTGTAAAGACCTGTTTCAGCAACAACAAGGTTACCATCCTTAACAGTAACATCGCTAGTACCAAGAGTAGCAAAGTCGCCATTCCATTCTCTAACTGCGCAGAATTTGAAGCCTTGATCAGCAGTAATTTGGCGTGTACACCAGAACATACCATCATGACTATGAACAGGAGCCATAGAAACGATACCATCAGAAGCCCAATCCCAGTTACCGAATTCAGCACCAATCATGTACATAGTCTCTGGATATTCAGGAACCAACTCTTCAACCAAATCAATGGTGTAAGAATATGAGTTACCTACATCACCCTTAGCCAACTTGTAAGTCAAAGAGATAGCATATTTACCATACTTCTCAATTGCAGGCAAGTTACCTGTACCGTTGATCAAGTTACCGAGAGAGTCTGTACCCATATTGGTGTGAGCCTTAACTGCACCTGCATCATCCAATTGGATCTTCCAACCAGTAACAAAATCTTTAAACTTGAACCAGTCAGAAGGTTTGATTTCAACAGCATCCCATTTCCAAACGATTTCAGTAGCAGACTTCACCTCAACTTGAGAAGCTTCAACATCATTGTTAGAAACAGTTACCGCCCAGTTTACAGGAACTACGATAATTTGAGGACCACCAGTTAGGTCAAGTTTACCATCCTTGTTCAAGTCAAGAACAATGTGGTACAAGCCAGATTTTTCAACTTTCATCTTTTGACCGATAACAAGGCTACCTTTGAGGTGCTCTTGCTCACCCTTATCTGTGTTGATGGTATCCAAAGCAAGGTTAGCACCATAGATAGTAGAATTTTCACCTTCTTTCAAGATAAGTTCGAAATCTTTACCACCCTCAAGGTAGATAAATTTCTCCCACATACCATCACGTTTAGCTTGCTCCCATGGCAACTTGTCTTGATCCATCAACACTTCGTTGATACCTTGAGCCATTTGAGCCAATACAGCATTAGCATCGTTAACAGTTTTAACAGGGCAGGCCTCACCTACAGCATAGAAACCGTCCTCTACGAGGTTGTCGATGTCAGGAGTTGGACCTGGTTTTGGTTCACAAGATGTGAACGCAACGGCAGCAAACAAAGCAGCTGCAAAAATACCAAATTTCTTCATAATAATTAGAATTTTGATTGTTAATAAATAAGTTAATTGTTAATGATTATTTCAATTTATATCATCTAGATATTTGCATTTTATTAATAGCCCTCGTTTTGTGTCCAAATTGGGTTACCATTCTCATCACGTTTTGCCTTCTCAATAACAGAGAATGGAATCGGGAACCAGCGACGGAATGGTTCGGTAGCCGTAACATATTCCACCTTATCAAATTGATTGAAACGAATCAAGTCGCGACGACGGATACACTCCCAAGAGAACTCACGACCACGCTCATCGCAGATTTTGTCCAAGGTGAGGACATCTGGATAAGCAGCCGCATACGCAGCAGCAGGATCTGCTTCATACGCGAAGGCGCGTTTTTTAAGTTTTTGGAAATCTGCACTATTAAATCCAGAAGTTCCTTGTCCACCACGAAGAATAGCTTCCTCTTTCATCCAAAGCACATCCGCATAACGCATAAGGACATAATCATTCTCAGCCCAGTCATATTTTTTGGCTTTATCCACTTCGTATTTTGCAAAGCGTGCACCATCATTCCAAGTTGCTTCAGATAATGTTTCTTCCACCTCTTTTTTAACAATAGCAAGGTCGCCATTCTCATCTTTTAGGACATTACCATCTTTATCACAAACAGGGCCGAGGAACCAAGCAAATTGTTGTGTACACATTGTGCCGAGTGTATCAGCACCATATCCCACACCTGCGCCGCGCACATCTTTACCATCAAACAAATCCATATATGAAGGGCGTGCAGCAAATCCATTCCAAGGTTTCTCAATCATATTCCATGTTGTTTGGTGGCAATAGTGGAGAGATAAGTGAACCATACGCATTTTGTTAGACATAGAGCCGTTGTAGCGCAGGTCGAACTTTGCATTTCCATCCTCTACGATAACGAAGATATTCTCACGACTATTCTCATTCAATATCTTGAAATTATCGAAATAGTTCTCTTCGATGCTATAAGAACCAGAATTGATTACCATATCGCAGCAACGCACTGCATTGGTATAGAAATCATTCACATTCGCAATTTTAACCTCACAACCTTCTGGGAACTTGATGTTAGTAGGAGTACATCCATATGATTCAGCATTCAAATACAGACGAGCTAACAATGAGTATGCCATACCTTGTGATACACGACCATAGTTGGTAGCACGAGTAGCATCCGTAACAGCAGGCAAATTAGGTGCGTTACGCTCGAGACACGCTACTAGGTGAGACCACACAATTTCAGGTTCCATCAATGGCTCAGTCACATCTTCAAAGACTTCTAAGTAAGGAATACGACCGAAACAGTCAAAGAGAAGATAATAGTAATATGAACGCATTACTTCTAACTCACCACGATATTGCAAATAGAGACTCTCACTCATACTACTTTTGTATGTATCAAGCGTATTGATAAGTTTATTGCAAAGTACGGCTCCAGAAATAGTAGAGTTCCAGATATTCTTAAACGCATCCGCAAAAGAATTCCATGCGTGAGTATTCAATCGTGTCCAATATCCACCATCCGCCCAGTGTTCACCTGGCATACGAACAGGACATACACACTCATCAGATGTGAGAGATGAAACGCCCCAATATCCCCAGTGGTCGTGTACCCATTTTACTTCCGCATATGCTTGACCTACAAGAAGGACTACATTCTCCTCGTTGGACATCATATCTTCAATCGTTGGGTTACCAAAATTCTCCTCCTCAAGGAATCCTTCGCATGATGTAGAGAATAGTGCAACTGCAGCAAGTGCAATTATTAAAAACTTTTTCATATCTTTCATTTCTATATTTTCGTTATTAGAACAATGTCAAATTAACACCAACCATACAGCTTGCTGTAGAAGGATAGAAGCTAACTGCATCAATACCAGCACCCCATACATTGGTAGTGTTTACCTCTGGATCTTGTCCTGAATATTTAGATATTGTAAAGAGGTTTTGAGCTGTAGCATAGAGACGCAAAGATTGCGCATATTTATTCTCTTTGAAACGGAAAGTATAACCAATAGTGATGTTATCCAATTTCAAGTATGAGCCATCTTCAAGGTAGTAATCAGAGAAGTCTGTTTTATTGGTATAAATAATACCTTTATCCTCGCCCTTTTGAGCACCCTTCTTTACAAGAGGATTTTCAATATCATACATAAACACATTGCTTGACATACTCTTTTGTGGTCCGTAAGCTAGACGAGTAACATTCAAGATTTTATTACCTATTACACCGCGGAAGAAGATTGTCATATCCAAATTACGCCATTTCACAGTGTTGTTCCAACCATATGTAACAGCAGGTTGTGCATTACCCAATGCTTGACGATGACTCTCTACAGGAGAAGAGGTATAACCACCAGCAGGAGTGGTATATACCCAACTTCCATCCGATTTGATACCATAGAATTGATAACCATAGAATTCACCAATAGACTGTCCCTCAATAAGAATTTGGGTATTGGTATTCATCAAACCATTCTCGCCACCGATACCACCTGAAGTAGTTTGAGTATAGTTGAATCCCTTTTCTGGATCAGAAAGTTTTGAAATATAGCAACGGTTCCATGCGATTGTTGGTGTAGATACCCATGTCCAATCCTTGGTTTTTACAGGAACACCAGAGATTGCCAATTCGATACCATAACTATTCATTGCACCAGCATTAGCGAGCAAAGTAGGATATTGGTATGGAGGAGTAGGCACTTCATAATCCCATAGCAAATCTTGGGTATTACGATAGTATGCATCTAAACTACCATATAGGCGATTGTTGAAGAAAGAATAGTCCACACCGATATTGTACTCAAATTTCTTCTCCCAACGGAGGTCAGGATTCACATTGCGACTAACTGCATACGTGTAAACATACTGACCATTGTACCAAAATGTACCGCCATTAGAAAGCATCGCGATGGATTGGAGATCAGAGCCAAGGTTGTTACCTGTCACACCAAAACCAAGACGAAGTTTTAGGTCATCACACCACTCAGCATCACTCATGAAGTCTTCTCCCTTAATGCGCCATCCTGCACTAACAGCAGGGAAGTAACCCCATTTGTTGTTTGCTCCGAAACGGCTTGAACCTTCTGCACGAAGAGATGCAGAGAGGAGGTATTTATCATCGTAATTATAGTTCAAACGGATGAACGCTGCTGCCAATGCATTTGAATTGCGATAAGAAGATACATTCAAATACTGTTTAGTAGCATCACCATTACCCATTTGATAGTATTTCATACTTTCAGTTGGGAAACCTTTGTTAGACATATCCGAACCATCGTACATGAATTTCTGGTAAGAGAAACCAGCCACACCCACTAACGAATGACTACCCCATTGACCCGCATAATCCACTGTAGCCTCATAGAGTTGGTTGAAGTTCATGCTATTGCTACGACCTGCCATACCTGAACCACCTTCATCGGTCGAAATTTGTTTGTTAGCCCAATAACTACGGTTATCACCTTCTTCGATAGCAGCAAAACCACTAACCTTCAAGCCCTCAACCGCTTTGATATTTACAGTAGCTTTCACAGAACCACGGAAGTAGTTACCATCTTGGTAGCTTTCTTTTTGATTCATATTCTCAACAGGGTTACTCAAACCAGTACCTGTAGGTTTAAAATAAGTACCATCTATGTTATAGATTGGATAAGTTGGGTTGAGTGTAGCAGCCATTTTGAAATCGCCACAGAAATAATCGTTGCGATAGTGCATATATGACATATCGTATTGGAGATCCAACCAACCATTGAGTGCCTTTTGTTGAGCAGCAATTTTAGCCATCACCTCTTGACGGTTATTGTTCTTAGCAATACCCTCTGCATTTTTGAATGCCACAGAAGCACGGTAATTAAAGTTTTTGTGTGAACCAGTAATTGCCAAATTGTGGTTATGAGTGATAGCCGCAGTACGGGTGAGTTCTTTCATCCAATTTGTGCGATTAAGAACACTATCAGTAGGTACACCTTTATCATCAAATTTTGTATGTTGGTAATACAAAGTAGGAATAACTTTTCCATCAGTTGTTTTTTCCAAATTGATAAACTCTTCAGGAGTAGCCATACCAGTTTCAGCATTTACCCAAGCTGTACTTACATAACCAGAATACTCTATTTGTGTTTGAGGGGTATCGGAGAAACCCTCACCACGCTTGGTAGTAATCAAGATTACACCATTAGTACCACGAGTACCATAGATAGCAGCTGCCGAACCATCTTTCAATACGTCCATAGAAGCGATTTCCTCTGGAGCGATATTATCGATATTGTTTACAGGAATACCGTCCACGATATAAAGAGGAGAAGAACCTGCACCTTTATCCAATGTAGAGAAACCACGGATTTGGATACTATAACCACCAGATGTTGGGTCTGAAGAATTGTTGATAATGTTCAAACCAGCAACTTTACCTTGGAGAAGTCCAACAGGATTGGATTTCACACCTGCATTAAAGTCTTCTGCCTTGATAGAAGCTACAGAACCAGTAACCTCTTTCTTCTTTTGTGAGCCATAACCGATAGCTACAACCTCTTGGAGAACATAGGTATCCTCTTCGAGTTTAACCACCATACCGTCTTTGGCAGCAAGCGTTTGTGCTGCAAAACCCACGTAACTGATTTGGATTTGTGCACCCTCAGCCACGTTGAGCACGAAATTACCATCGAAATCTGTAATCACACCATTGGTAGTGCCAACTTCAACGACACTAGCACCAATAATAGGAAAATCGGTCGATGCCTCCAAAACGGTACCTGTAATTTGAGCAGACATTGATAGAGAGAATGCTGCGAATAGTACAAGTAAAAATGTCTTGTTTTTCATCACGTTTTGTTTTAAGAATTTGTTAATTATTGTTTTATTTGTTTTTGCCTTCTTTAATAAGGATGACACTGATAGCACCGAAGATGAGTAGGACACCTGCTGCCACCAACATACCTACTTGCGAGCCCGCGCACATATATTTAAGGATAGCACCACCAATCAACGCTGCCACGATTTGAGGTAAGCAGATAGTACAGTTGAACAAGCCCAAATAATATCCCATATTATCACCCTTGAGCGAGTTGGTCAAAATTGTAAATGGCACTGCCAACATCGCTGCCCATGCTGCACCAATAAACGCATAAGAAACAAGCAATACGTATTGGTTGGTCACAAACAAAGTAGAAATAAATCCTAACGCACCAACAATCAATGAGATAGCATACGCACCCTTATTGTGGAATTTCTTTTCCAATGCAGGCATAACCAATGCCCAAAGCATAGAACCAACTGCCTGAATAGCAAAGCAAACACCCACCCAGTTACCTGCGTTTTGGAATGGCTCAGCAGCAGTAGAAATGCCATCCCAACCGAAACATTGGGTAGCGATAGCACCATTGGAATAGGTCCACATAAAGAGGAAAGCAGCCCAGCAGAAGAATTGTACAAGACCTACTGTCCAGAAGGTAGAAGGTGCATTGATGAGCAGTTTGATGAAACTTGCATCTTGTTTCTTCTCGTCGCTCTTAGGTTCAATACCGTGGAACTTAGCATATTCTTCTGGATTCAACTCCTTGACAGTAAAGAATGTATAAAGCACACAGAAAATCAAAAGTCCTGCACCAATATAGAAACTCCACTTCACAGAATCAGGAATAACGCCCTCTGGCGCAGTGTTAGCAATACCGACCCATGTAAAGAGGATTGGGAAGATGTAACCTGCCAATGAACCAGCGTTGCAAAGGAAAGATTGGATGGAATAAGCCAAACCCTTTTGCTCCTCATTTACCATATCGCCAACCATCATCTTGAATGGTTGCATAGCTATATTAATAGAGGTGTCGAGGAACATGAGAGAGAACAATCCGAACCACATAGCTGCATTCAAGCCAAGGAAGAGGGATTGACCGAAAGTGAAGTTACCTGCATTAGGCAAGAGCAACATCACAGCCACCGCGATGAGCGCACCTACAATAAGATAAGGTTTGCGACGACCAAGGCGGTTCCAAGTCTTGTCGGAATACTTACCCACCAAAGGTTGCACAATCATACCCATCAATGGAGGCAATACCCAAAAGAATGAAAGTTGGTGAGGATCAGCGCCTAAAGTGGCGAAAATACGAGAAATATTAGCACTCTGAAGTGCATAAGCAATTTGGACTCCAAAGAATCCAAAACTGAGGTTAAAAAGCTGTCCAAAGGACAAGTTGCGTTTTTCTGTCATGACTACGAATTAGCGTGTATTTTCAAAATCGGCTGCAAAGGTACAACTTTTATTTTACACGCGCAAGCGAAAAATAAGAAAAAATGACTTTTTCACCACGCAAACGTTTTCGAAACATATCGAAACACTTTCATACAATAGTTGATATAACAGGATTTTGGGCTTAAATTGGCTTGATGTTCTCTCGATAATCATTCATGAATCACTAATTAATCACTAATTAATCACTAACTAATCACTAATTAATCACTAATTAATCACTAATTAAAGTCAGCAAATAAATAGGATAACGAAAAGGTGAAAAGAGAAAGGGGAAAATAGAAAAGGGATATTTGAGGACAATATCTATTGAGAAAAAGAGAAGCGAGAAAATCCTTGTTATATATAGGGTTTGTATAGAGATTTTACCGATGAAATCGGGGATTTTTGATAAACAACGACAATATTGATAGGAATTATAAAACGATGCATTTGTTCTTCGATTTTTTGATTATCAACCACTTAAGAACAAGGGATAAAAAAAAGACACTTTTTTATTAAAAAAGATTTGCACATATAAAAAAAAGATTGTACCTTTGCACAAAATTAAACACTAGTTAATCTCGTTAAAAAAAATAAACAAACATGAAAACAAGGCTATTACTCGCGCTATTTATTTGCAGTATGGTTGTAAACAACACTTCCGCTCAGATGCCAAATTATGATGGAGCACCATTGGAGTTTGACAAATCCTTTGTTCGCAAAAAAGTAGGAGATGCCAAAGTAGCAGGTTTGGCTGAGATTTCTGGTATTTCATGTAGCCGTGTAACTCCAGGTTACTTGTGGGCACAGGGTGATGACAATTATAAAATACGTGCAATGAAGCCAGATGGAACATTCGTTTTTACAGTAAAAATAGATGGTGCAAAATCACGCGATTGGGAAGACCTTTGCGGAGGCGTGTATGAAGGAAAAAACTATATCTTTGTAGGTATTTTTGGCGACAATGGGTTGAGCATGAAGGATAACTATTACATCTATTACTTTGAAGAACCCGAAATAGTGGAAGACAGCACAATAATTGTTCCTATGGCATCCATCAAATTTGGCTATCCAGATGGTGTAGCTCACAATGCAGAAACACTGATGTATGACAATGTGGAACAAGTATTGTACGTTGTAGATAAATACGATTCTTCCGATGCCATGGGCGTTGTGTATAGTCTGCCATTCCGTACAGATTATAATAGCGATAGTTTGCTGATATTAAACGAAGAATGCAAATTAGGCAATGGTGCAAACTTTATGAACCCGACAGGCGGCGACATCTCGCCAGATGGCAAGTACGTATTGGTTAAAAACGAGGGATTTACCTTAATATGGACTCGCGAAGGCGAAGAGAGTATTGCAGAAACAATGGCTCGTCGCCCAAAACAAGTGGCAGCCTACAAGCGAGAAATGCAAGGCGAAGCTATCGCTTGGTTAGACTCGACGACCTTCTACACCACTAGCGATGTGGGTAGCGGTGGTGCACCTATATTCATATACACAAAAAACACAAACGCAGTAGAAGATGTAACTGCTGCATCAAAAGTAGAGCCATATAAAATTATGGACACCAAAAGCCATATGGTGCAGATTCACCATGGTGATAAAGTATATTCATTACTGGGAAACACAATAGAATAAAACAACCACAACACAACTATAAACACAACATTTGACTGTTCGTATGACACGACATGAACAACTGATTAAAGCACTACAACACAATTTTGGTTTTGATTCGTTCAAGGGAAACCAAGAAGCAATCATTAACAACCTAATGGATGGCAAAGATACGTTCGTATTGATGCCAACAGGAGGAGGAAAAAGCCTTTGCTACCAACTGCCATCGCTATTGATGGATGGCGTAGCAATCGTAATCTCACCACTAATTGCGCTGATGAAAAATCAAGTGGATGCTATGCGTAACTACTCGGAAGAAGATGGCATAGCACATTTCATCAATTCGTCGCTCTCTCGACCAGAGATTCATGCGGTGAAAGCGGACATTTTGGCCGGTAAGACAAAATTGCTATATGTGGCTCCCGAATCATTGAACAAAGATGAGAATGTAGATTTCTTGAAAGGAGTGAAAATCTCGTTCTATGCAGTGGATGAAGCACACTGTATATCAGAATGGGGACATGACTTCCGCCCAGAGTATCGCAGAATTCATCCTATTGTGGAGCGAATAGGCAAAGCTCCTATCATAGCCCTGACTGCAACTGCAACACCAAAAGTGCAACATGATATACAAAAAAACCTGGATATGCTGCACGCAACTGTGTTCAAATCATCGTTTAATCGTCCAAACTTATATTACGAAATACGACAGAAAACAGATGAAGTGGACAAAGACTTGGTAAAATACATTCGTAGCATGAGTGGAAAATCGGGTATCGTGTATTGCTTGAGCAGAAAAACCGTGGAAGATTTGGCCGCTACGCTCAACGTAAACAATATATCTGCACTACCCTACCATGCAGGTATGGATGCCGCAACACGCAGCGAAAATCAAGACGCATTCTTGATGGAGAAAGTGCAAGTAATTGTAGCAACCATTGCTTTCGGAATGGGAATCGACAAACCCGATGTGCGATTCGTAATACACTATGACATTCCAAAATCATTGGAAGGATACTACCAAGAAACAGGACGCGCAGGACGCGATGGAGGCGAAGGACAATGTATCTGCTACTATTCATCGAAAGATATTGATCGACTACGCAAGTTCCAACAAGGCAAACCTATTGCAGAACAGGAAATTAGCAATCAACTGCTATTTGAAACACAGTCGTATGCAGAATCACCAATCTGCCGCAGAAAACTGCTATTACACTACTTTGGCGAAGAATACAATCAAGAAAAATGCGGCAACTGCGACAACTGTAGAAAAACCTACAGAATGACCGATGCAACCGAGTTGCTGGGATTGATATTGGAAACTATCCACCAATTGAACGAGAAATTCCGTTCAAGACATATAGTTGATATAATAAAAGGCAATGAAACTGCTACTGTAATTTCGTATAAGCACAACGAGCTAGAGAACTTTGGTTGCGCAGAAGATGAAGATGAAACAGTATTACATGCTATTATCCGTCAAGCACTTATCGAAGGATATGTGAAAAAGGACATTGAATCGTATGGCGACCTTAAACTGACTCCAGAGGGTAAGAAATACATGAAACGCCCAACAAAGTTTGAAGTGCCAATTGAAGTGCACAATGAAGATGAAGATGCTGATATGGAAGCAGGCATCGGCGCATGTGCTGCAGCAGATGATGTGCTATTCTCAATATTGAAAGACTTGCGCAAAAAATTGAGTAAACGCATGAATGTGCCTCCGTTTGTAATTTTCCAAGATAGTAGTTTGGAGGCCATGGCGACCTCTTATCCAATTACCATGGAAGAATTGCAAAACATTCCTGGTGTGGGAGTAGGAAAAGCTAAACGATATGGCGATGAATTCATCCGATTGATTAAAGAATATGTAGAAGAAAATGATGTTATCCGTCCAGAAGATTTACGCGTTCGCACTGTGGCAAAGAACTCGGCACGCAAGATTGCTATCATTCAAGCAATTGATCGTCGCGTAGCATTAGATGACTTGGCTGAACGCTTAGGCATGTCAATGGAAGAAATGTTGGAAGAAATAGAGGCTATTGTATATTCTGGCACACGACTGAATATCAAATACTTTATCGATGAAGTGGTTGATCCCGATGAAGAAGCCGATATTTATGACTATTTCCGTACAGCAGATAGCGATAACATCCGTCAAGCAATGGAAGAATTGGGAGAGGATGACTATGATGAAATAAATGTCCGTCTAGTGCGAATTAAATTCCATAGTGAGTTGGGAAATTAATATAGAGAATGCCCTTGAGGCCACTGTTTAGAGGACGCGGCAAAGCTGCTACAAGTATAAGGGATGAGAAAAAACGAGATAGATATAATCACGTTGGGTTGCTCGAAGAATCTGGTAGATGCTGAACGACTGATGTATCAGTTGGAGTTGGCAGGATATAAGTGTGTACACGATTCTGAACATCCAAATGGCGAAATTGCTATTATAAATACTTGCGGTTTCATCGGTGATGCTAAGGAAGAAAGCATAGAAATAATCCTGCAATTTGCCGAGCGAAAAACAAAAGGCAAACTACGTAAATTATATGTGATGGGATGTCTATCGCAGCGATATAAAGAAGAGTTGCCCATCGAGATACCTGAAGTGGATAAGTGGTTTGGGAAGTTTGATTACATGGGGATAGTTGATGAGGTTAAGGAGTTAAGGAGGTTAGGAGTTAAGGAGGTTAATTGTGAAAGTTTTGAGCGAACACTTACTACACCAAGCCATTACACTTATTTGAAGATAGCAGAAGGATGCAATAGATATTGCTCATACTGTGCAATTCCGTTGATTACAGGGCGATTTACATCACGTCCACTAGAGGAGATTCTTGAAGAAGTACGTTGGTTAGTAAGCAATGGTGTAAAAGAATTTAACGTAATTGCACAAGATTTATCAAGTTATGGTTTGGACCTCTATGGCGAACATCGACTGGCAAAATTAGTCGATGAAATGGCGCAAATTGAGGGAGTAGAATGGATACGACTGCATTACACCTACCCTACAGATTTTCCATTTGATATATTGCCCGTGATGGCGAAACACCCAAACGTATGCAAATATATGGACATTGCTTTGCAGCATTGTTCGAACAATATGCTGAAAAAGATGCATCGACATATCACACGAGCAGAACAAGATGCCGTGATAGCACGTATCAGAAAAGAAGTGCCAGGAATATGTATCCGTACTACCCTATTGGTGGGACATCCAGGAGAGACGGAAGAAAACTTTAATGAATTGTGCGAGTGGGTGAAAGAAATGAAGTTTGAACGTATGGGGGCCTTTGCATATAGTGAAGAAGATGGTACGTATGCAGCAATTCACTACAATGATGATATTCCACAAGAAGAAAAAGAACGGCGTGTAGAAGCATTAATGGCTATACAACAATCGATTTCATCGGAAATTTTGAGTCAAATGGTAGGAACACAGCAACGTGTAGTGATCGATCGAGAAGAAGAGGAATACTACGTTGGGCGCACACAATACGACTCGCCAGAAGTGGATTGCGAAGTACTGATTGAAAAAAACAAAAAGTTACAGATTGGAAATTTTTATACAGTAAACATCATAAAATCAGAGGACTTTGACCTCTACGCAAGCCTATGAAAACAAAAGAACTCATCCAGCACATTGCAACATCAACAGGCCAGAGCAAAACTCGCACAGAAGAACTGTTGAATGTAACTATTTCGGTTCTTCAAAAAGAATTGTTGGCTGGAAATAGCGTGCAACTACAGAATTTTGGCACACTAGAAATGAAACGTCGCAATTCGCGTGTAATTGTACATCCCAAAACACAAGAACGCACTGTTGTGCCCGAAAAAATGCAGCTAAACTTCAAGCCGCACCAAACAATCAAAGATCAATTGTATCGAATAAATAACGACAAATAATTATGGCTAACGATAAAGTAACATGGTCGGAATTGCGCAAATTAGTTGCTCAAAATAGTAATATCACTGAACAAGAATCAGGAGATTTCTTGAATGCACTATTAGATGCTATTACAGCAGGACTGAAAGAAGATAAACAAGTAAAAATTAAAGGAATTGGTACATTCGCTTTGAAATCTGTAGCTCCTCGAAAAAGTATAAATATAGCGACAGGAGAGTCGTTTATCATTGAAGGATACAACAAACTGACATTCAATGCAGAAGCTACACTAAAGGAGAACGTAGAAAAACGTATCGATAGTCCTAAAACAGCGGAAACCGTAGCAGAAGTGCTGCAAGACCCCATCAAAAAATTGGGTGAACAAGCCGATGAAATCGTGGATATTTTAGCGGATTTAGGTCAATCTCCAATATCTATAGAACCTAATAAGCTAGAGAAAAACACTTCTAAAAAGAAGAAAAAGGCGCAGCCTATCTTAGAGAAGAAAAAAGAAAAGGCAACCAGTGAAGCAGCAGAAGAACTAGTGGAAGATGTTGCTATTGATGAGCCATCGCGTACCGAACATCAATTAGAATCTATACCTCCTACTTCGACACCAGCCTCAACCATAAATACTTCAGCATATTTAAAATGGATTGGTTGGATATTCCTAATACTACTTCTTTGCGCTTTTATTGGTGCCGGCTGTTACAATCGCGATTCTATTGTGCAGTGGTGGCAATGCGTACAAGATTGTCAACAATCGGTGGAAGAAAGTGTGATTCTAACAGAGGATTTCGTAGCAGAACCAAAGGAAACTATAAACGAAATATTCATTGAAGAAACAATAGAAAATACACCTGAAAAGATTGTTCTTCTAGCTGAACAACCTCGAATTTATTCCGAATTCATCGCTACAGAAGTGGTCACTTATGGTAGTAGATTGACTTGGATTGCATATAAATACTACGGCGAAAAAGACTTGTGGGTTTTCATTTATGAAGCAAACCGAAAGCAAATAGAAAATCCAAACTATCTTCGCATGAAACAAAAAATACGTATTCCCAAACTAGATGAAAAACTGAAAGAATTATCTAATCCTGAAGTTCGAAAGTTAGTTGATGATTTAGCAAAGGAATATCTTAATAATAAGTGACTTGAACGAAGACTCTATCCATATTCATGGTGCACGAACCCACAATCTAAAGAATATCACGGTAGATATACCTCGCAACAAGTTGGTGGTTATTTCCGGTGTTAGTGGTAGCGGCAAGTCATCTTTGGCCTTCGACACATTGTTTGCCGAAGGTCAAAGGCGTTATGTAGAGAGCCTGAGTTCGTATGCTCGTCAGTTCCTTGGGCGTATGCAAAAGCCCGATGTGGATTTTATAGATGGTATTCCGCCCGCTATAGCCATTGAGCAGAAAGTGACTAATCGCAATCCGCGAAGCACAGTGGGAACTGTGACGGAGATTCACGAATATTTGAAACTGCTATTTGCCCGTGCAGGCAAGACCATCTCGCCTGTGAGCGGTATGGAAGTGAAGCGCCATAGCGTGCATGATGTAGTGGAGTGCTTGCGCAGCCAACCCATTGGCACAAAAGTACTTCTGCTATCCCCTATCATTTCAGAAGACGTAGCCGAACAATTAGAAATTTGGAAACAACAGGGTTTTTCGCGCCTCTATCGTATCAACGAAGATGGAACAGGGGATACGTTGCGCATTGCGACTTCAATGACTCAACTCGCTTCTACCTATTTGTTGGTGGATCGCCTCATTGCTGATGGCGAAGAGAGTACGCTCAACCGTTTTGCGGATTCCGTACAAACGGCATTTTTCGAGGGTAAAGGTGAATGTTGTTTGGCAATAACAGCACTGAATGCTACAGAAAACCAAATCATTACCTTTTCGCAACGCTTTGAAGCCGATGGAATCACATTCGTAGAACCAACAGAGCATCTGTTTGATTTTAACAATCCTTTAGGCGCATGCCCTACATGTGGCGGTTTTGGCAATGTAATAGGCATTGATCCCGATCTGGTGGTGCCCGATAAATCAAAAACAATATATGAGGGTGCTATAGCTTGCTGGCGTGGTGAGAAGATGAGTTTGTGGAACGATGCACTCGTGTACGCGGCTGAGAAGTTTAATTTTCCTATTCATACACCATATTACGCACTCACTACCGAGCAGAAACAACTATTATGGACTGGAAATGAGCACTTTCATGGACTCAATGACTTCTTCCATGAGTTGGAAAGCAAACAATATGCCAAGATTCAATACCGCGTGATGCTCAGCCGTTATCGTGGTAAAGCGATATGTCCAGACTGCCTCGGCAAGCGCTTGCGTAAGGAGGCAGAATATGTGCTGATCGAAGGTAAATCTATCACTCAACTCAGCCAAATTCCGATTAGTAATTTACAGGTAATAGTTGATGGTTGGCAATTGCCAGAAGCATTTGCAGCACTGATTGCGGAGATTCGCTCGCGCCTGCAGTTTATGCAGGATGTAGGATTGGGCTACCTTACGCTCAACCGTATGTCAAGCACTTTATCAGGTGGTGAGGGGCAACGAATTAACTTGGCTAAGTCGTTGGGCAGCAGTTTAGTAGGATCATTATACGTATTGGATGAGCCCAGTATCGGTCTGCACCCACGCGATACACAACGCTTGATTCACGTACTGAAACAATTGCGCGATTTGGGTAATACGATTGTGGTAGTGGAACACGATGATGAGATACAAAAAGCAGCCGATTACACCATAGAGATTGGTCCGAAAGCAGGACGTCACGGCGGCGAAGTGGTGTATGCAGGTGCACCTAAAATAGAGAAGTTTACCTACTATATTCCACCATATCGACGTCAATGGAACAATTATATTGAGGTGATTGGAGCAACAGAAAATAACCTCAAGAATATCAATGTTCGCTTCCCTCTGAATGTAATGACCGTAGTGACTGGTGTCAGCGGTAGTGGAAAGTCATCGTTGATTAGCAAAGTGCTCTATCCTGCATTGAAAAAGTACTACGGCGGTATTGCAGAACGAACAGGCGACTTTGGCAGTTTGCGTGGTAGTCTGCATCTGATTCACGATGTGGAGTTTGTGGACCAAAATCCATTAACAAAATCCTCACGTTCTAACCCCGTCACCTACCTTAAAGCATACGATGAGATTCGCAAGTTATATGCTGACCAACAACTGAGTAAGCAGATGGGCTTTACTCCTGCGCATTTCTCTTTCAACACCCCTGGCGGACGCTGCGAAGCATGTCAAGGCGAAGGAAAAGTGACCATCGAAATGCAGTTTATGGCAGATATCACGCTAGAGTGCGAACACTGTCATGGCAAACGTTTCAAGCAAGAGATTTTGGATGTTCTCTATCGCGATAAGAGCATTCATGATATCCTTGAAATGACTGTGAATCAAGCTATTGAATTTTTCTCTGAGGATCCTGTATGCAAGAAGATTGTCACTCGCCTACGCCCACTCCAAGACGTAGGTATCGGCTATGTAAAATTAGGTCAAGCAGGTAGCACATTGTCAGGTGGCGAAAGCCAGCGTGTGAAACTGGCATCATTCCTTGCACAAGAGAATGCGCAACCTACGTTGTTTATTTTCGATGAGCCAACTACAGGTTTGCACCATCATGATATAGCAGTACTACTAAAAGCTCTTAACGCCTTGATTGGCAGGGGACATACAGTATTAATCATCGAACATAATCCGTCCATCATTCTGGCAGCGGACCATATCATTGATCTCGGAAAAGAGGGAGGTGATGAAGGTGGAACTATCGTAGCAGAAGGCACACCCGAGCAGATTATGGAATGTACAGATAGTTATACGGGTAAAGCGTTGAACGAACTAAAAGATAGTTTTATATGATTTCCGTTGAACATCTCAGCATAGAATTCTCTTCACGTCCGATATTGGACGATATCACCTTCCTAATCAACCCGCGCGACCGCGTAGCGTTGGTGGGTAAGAATGGTGCGGGCAAGACCACCCTACTCCGTCTATTAGCAGGCGAGGAAACACCCACCTCTGGCCGTATCAGCAAGATGGGC
>JAFTHS010000031.1 GCA_017457295.1 Paludibacteraceae bacterium | reverse complement strand
TTTTAGATGTAAAAGCATGGTGACCTAACGTCCTATAGGGGGTTGACACCAACATCTCTTCTGCCTTATTCCATACTTTAGATGTAAATCGACTGCAAAGATACTAAAAATATTTTAATATACAACATCTGTGGGACATCTGTGGGACATCTATGGGCTTTCTGTGGGCTAAATGTAGTTGGCTGTCAGTTCCGATACCACTCCGTTACCACTCGGATGTTCATGGGTGGGTGTTCGGTGAAATAGTATGTACGTTTACTTTAGTTGTTTTCTGATCTGTTGTTTGCGGTTTAATAGACTATTCTTCCGTTGCTTAAGAGTATCTATAGTCCCTTGATAGGGATTCGGAAGAAATCCATATATATGACTATTCTTTTCCTCTCCATCAGCTCTCAATTTTGCGATTTGAGCATTAATCTCCACTATTTCTTTGTCTATATCTGCTAATTCTTTTTCCCTATTTTGTTGCAATACGGCTTTATTGGCTCTCTTTGCTTCGATGAAAGCCAATATTGAAATGCCAACCCCAATTGCAGCAATGGTTATTGATATAATAGAGTCCCAATTCATGTGGTGTGTATTTATCAAACGGTTATCTCTCCACTCATTAACTTTGGTAATAAAGTGTCGCGGATGGTGGAGAGATTATTGATTTCTGTTATATTTTTATCTATCTCATTAAACAGACTATCAAATAAGGATAATTTTTCGTCTATTGAATAAGGAGGCATCGTAAATGTAAAATCGGCAATATTTCCTTTTGTAATAAATTTAATTACACTACCTCTACTGCCACCTGTTATTTCTTGTAAATGATATTTAATTAACAAGTATAAGAACGAATGATAGCGTTTTTCGAAAGGAATTAATACATATGTTCGTTGATATGCTTCAAATTTTCCAATATATCGTTTAACATTGAAATCTCCATTGCCTGCCAATAGTATCGCAGCTCCCTCAAAACTATAATTAGGTGCTTTTAGGATGTCTTGTGAGCATGTAAAGAATGGATAAACTCCATCTTTTGTAGAATAATTGGCATCCTTTTTTCCTGTAATTACATTGAAGAAGTCAGCAAGTCTTTTTGTCTCCCATCCTGTTGAATCTGCATCCACAAACCATGATTTATAGAGTGCTTGGGCTTGTTGTTCGAGGTTGGCGTTGATACGGCGATTTAATTCGATTTTATCATCTATCGCACTCAATATATCCGCTATGCGCTTCTGCTCCGTAAGAGAAGGAAGGGAGATCTCAAAAGAGCCAATAATATCTTGTGTCAGAAGAGGTTGTGCTCCTCCAATATGAAAATGATGAAAATCAAGAGATGACATTAGATAAAATAAGAAATTATCATCTATGATAGATTTTGATTGTACACAGATAGCATTATCAGATATCCAACACTTCTGTTTGCAACGATAAACACTACCACAATATGCACCTACGCGACCAACTACAATAACATTTTCTGCATTATATTTATTGGTATAATCTAGAATGCCATTTCCACCATAAACGGGATATGTTCCTTCTTCCTTAGGACGTTTCTTACCATTACGCATAGCAACAACATCGCCTAATTTATATGTTTTCCACTCGCTCATATCCTACAATTTATACCCAATACTTTCTAATTGCTTTTTGATCTCTGCTTCGAGGGTGTGGGATTGCTCGAAAAGGGAGGCGAGTTCGGTGGTGAGGCGAGTCATCTTCTCCTCAAACGGTTCGGCATCTTGCTCCTGCTCGGCTATACCGACATAGCGACCTGGGGTGAGGATGTAATCTTGCTCGGCAATATCCTTGATATTCTTCACGGCGCAGAAACCCTTTTCATCCACAAGCGTGCCTGCGGCATAAGACTGATAGGTCTGGGCAATGCGCATGATATCCTCCTCGGTCAGTTCACGGAGTTTGCGCGTAACCATAGTGCCCATCTCTCGCGCGTCAATAAAGAGCGTTTGTCCCTGCTGTTTCTTTCGGCGGTTGAAGAACCAGATAGACACAGGGATACCTGTAGTATAGAACAACTGCGAAGGCATGGCAATGATACAGTCCACCAAGTCGGCTTCTACCAATCGTTGGCGTATATCGCCCTCGCCACCCGTCTGGCTGGAGAGTGAGCCATTAGCCAGCACCACGCCTGCACGACCCGAAGGGGCGAGGTGGTGGATGATATGCTGAATCCATGCGAAGTTGGCGTTGCCATCGGGTGGCGTGCCATACTTCCAACGCACATCACCCAACAAGCGGTTACCGCCCCAATCGCTGAGGTTGAAAGGTGGGTTAGCCATCACAAAGTCGGCCTTCAGCGTAGGGTGTTGGTCATCGAAGAAAGTGTCGGCATTGAACTTGCCGAGGTCTGCCTCGATGCCACGGATAGCGAGGTTCATCTGCGCCATCTTCCATGTGGTGGGGTTGCTGTCTTGACCGAAAACAGAGATGTCGTTGATATTGCCTTGGTGGCGTTGGATGAACTTAGCCGACTGCACGAACATACCGCCAGAGCCACAAGCAGGGTCATACACACGACCGTGGTAGGGCTGCAACACCTCTACCAATGTACGCACGATGCATGCAGGCGTGTAGAACTCGCCCGCGAGTTTGCCTTCCGCCTCGGCGAACTTAGAGAGGCAGTACTCGTAGGTGCGACCTAAAATGTCCTTCGTGTCGCCCTGCTCGCGCATTTGGATATTGGTGAAGAGGTCCACCACATCGCCCAAACGGCGTTTGTCCAACTCTGGGCGTGCGAAGTTCTTGGGCAAGATACCCTTTAAGCGAAGGTTCTCTTTTTCGATTTGGCGCATGGCGTTGTCGATGACCATACCAATCTCGCTGCTGTGCGCTGCCTCGGCAATAACCGACCAACGCGCGTCTTGTGGCACGTAGAAGATGTTTTCGGAGGTGTATTCATCCTTATCCTCTTCAAAGCCCTCGCCTTCAGCAAGCAGTTCGTTGTATTTCGCCTCGAAACGGTCGGACAGGTACTTGAGGAAAATCAAGCCTAAGACCACCGATTTGTATTCCGATGCATCCAAATTGCCACGCAAGAGGTCAGCTGCTTTCCAAATCTCTTTCTCAAATCCAATATCCGCAGTATTGATGTTAGCCATAGTATTTTATGCTTTAATTATATTGGGCGCAAAGGTACGGATTTTTTTGCATAAATGCAAATAATAATCGCTTTTAAAGCGATTTTTGTTGTTTAATGGGCAGGCAGAGCGCACTAGACGGAAGTGCTCGGAGATGATGCGGAATTGCTCAGATTGACTCGGATTGGTATAAGAGAGAAAAAGAAGGGCAATCTTAACAAAAAGCACTTTTTGAATTTCGGAGTTCTTTGGTCGTTCCTTGGTTCTTCCTTGGTTTCTCCTTGGTCTTTTACAGCATAAAGACAGGGAAGGTACAGGGGAAAGAAATCTTAAGAAAACGCCTTTTTGCTCAAATGCAAAAAGGCGTTTTAGTGGTATTTTGAGAAGTTAAAAACCTTAAAGTCAGTCAAGAATTTGTAGTCATTTGGGAATTTGAGGTCAGTATTAAATTCTCTCTAAGACGGTTTGTACGAGGTGTTTGATACGAGGTTTGTAGTCGGTGTTGGCGGCTTCGACTTTGCGTTGAGCAATGACGCAGCAGACAGTCATGGCCTTGTGTCCCATCAGCAAACTGAGGCCTGCGATAGCACTGCCTTCCATCTCGTAGTTGGTGATGCGGTGTCCCTCATAGCGGAAGTCGGTGATACGTTCGTTGATGTCCTTCACTGCCAAATCACAGCGCAATACACGGCCTTGAGGGCCATAGAAACCGTTGGCAGCGATGGTGCAACCACGCATCATGTCATCGCCAGCAATGCGGTTGACCAATTCAGGATTAGCAGCCACTACGTATGGGCGAGCCGCTTTGGCAGGATAGTGGATGAAGTCCACGAGTGCATCCTCAAAGCCGAGGTCGGCAATCTCATCACGGCCTTCGTAGAAAGCCAAGACACCGTCCCAACCGATGGATTTCTCGCTCACAAGGAAAGTGCCGAGCGGGATGTCCTCTTGCATACCTCCACACGTGCCCACGCGCACAATCTCTAAGGTACGGTGCTCGTCTTTCTCGGTGCGAGTGGCGAAGTCGATGTTGGCGAGAGCGTCCAATTCGTTGAGCACGATATCGCAGTTGTCGGTGCCGATACCCGTAGAGATACAGGAGATACGTTTGCCCTTGTATTTGCCCGTAATGGTATGGAACTCACGGCTTTGGATGTCACACTCAATACTGCCTTCGTCGAAGAACGAAGCCACCATATTCACGCGACCTTGGTCGCCGACTAATATCACTTTATCCGCCAGATGTTCGGGGCGAATGTGCAAATGGAATATGCTACCATCCTCATTGATAATGAGTTGGCTAGCAGGGAATGTCTTTTTCATGCGTTTAGGAGTTTAGATGTTTAGTTAGGCTTGACCGCCGCCGAAGGACATAGGGATAGTACTTCCTGGGGCAGGAGTGCCATTGATCTTGATGGTACCAAATTGCTTCTCGTATTTAGCTACGTTCTCTTGCAGCGCAAAAAGCAGTTTTTTGGTATTCTCTGGTGTCATGATGATGCGCGATTGCACGTTTGCGCTCTTCTGACCAGGCATCATGCGCACGAAATCCACTACGAACTCCGATGAGGAGTGTGCTACGATAGCGAGGTTAGAATAATTACCTTCAGCCACTTCGGGCGAGAGGTTGATGTTGAGTTTTTGTTCTTCCATAGTTATATTCTATTGTTAATTTGTATTATTCGCTTACCAATGCATTCGTTTTTTGTACCACGGATGTGTAGCCAATAAATAGGCAGAAACCAAAGGCAATACAATCTCGTAGAGCACAATTTCTATACCAAACAATTGTCCTCCCAACCTGCGCGATGAGGTATTGATAACACATAGTTGCAATATCAACCTCACACACCAGAGCGCATATGCCCCCACCATAGCCCATCCGCTGCCAAAGACAAAGATCGCAATCAGCAATGCGTAGAATAGTCCGCGCGTGAGAGGCTCTATAGTCAATCGGACTTTGCTGGCCGTTTTATAGTGTGGAGAAACGGACAAATGTCTACGTTTTTGATGGAACCATTCACGCCAACTAGCTTTGGGAACAGACCACGTGATACTGTCTGGGGTACAAACTATTTGCGTGTTTTCGCGGGTTACAATCTTGTTTACAAACAAATCATCATCTCCAGCTCTCTCACCTAATAAGCCCCTAAATCCGCTATGGTTGAAGAAAGTCTCGCGCTTGTATGCCAGATTACGTCCAACTCCCATATATGCCTTGCCCGCAACCGCCATACCCATGTATTGCAGACCAATAAACAATGTATCGTAGTTGATTAAGCTATTTAACAACGATTTTTGAGAGAAATATGCGCCATATCCTAGCACAACCTCTGTTTTGCCATCGTTGCCACAAAAACCTCGTGCCATATCGCGTATCCAATAACGCGATTCTGGACGACAGTCCGCATCTGTGAGCAAAAGATAATCGTAGTGCGCAGCTTTCGCACCAATAGTTAGTGCTAATTTTTTACTACTGATGATACGTGCTTCTCGAGGTACAAAGGTAACATACAAGTGCTTATACTGCCTCATATATTGTTCGAGTACCATCTGCGTATCGTCCTCCGAGCCATCATTCACTACAATCACCTCATAGCACGGATAGTCCTGCGTGAGAAGTGCTTGCAAATAATTGCGTAAGTTATTCTCCTCATTGCGAGCACAAACAATTACACTGACACCAGGATACTCCTCCGAAGTAGAATTGATAGTTTTCTTGCTATTTCTACGCAGCCATCTATTGCATCCCATCATGTAACGACAATAGAAGTAGCACTGATATAGCATTACCAATGCCAAAGCACCCAAAAGCCAATAATCGATTTGCGACAATGAGTCTATAATAAACATAATCAATACAATATGCGGATATGCTCTGCCAGGCCTGCTATAGTTTGTTCCTTTAGATTATTAACCAAGAGGTTACAGATTTTCTCAGCACCAGCTTTGGTTAGTAAATACTCTTTTCTCTCCGATTCAGGAGATATATTCTTGTAGTAAACATGTGCGGCCTCTTCGTCCAAAGTCTGTAACCACTCGTATGTAATGGCCTCCATATCCACTAATGCAACATTTTTTGCCAATGCAGCACGGCGCACCACTTCGGGATATGATCCCATTCGGTCTTTCAGTTCGCCTGCCTTGTAGAATGGTTGTGCCAAAGGAGTTGAAAGTATAACATTCACATCCTTGGCTTGAAACTTCGCTACAATGGCTATCATATACTTTAGCATATCTTCTGTAGAAGAATATGCGGTTTCATATTCATCTCGCAAATCGTTTTGACCCAATTGAATCAACACAAAATCTTGTGGCTGACACTCCTCTAAAACCTCCTCTAAACGTCCGTTGTAAAGAGTCAGTGCGCTCTCTCCTGTTAGAGCCAAATTACGCACGCTGATACTATCTGTGAAATATTGCTGCATCGCTTCCGCCCAACCATAGACACCAGTCGTTGCCAAACTATGAGGAGCCATAGTACCATCCCCAATCAATATCAACGATTTTTGAGCCGAGCACATCATTGACATTCCCAACGCAATGAATATACCTAGTAAAACTTTTTTCATATTTGCAAAATTGTATTTTTCTTCTTATTCTTCGTACACCAAGCACACATTATCCACCCACAAAGTATTTCCTTCGTGGCCTTCGAAGGCTTCCATTTTGCCAGATGTGATGACGATGACCATGTGTGTAGGCTCTAAGTTTCCGTCCCATCCTTCTTCTTGAATCAGCGTAATCTTTCCACGACTGTTCATTGCACGCTCAATGCCCTTGAAACCCATGTATTCTTTGTACCAAGGTTCACCCGTAATATCACCATAATAAATAGGTACGCGATGTCCATTTATCCATTCTGCTTGCGTCTTCGAAAAACGCTCATAGCCCGTTCCTACACGAATGGAGTGGATCTTGCCTTTCTCATCCTCCCAACGATGTTGCAAGTATATATATGCCTCTGCTTCATCTATATCACCATTCTCAAACTCGCGCTTTTTTGGTTTGGCAGTGCCTTTAGCATACCAGTACCATCCCTCTTGCTCCACTACACATTTGTAGTCAAACATCAAAGCCGAAGGACGCCCCGTGAATGGGACACCAAAATCGATATTCTGATACGGATCAGCAGCAGTCGTGATTGGTTCAATATTACGCCCCGTAAACAATGTACCAGCGACTAGAACTTGAATATCAATCATTCCCATCACTTTAACGCCCAACATATCCACATCTAAGCGGCAACATGTTCCCCCATCTTCACGCACCTCTGGTTGCATCGTACCCGCAGCCTTCTCTATACCAATTACATTTGCATACGCATTGCTCGTTGACCATGGATTACCATTCTGCCCGAACGTATAAGGACCATTTTCGCGAATGGTATCTGTAGGATCTAAGCAATAGAGCACTTTCGTTTGCCCTCCTAAAAGTTTAGATTCTTTGATATAACGCACTGTCCATTGTTCCATATCGCCAAAAGGCACTGGCTCAATACGTTCAGCCATTGCGAACAACGACAGGCAAATCATTGGTAGAAAGAGTACTTTTTTCATCATTATTTCAAAATCTACTTAATTTATTAAAATTTAGTTACAAATTCGTAATAATATGCATTATACACCGAAAAAACACGCAAAGTTACTACTTTTTTTTGACATATGCAATTTTTTTTGTAATTTTGCACTTTAATTTGAAAAAGGCAGATGAATACTTTTGGCGAATATTTCACGTTTACCTCTTTTGGAGAGTCACACGGCAAAGCAATCGGCGGCGTACTTGATGGTGTACCTGCTGGTCTGCAAATCGACATGGATATGATTCGCTATGAGTTGGACAGAAGAGCCGGCAAAACTAGCAATAATGCGGGAGTATCACCGCGCTCGATACGTGAAGCAGATGAAGTGGAATGGCTGAGTGGAGTAATGGATGGTGTAACACTTGGAACCCCCATTGCTTTTATCATTCGCAATCGTGATGCACGCAGCCAAGACTACGAATGGCTGAAACATTCATTTCGATTGGGTCATGCCGATTTTACATACCAGCAGAAATATGGCATTCGAGACTACCGCGGTGGAGGTCGTGCATCAGCCAGAGAAACTGCCTCGCGAGTAGTGGCGGGCACAATCGCGCGGCAAATCCTTGCCAAAAAGGGCATTGCTATTCAAGCCGAACTAATACAAGTCGGTAATGAAACCAATCCTGATAATTTCAATGCACACATCGCCGCTATCCAAGTTAATGGAGACAGTATTGGAGGAATCATCCGCTGCACCATCACGGGTATGCCGATTGGAATTGGCGATCCAATCTTCGATAAATTACAGGCTCATTTGGCATTCGCCATTATGAGTATCAATGCTTGTAAAGGGTTTGAATATGGCGCTGGATTTAGTGGAATAACGCTCACTGGAAGCGAAACTTATTTATCTAACGATCAGACGTTTATCTCTGGAGGTATAGCAGGAGGCATTACTGACGGAACTCCCATCATTTTCCGTTGCGTATTCAAGCCCACACCATCTAATCCCCTTACACTAGCAGCAATCTCTCCTACCCATATCCAACCCACAAACAACACCCATTCATACCCAGCACGAATGGATGCATGTGTGGCACTGCGTGCAGTTCCCGTAGTAGAAGCCATGACTGCATTAGTATTAGCAGATTTTATTAAAAATTGAGTAGATAATCTGCACACGATATACTAGCAGAAAATCTGCCAACACTTTACTATCTTGATACTCAACGAGTAATAAACAATCTTTCAAAAATTCTTTCTTCTGCTTGCAAATATGCAAAAAATGCACTACCTTTGCAGAGAATTTAACAACGATAAAACAAACCTGTCCACATGACTTTTACCCACCTCCACGTCCATTCTCATTATTCTGTACTTGACGGTATGAGCAAGGTGTCTGACCTTGTAGATAAATGCCTGCGTACAGGCATGCATGCAATTGCCCTTACCGATCACGGAAACATGTATGGCATCAAGGAATTATTAGACTACAGCAAAAAGGCCAATAGCAAGCTTAAGGCGAAAGCGGAAGAAAAAGGCGAACCATTTGTGCCTTTCAAACCTATTGTGGGTATTGAAGCTTATTGTGCGCGTCGTGGACGACTACTTCAAGACAAAGACTACAAAGTAGCTAATGCCGAAGGCAAACTGCAAGTGGTGGATATGAGCGGTTGGCACCTTATTTTGCTAGCAAAGAATAAAAGGGGCTATCATAATCTATGCAAACTCACTAGTTTGAGTTTTATGGATGATAGTTTCTATCGCACAGCACGTATAGACAAAGAATTGCTTGAAGAATGTTGCGAGGGACTGATTTGCTGTTCAGCTTGCTTAGGAGGTGAGTTGCCACAAAAAATCTTGACAGGCATTTATAGCAACACACAATTTGAAAACGAGAACGACCGCTTCGCAGAAGCAGAAGCCACCATAGAGTGGTTCAAACGTGTATTCGGCGAAGACTATTACATTGAGATTCAGCGTCACAAAACCGATAAGCCACATGCTGACCAAAACACTTATCAAGTACAAAAAATGGTAAATGAAGTGTTGATTGAGTTGGCGCACAAGTATGGAGTAAAAGTGATTGCTACCAATGATGTACACTTTGTAGAGGAAGAGCATGCTGAAGCACATGATCGTCTCATATGCCTTAGCACCAACCACTTCGTAGATGAAGAAGACCGCATGCACTATACCAAACAAGAATGGTTAAAGTCGCCCGAAGAAATGGCAGCCATTTTTGCAGATATACCCGAAGCAATCAGTAATACACAAGAAATTGTAGACAAGGTGGAGAGTTATTCCATCGATTCTGGCCCTATCATGCCTAAATTTCCTATCCCCGAAGAATTTGGCACTGAGGAAAGTTACCGTGAACAATTCACGGAGCAGCAACTTTTCGATGAATTCACACGCGATGAGCATGGTAATGTGGTTCTCAGTCAAGAAGATGCAGAAAAAAAGATAAAAACACTTGGTGGTTACGAACGTCTTTATCGAATCAAGTTGGAAGCCGACTACCTACGTCACCTAACGTATATTGGTGCTCATCAACGCTATGGGGAAATGCTAACAGAGGAACAAGAGGAGCGGATTAAATTTGAATTACACATCATGAAGACGATGGGTTTTCCTGGCTATTTCTTGATTGTGATGGATTTCATACGTGCCGCCCGTGAAGAATTGGGCGTAAGCGTAGGCCCTGGTCGTGGTAGTGCAGCAGGATCAGTAGTTGCATACTGCCTACGAATCACGGATCTTGACCCGCTTAAGTATGATTTGCTGTTCGAGCGCTTTCTTAATCCAGACCGTATTTCTCTACCCGATATTGACACTGATTTTGATGATGCAGGGCGTGCAAAAGTATTGGATTGGGTAACTGAAAAATATGGCAAAACACGCGTGGCACATATTATCACATATGGCGCTATGGCTGCCAAATCGGCAATAGCCGATGTCGGACGAGTACAACGAGTTCCATTAGCACGTGTGAACGAGATTAAAGGATTTATTCCTGAGCGTGGTTTCCCCGATAATATCAAAGATGAAAATGGTAAATCACCAAAGGTAAATCTGAAGAACTGCTACAAATATGTACCTGAACTCAAGGATTTGGTTAATGGAGGAGAAGAACAAATAACTTCGATGCTCAACTATGCACAGCAGTTGGAAAATACCGTCCGCCAAGTGGGTATTCATGCGTGCGGCGTCATTATTGGAGCTGATGACCTAACTAAGTACGCTCCATTGAGTACAGTAGAAGACAAAGATAGCAAGCAACGTATTCTAGTAACTCAATACGACGGGCATGTGGTAGAGAATGTGGGACTTATCAAGATGGACTTTCTGGGACTGAAAACGCTAACCATCATCAAGGAATGTCTGAACAATATCAAGCAACGCCATGGTATAGATGTGGACATAGACCACATTCCTATAGATGATCCAGATACATACAAACTATTCCAAGAAGGGCGTACAGTAGGTGTATTCCAATTTGAGTCCGCAGGAATGCGCAAATACATGAAGGAACTAAAGCCAACAGTGATTGGTGACTTAATTGCAATGAATGCACTGTATCGTCCGGGCCCTATGGATTACATTCCCCAGTTCATTCGTCGCAAACACGGATTAGAACCTGTGACCTATGATATTCCTATCATGGAGAAATACCTCAAGGATACTTATGGCGTAACTGTATATCAAGAGCAGGTTATGCTTCTTTCGCGTCTGTTGGCTAACTTTACTCGTGGAGAGAGCGACCAACTGCGTAAAGCCATGGGTAAGAAGATTATGGCAATGCTGGCTGAGTTGAAGCCTAAATTCATCAATGGCGGTAAAGCCAATGGACATGATGAAAAAATTCTACAAAAGATTTGGGCAGATTGGGAGAAGTTTGCATCGTACGCTTTCAACAAATCACATGCAGCATGCTATTCGTGGGTAGCATACCAAACTGCTTATCTCAAAGCTCACTATCCCGCCGAGTTCATGGCCGCTAACTTGACAGTAGCCAAAGACGATATAAAGGACGTTACAAAGTTCATGGATGAGTGCCGTGCAATGCGCATGTCGGTTCTTCCACCCGATATAAATGAATCAGGATTGAACTTCACCGTGACCCCACAGGGCGATGTCCGCTTCGGACTAGGAGGTGTGAAAGGTGTCGGCGAAGGAGCAGTAGAAGCTATCATTTCTGAGCGCAACAAAGGTGGTAGATACAAGAATATCTTCGATTTCGTACAACGCGTTAATCTACAAGCATGCAACAAGAAGACCATGGAAAATCTAGCGCAAGCTGGCGGTTTCGATTGCTTTGAGAACACATATCGTGAGCAGCTATTGGGCATGAACTCAAAAGGAGAAAACTTTTTGGATGTGTTGATTCGTTTTGGCAATAAATATCAACAAGATCAAGCACAAAACAGTCTATCCTTATTTGGTGATATAGGCAGCGAATATGGGGCAGATATCCAATACCCAGAGTTGCCGCAAGTGCCACGTTGGTCTGCTATCGAACGACTGAACAAAGAGAAGAATTTGATTGGTATTTTCCTTTCTGCCCATCCTTTAGACGATTGGGAGTTTGAAGTGCGCGACGTTTGTACCATTACCGCAGCTGAACTCGCTCAGTTTGAAACATGGCGCAAACCAGAGGCCCGCGCTGCTGCCACTAACAATATCCAAGGCTCCGAAAAACCTACGGAAGAGGAAGAAGAAACAACAACGATTGATCCTACACAATGGGTAAAAGATCATGAAAATCGGTCTCTATTTTTTGGCGGTATAATCATGGAGGCAGAAGAGCGAACATCTCAAAAAGGCAATCCTTACGGACGATACACTATCGAGGATTATAGTGGGAATTACCAATTCTTCTTGTTTGGCGAGTCATACAAACAGTTTGCTAGCATGCTGAAGCCTAATGTATATGTTTTCTTGACGGGAGTAATTCAGCAATCAGGTACAGGTAAAAAATGGTTTAAACCCAAGCCATTGCCTGAAGCGGAATATGAGTTGGTTATCAATCAAGTAGAATTGATGGAAGATGCACATAAACACGCTCAAACCCTCACACTGAATATTCCTATCGCCAACATCCAGCCATCGCTGATTGATGAATTGAGCGATATGTGCAGCACACATTCAGGTACAATTCCCCTTCAATTACGTGTGTTCGACGAAATCAAGCAGAACGTGATTATGCTTAACGCAGCACCAATACGCATGGATCAAACGTTCTACCATTGGATTAAGCGACAAGAATACGACGAGGTATTGGTACATCAAACCAACTGATATCCTCCTACTGGTGTTTAACCGTATATCAATTAGAGTAAAGATAATGCTTCGCCAACCACATAATTGCTGCCACCGATGAAAACAACATCTTCATTGGTGGCTTCTTTTTGGACAACAGAGAGAGCTTCTTTTACCGTAGAAAAACTACGGCAAAGAGCATTGTTTTGTGTAGTTTGGTTGAATATTGAACATGCATATCGTTTTTGCCATCGGCAACACAATTTTTCTGCTGGCATAGCTCGTAAAGTGGATGGTTGGGTAAAATAATAGATTGCTTCTGTAGGCAACAGCCCTAATACAATATCAATATCCTTATCTGCCACCATACCTAGCACAATACGCAAGCGAGCTTGTGGATACAACTCTCCATGAGATTGAAACAGGGTCTTTAGTTGCTCTACCACATACTGCATACCATGGCCATTATGCCCTGTATCACAAATGGTTAGTGGTTCCTTAGATACAACCTCCCATCTACCACGCAGCCCTGTCAGTTGGCACACATGAGCATAACCTTTACTTATAGCTTCCTTGGACAATTTTATGTCACACACATTACGCAGCACCTGCAATGCTACATAGGCTGTCTGTTGGTTCTTATCTTGATAACTGCCATGTAATTGGCATTCGGGTGCTTCTTTCATACGTCGTTTACGCATAAAACCGCATTGATCCGCAAACCATATTCTACAATCCGTAGTTTCCAATCCATCGCCCAATATACCACATTCCTCTGCGCGCGACAGGAACACATCTTGCGTTTCTAGATGCGTTTCACCTATTACACAAGGTATATTGGGTTTGATGATACCCGCTTTCTCTACAGCAATTTGAGATAGCGTATTACCCAAAAACTCGGTATGATCAATACCTATATTCGTGATCACCGACACCAATGGCATCACTATGTTTGTACTATCCAATCGCCCCCCTAAGCCCACTTCTACCACAGCTATATCCACCTTCTGCTCTGCAAAATACCAAAATGCCATTGCCATTGTGGTTTCAAAGAATGAGGGGCGCAGTTCATCCAAGAACGTACGATTCTCTACCACGAACTGCACCACTTTTTCTTCAGTAATCATTTCTCCCGATATACGAATGCGTTCGCGAAAATCCACCAGATGTGGCGAAGTAAATAACCCCACTTTATACCCTTGTGTTTGCAAAGTGGCTGCTATCAAATGGGATGTAGATCCTTTGCCATTCGTACCTGCCACATGCACAGTTCGCAATTGCTCATGCGGATTGCCAAGATGTGACATCAAGCGATATGTATTATCTAATCCAGGTTTATATGCCGTAGCACCCACCATGTGAAAAGCAGGTTGCGATGCATATAAATACTCTATAATTTGTCTGTATGTCATGATTATATCATCAAATTTCACGCAAAAGTACAAAATATTTGCGATTTGGCAAAGCACCTAGTGCAATTAATTTGCATATTTCAAAAAAAAGCAGTAATTTTGCAGTCTATTATGCAATATTCTGTAGTACATCTTATATATTCCTTCTCTCAGGATTGGCAACGCGAGTTGCTAGAGCAAGCTATGTGCGATATTGGTTTTGAGGTATTTGACGAAGCAGATGCCTACATTCAGACGGCTGTATTGGGAGCAAACAAAGAGGCACTGGAAGCATTAATCGCTGAAACAGACGGAGCAAAAATAGCTAGCATTGAGCAATGCGAGGATATCAACTGGAATGCCACATGGGAAGCAGAACACGAGGTAGAAGATTTGCCCATGGGTGTGCACATCACTCCTCACTGCGCATTTGGTGCGGGACACCATGAGACAACCAGCATGATGATAGAAGCAATGCTAGAAGCTGCGGAAGACTATCGATTGGATCGAAACGCATTTGTATTGGACATGGGTTGTGGTACAGGAGTGCTAGGCATCATGGCTAAGAAATGTGGCGCTGCACATGTGGTGGCCGTGGATATAGATGACAAGAGTGTAGCCAACACCTTGGAGAATGCCGCAGCCAATCATGTAGAACTGGATGTGCGATTAGGCGATGCACCTCCCGAAGGAGAATATCATTTTATCTTTGCCAACATCCATCGAAACATTCTAGTCGCACAAATACCTTTATATGCCCAATATCTAAAACATGGCGGAGAGGCTTGGTTGAGCGGTTTCTACGCAGACGATATCCCCTACCTAATAGAAGCAGCAGATGCTGTGGGTCTGCAACATGTTGAGACACGAAGCAAAAACGAATGGCAATGGATACGCTTAAAAAAATGAGTACGATTTGTGCCATATCAACCCCTTATGGAAGTGGTGGAATAGCCGTGATTCGCATAAGTGGAAAGTCTGCTATAGCGATTGTGGACAGCATATTTCATGCAAAAAAAACACTCTCCGAGGCAGCTCCTTATACCGTACACTATGGGGAGATTACACAGGGTAGTGAGCAGGAAATACTTGATCAAGTATTAGTGAGTGTCTTTCGTGCGCCACATTCGTTCACAGGCGAAGATGTAGTGGAAATTGCATGCCATGGCAGCATGTATATCCAACAGACTTTGCTGCAATGGCTAGTAGATGCCGGTTGCCGATTGGCGCAAGCGGGCGAGTTCACGCAACGTGCCTTCCTCAATGGCAAGATGGATCTTACCGAAGCTGAAGCAGTAGCCGACCTCATTGCAGCACAAACCAAAGCCGAGAAGGATTTGGCTTTAGCTCAATTGCGGGGCGGTATTTCCAATGAGTTAGCCATCTTGCGCGAACGATTGCTCACTTTCACCTCGCTCATCGAATTGGAATTAGATTTTGCCGACCACGAGGAGTTGGAGTTTGCCGATCGCACTCAACTCAACTATTTGGCCGAAGAAATAAATACCACCATTAGTACGTTAGTGGCATCTTTCAAGACAGGTAATGCCATCAAACAAGGAATCCCCGTGGCGATTATTGGTGCGCCCAACGTGGGTAAATCCACATTGCTCAATGCGTTGCTTGGCGAAGAACGCGCTATAGTGAGTGATATCCAAGGAACGACACGCGACACCGTGGAAGAGACACTAGTGCTAGGTGGAATGTTGTTCCGATTTATCGACACCGCAGGTATGCGTCAGACAGATGATACCATAGAGAGTTTAGGTATCGAGCGTAGCAGACAAGCGGCACAACGGGCAACGGTGATTATACACCTACAGGATGCCACTCAACCCGTGAATATACTATCGCAAATAGAAGATATACAAGACAAGACCGTTATACATATATATAATAAGGTGGATTTAATTCCAGGGTTTGTGGCGGACGAAAACAGTATTGGTATCTCGGCAAAGCATGGTGAAGTGGAAGCCATCAAGCAGCAATTGGTGACACTAGCGGCCGAGCAATATGACACACGCAATGCTGTGACTATCAGCAATACAAGGCACTACGAAGCATTGGTACGTGCGTTAGAAGCCATCAAGCGCGTGCAAGATGGTTTGCAAATGCAAATCAGCGGAGAGTTCTTAAGCATGGACTTGCAAGACTGTTTAGCTGCATTAGGCGAGATTACTGGACATATCACTTCGCAAGAAGTATTAAACAATATATTTAGTAAATTCTGTATCGGAAAATGAGAATGAAGATAAATATCATATTAAGTGCATTGATTGCATTACTCTGTGGTTGCAAATCGCATCAAGAGACCATTCAGGCCAACGCTATTCGAGTGATGTATGGTCCGCCTGCATATTTCCAGCAGCAAGACACACAGCAGCAAGACACCACTTCGCAAGAAGATACACCAAACATCAACGCATCAAACGGACCAATTACCGAATAATTTGTCAATTGTTTAATCGTAAATAAACATGATATACTCTATGACTGGCTACGGAAAGGCCGAATGCCAAGTAGCCAACAACAAGAAACTAATCGTAGAAATACGCAGTCTAAACTCCAAGTCCATTGACCTTGGTGTCCGCATTGCGCCTCAACTGCGCAGCAAAGAGTTGGAAATACGCACACTGATAGCGCAACGCCTCGAACGAGGTAAAATCGATTTGAGCATCTACTATCAAGATGCTGTACAAGGAGAAGCCACGACCACATTCACGCCTATTAACAAAGACGCTTTTGCCTATTACTACAACGAGTTGAGCGCATTGCAACGCGAATTCGCCCTCCCTGCTTCCGATCTTATGACCACTATCATGCGCATTCCTGATGTAACCAAAGTGCAAGACTGCAGCGAAATTAGCGACCAAGAATGGGCCGTGGTATTGAGCACTATCGAGTCAGCGATTGTGCAATTCAATGCTTTTCGCAAGCAGGAAGGAGCATCGCTACAATGTATGTTCTGCGAGAAGTTGGACGCTATCGCAGTGCTATTGGCGGAGGTAGAGCCCTACGAGCAGAGCCGCGTGGAGAAAATCAAGTCGCGCATCGAGGCTAATCTAGAGCAGTTATCAGCTACTACCCAACAAGCTATTGACCGCAATCGTCTAGAGCAGGAGATGATCTACTATCTTGAGAAACTTGATATCACCGAAGAGAAAGTGCGTTTGACCAACCATCTCCGCTATTTCCGCGAAACCATGAGTGGCGAAGGTGCAGGTGTAGGCAAGAAGCTCGGCTTCATTGCTCAAGAGATGGGGCGTGAGATCAACACGCTCGGCAGCAAGAGCAACCAAAGCGAGATGCAGATTATCGTAGTCAAAATGAAAGATATACTCGAACAAATCAAAGAACAAGTACTCAACGTCCTATGATTATTATTCTCTGTGCGCCCAGCGGGTCGGGCAAATCTACTATGGTCAAGCATTTGCTAGACACCTATCCTGGCAAGTATGAGCTATCTATCTCTGCCACCACGCGTGCTCCACGCGGGCAAGAGCAGCATGGCAAGGAATACTATTTCATCTCCCGAGAGGAGTTTGAGCAGCATATCCAGCAAAACGATTTCATCGAATACGAGCAAGTCTACGAGGGTTTGTACTATGGTACACTCAAGTCCGAAATCGACCGTATTCAATCTGCAGGACGTACCATTGTCTTTGATATTGATGTCAAGGGGGGGCTCAACCTCAAGCGCATTTTTGGTGACCAAGCATTGGCACTCTTTATTGCCCCGCCATCGGTAGAGGCCTTATCTCAGCGTTTGCATGGACGTGGTGATACCAGCGAAGAAATGATACAAAAGCGCCTTGCGAAAGCAGAGATTGAGATGGCTGATGCGCCATATTTCGACCATATCGTAGTAAACGATGATTTGGAGACGGCAAAAAAAGAACTCGACAAACTAGTTCAATGAAAATTGGTATTTACGGGGGATCGTTCAATCCTATTCACTTCGGACATATTGGATTGGCAAAGTGGGTGGTAGAGCACACCGACATTGACCAAGTATGGCTAATGGTTTCCCCTTATAATCCTCTGAAGGATAGCCACATCTTGGCTGATGAACAACTGCGATTTCAGCAAGCCACCGAGGCAATCCAATCATTAGGCGAATCTGCCAACCGTATTGTGGTTTCCGATTTCGAATTCCATCTCCCGCGCCCCAGTTACACGGCTAATACGCTGCGCGCACTCACGAAAGCATATCCTGAACACGAGTTCACACTCATTATTGGCGAAGACAATTTATCTATTTTCCATCGCTGGCGCCAGAGCAACTATATCCTTCAGCATTTCCGCGTGATGGTCTATCCTCGTCACGGTTGTGCTCCATACGAAATGCCCCATGCAAAAGATTTGCAACTATTGCATGGAGCTCCATATTTCGATATTTCTTCCACTGAGATTCGCAATAGCAAGTAGCTATTTGCAAAGCACTTTTTTGCATGTTTTTTGCTGCCAACTACGGTAGATATACGGTAGATACACGGTAGATATACGATAGATAAACGATAGATTACCATATTCTCATCATAGAAAAACCTACTCTTGCCACCCCTTCCATAAGCCCAAAATCAAATCCCTCACCTCTTGAGGTGGAATTTTTGTTCTCAAAACGAAAAGGTGAAAACCGCAAATGGGAAAGCTGTAAGAAATGGTTGAAAGTTTTTTTAGTAAAATTGAACCTTTCTCTTGCATATATAAAAAAAAAGTATTACCTTTGCAGACGAAATACTTAATAGGGTATGTAATCAATATTATTATCAACTATAAATTAATTAGTTACTATGATTCGCACAACATTCAACAAACTGAGAGAAGTGAAGGATAGCCTTCCAAAAGGTAGTTCAGCTGTGATTGCTGAAGAGTTAGGAATTGCAGCTGATGATGTAAGAGCATTCTTCAACGGTACTGCCACTAATGGTTATCATATTGAGCCAGGTCCTGACGGAGGTCTTGTAGTCTTAGATGATACACGTATACTGGAAGTAGCATTGCGCGTTGCTTGGGCGAATAAGAATGCGCTATAAGAAGTTGCGCTTTTGCATAGAAAATGAATAGAAAACTATTAGTTTTAGCACTAGCGCTGATAAGCGTTGGTGCTTTTTCGTATCAGGCCAAGGCCGAAGATAATACGAAAGGCATTTCGTTAGAGGTCGGAGCAGACCTAGTCACCAGTTACCTATGGCGCGGATACAATCTCGGAGGACTTTCCATCCAACCATCCATCACACTCGATTGGAACGGGTTATACCTCTGCGGTTGGGCAAATATCGGTGCAGATAGTTGGCTGTTCCAAGAATTCAATCCCGAGTTAGACATCACCATCGGTTATGACAACCATGGCTTTATGCTCGACCTCACCCACTTACATTATTTCTATGGAGATACCTATTTCCAAGGGTTGGGCGATCCAAACAATGCCTTCAGCAGTAGCACTATGGAGCTTCACGCAGGTGTCAGCATAAGCGAATGGGCTGATAATGTGCCACTTACTATCGATTGGTACACCACCGTATTGGGCAACGATCCTGTCCTCACCGACGAAGGAGAAGTGGTAATCAATGCCAACGGCAATGCCAAACGCGCCTATTCTACCTATATCCAGTTGGGATACGATATTGAATTGCCATTAGACATCGTATTGGGGCTTAAGATTGGCTTTACACCATGGCGAGGAGCATATAGCAACTACGAGGCAGTATGGAAAGATGGCAACACCGTGGGATTCAACAACCTGCAACTGCGAGCTGAGCGTGAATTCGAACTTGGCAACCTATATATTAACGTGTGGGGAGAAGCCATGTTCAATTGCTACGGAGTCAACAAAGAGAATATTATCAACACCATTGGAAACAACGCTGATCAACACCTAAATGGTTGCATTGGCGTAGGCGTATATTTCGGCAATGAATGGTAAAAATATAAAAAAGTGGCATGCACTTGGATTAGCAGTAATAGCAGCAGGATTGCTGCTATTACTGCCTGATGGGCCACAAAAACAATACTATCACAACCAAGGCAACATCTTCGGCACCTACTACAACATCCGCTACGAAAGTACCAGCGATCTGCATGATGCTATAAAGGAGCGTTTACAAGAGTTCGATAACTCACTGAGCATGTTCAACCCCACATCCGTAATCAGCCGAATCAATCATAATGATAGCGTAACTACAGATGCCTTATTCGAAACTATGTACACCGAGGCACATCGCATCAGCCAACTATCCCATGGGGCATTCGATATTACTGTAGCGCCATTAGTCAATCAGTGGGGATTTGGCACAGGCAAAAAGTCGGAAGAGCAAATAGATAAACATGCCATTGATAGCATCAAAACATTCATCGGCTATCAAAACATTCATTTAGAAGAACACCGCTTGTACAAGAACGACCCTCGTATCACATTGGACGCTAGTGCCATTGCCAAGGGCTATGCATGCGACGTGGTAGCCAATCTGCTGCGCGAAAATGGCTGCGAAAACCTATTGGTAGACATCGGAGGTGAAGTAGTTCTACAGGGTACCAACGACAAGGGCAACCCATGGCGCGTGGGCATATCTCGCCCTACGATTGACGCCACAGGTATGGAGAAAGAACTTCAAGAGGTGATAGAAAGTACCCACCTTTGTATGGCCACTTCTGGCAATTACCTGCAATACTATTTTGTGGACGGTCAACGCCGAAGCCATACTATTGACCCCCGCTCGGGCTATCCTGTCCATCATTCGCTTTTGAGTGCCACCGTCACTGCCAGTAGCAGCATGCGAGCCGATGCATTGGCCACTGCATGTATGGTCATGGGCGAAGAAGAGGCACTAAGAATGATAGAAAGTACCGACGATGCTGCTTGCTACTTGATTATAGCGGATAGCGACACTCTGCGCATCGCCACATCGGCACGATGGAAGTAAATCTCCCATATAAATGACGGAAAAAGCACACTAATTTCAAAAAAAGACACTAAAAATTTGTATATGTGCGTTTTTTGTAGTAACTTTGCAGGCTGATTTTTGTATTATGACGAAAAAGGGACTTATAATATTGATATCTATCGTTTTTGGCTTAGCATCTTGTGGCGAATACCAGCAATTACTAAAGTCCAGAGACCCTGATTTGAAATACCAAAAGGCCTTGCAGTATTTCAATGATGAGCAGTACGTAAAAGCGCAGACATTGCTTGATGATATAACTACATATTATCGAGGAACCGACCGCTCACAAGATGTGCTTGCCTATCTGGCGCGTTGCTATATGGGGCAGAAAGACTATGTCTCAGCATCTGAATACTACCAAGCATATATCCGCAATTATCCTAAAGGACGCTATATCATTGAGGCGCGTTTTCAAGTGGGACACTGCTACTACTTAAATGTAGCAGATGCTCGTTTGGACCAAACCGATACAAAAAAGGGTATTGAGTTCTTTACTCAGTTTGTAGAGTACTATCCCGATAGTCCATATGCTGAGCAGGCCTACAAAGAAATGGGTGAGTTGTATGACAACTTGGCTTACAAAGAATATTTGAATGCCAAGCTCTATTATAACTTAGGCACCTATTTGGGCAATAACTACTTGAGTGCTGAAATTGTAGCCAAAAATGCGCTCAAAGACTATCCTACCAACAAATATCAAGAGGATCTAAGTTGGCTAATCTTGCAAGCCAAATACCAGCAGACGCTCAACTCAGTGGATACCAAGAAGTTGGACCGTGCAAGAGACACCGAAGATGAATACTACAGTTTTATCACCGAATACCCCGAATCCAAGCACCGCAATGCGGCAGAACGCATTGGAAAAGAAATGAAAAAACTGCTAGAATGATTCACAGATAATGTGCATCTGCTAAACCGATAGAAATATAAAACTAAAACAATATGATTGATTACAAACAAACTAGAGCTCCCAAAACCACTATCACAAGGGACATCAACGAACTTACTGAGAAAGTAGGCAACGTGTACGAAACCGTAGCTATCATTGGCAAGCGTAGCAACCAAATCAGCACTGCACTCAAGAAAGAATTGGATGCTAAGTTGCAAGACTTCTCAATACCACAAGATTCTATCGAAGAAACATTTGAGAACAAAGAGCAAATAGAGATTTCTCGCAGTTATGAGAAGTTGCCTAAGCCAACTCTGATTGCCACAGAAGAGTTCATCAACGACGAACTCATCTACCGCAGCGGCAATAAGGACGAAGTGCTGAAGTAATTGGCAAACAACCGTGACTTTAGCGGGAAAACATATTCTAGTAGGAATCAGCGGAGGTATTGCCGCATACAAAATACCCGAACTGATTCGTCTCCTCAAGAAAGCAGGAGCAGATGTACAAGTGGCAACTACCAAGCATGCATTGGAGTTTGTCACTTCTCTTACACTGCAAACCCTAAGCGGACACAAGGTATATTCCGATGTATTCGCTGCTATCAACGAGCATAGCACTGAGCACATATCCCTACCCGATTGGGCAGACCTCATGATTGTAGCCCCTGCTACAGCCAATGTGATAGGCAAGATGGCTCACGGCATTGCCGATGACGCACTGACCACCACGTTTGCTGCCATGCGCAAGCCTGTGGTGATAGCTCCAGCAATGAATACCAACATGTACGAATCACCTGCCACACAAGAGGCCATTCGTATGCTATCGCAATGGGACAACGTTACCATGCTTGATGCTGCAAGTGGCGAATTGGCCTGTGGAACCACAGGCAAAGGACGTATGCAAGAGATAGACACACTAATGGCTGCAATAGAATATGCTCTCACTCCCAAAACGCTCACCAACAAGCACGTACTTATCACCGCAGGGCCTACACAAGAGGCCATAGATCCTGTACGCTATATCAGCAATGCATCTACAGGAAAGATGGGCTACGCACTAGTACGTTCTTGCCTCTGCCGAGGAGCAAAAGTCACTTTAGTAAGCGGACCGACCCATCTCTCACTATCTGCATGGCAAGCATTTTGTCCACTCCACATATTGCCCGTAACATCCAGTCAAGAGATGTGCGACGCTACCACGCAGCATTTTCCCGAAGCCGATATGGCCATTCTATGCGCGGCAGTAGCAGACTTCACCCCCAGCAATATTGCTGAGCAAAAGATAAAGAAGCAACCAGGTCAGACATCTATGACCATCAACTTGAAGACTACCACCGATATTGCTGCCACATTAGGACAGGCCAAGCAAAATCATCAAACATTGGTAGGATTTGCACTCGAAACGCACAACGAACAAGCCAACGCAGAACGCAAGTTGCGAAGCAAAAATCTGGACATGATTGTACTCAACTCGCTGCAAGACAAGGGAGCTGGTTTTGGAGTGGATACCAACAAAGTAACCCTACTCTACGCAGATGGTGAAAAAAAAGACCTCCCGCTCTGTTCAAAGCAGGAGGTAGCAGACGTTATTGTGGATAGTCTGACGCCAAGCGTCTAATTACTATTTCCTTAATTTTTCAGTTTATTCAATAGACTACCGAGAAGAGACTTATCTTCTGCTTTCTCTTCATCTGGTGCCTTCATTGCCTCTGGAGCAGCAGTTTCCTCTGTCTCAGGAGTCCATTCTTTGCGCTCCTCAATCTCGCCCAATTGGCTTTGCACAAAAGCAATCACATCGTTCAACCCCTCAGTAAAATGCGCAAAATCCTCTTTGTACAAGAATACTTTGTGCTTCTCAAATTGTGGTGCTTCAGCTTCCCCTACCTGTTTGCGCTTACTCTCAGTAATGCACAAATACAAATCCTCGTTGCGAGCTTTCTTCACATCTAAATAATAGATTCGCTTGCCCGCTTTCACCGAACGTGAATACACGATCTCTGGCTCATTTTTTCCTTCAAATCTACGATTTTCCATCTCTTTTATCATTCTTTAAGTTAATTTTCTGCAAAAGTACAATATTTTTTGCATATACGCAAGGACTACACTTAAAAAAATAGAAATATTCTTGCATATATGCAAAAAAATCCGTACCTTTGCAGCGTAAAAGCGAACATATATATGATTAATCGAACATTAGTTAGAACAAAAGTAGTTCAAACACTTTTTGCGCACTACAGCGGTAGTGACCAGACTTCGTTGACTGCACGTAAAACGCTGCTTAATAAGTTTTCTAGTACTTATAGTTTGTACATGATGATGTTGAGTTTTGCAGACGAACTGACCACCTATGCAAACGAGCAGATTAACACCAATCTCAAACGTGCCTCTGTACTCCATAAAACATACCACGCTAATCGCAATTTTGCAAATAATAGATTAGCGCAACAAATATTCAACAACCGACGCATTCGCAACTACATGGAAAATGGGCAATTGCGTTGGGATGCTGGTATGAATGCAGTGGAAGCAATTTATCGACAACTGGTAGAGGCACCATTCTACAAAGAGTTTATGGCTATTGAACGACCTACCTACGAAGATGAGAAAACGCTATGGCGCAAGATTTATAGCCAACTGCTCTTGGGAAGTAAAGAGCTCACTTCTGCCTTAGAAGAAATGGAGGTAACGTTAGATCACGAAGGTTGGACTACCGATGTAGATATGGTGGTGACATACGTTATAAAGACTATCAAACGCTTCAAAGAGGATGATGCCGATGAATTACCATTGCTGGAAATGTTTGGCTCGGAAGAAGAAATCACTTTCGCAAAAGACCTATTGCAATGGAGCATTGACAATGCTGAAGAGAACAAAGCATTAATTGCTAAATCGCTGCAAAACTGGGAAGCGGATCGTATAGCATACATGGACCAAACTATTCTGCTTGTGGCTTTGGCAGAGATACGCCAATGCAGCGATATTGCATTGGAAATCTCTATGAACGAATACATAGAAATTGCCAAAGAATATTCTGGAGAAAAGAGTCATATCTTTATCAATGGTGTACTCAACCGCATCGTACAAGACTTGAGAAAAGAAAATAGATTATTCAAGTTTGTTCGCAGTTAAAAGAAACATATAATAACAAATAAAGTAAAAACTATGCTAAATTTCATTTTTTTGCAAGCAGCTACTGCTGCTAACACAACTGCTCAACAAGGCAACAGTTGGTCATTTTGGGTAATGATGATTCTTATCTTCGTGGTATTCTATTTCTTTATGATTCGCCCACAACAAAAAAAGCAAAAAGAGTTGCAACAGCAACGCGATGCTCTTAAGAAAGGCGATAAAGTAGTTACCGCAGGCGGAATCTATGGCAATATCAAAGAGGTACAAGACACTACATTCCTTATTGAGATTGCAAAGGATCTGGTAATCAAAGTAGATAAAGGCAGCGTGTATGTAAGTGCAGAAGCTGTTAAACAAGAAGAGAAGAAATAATTATCTCTACCAAAGTATTTAAAAGGCATTTGCCTTGACTATTTAATGAAAAAATACTTAAAACAAATAGAACAATTCGCCAAACAAGTGTGGGTATGGATGCTCAAAAAAGATGCACTCATATTCCTCTTGTTTGTGGGATTGTCCTCTCTATTCTGGTGGGGACATGCTACATCTTCTATACGGGATGCTAAAATCAAACTGCCCATTACTTATACAGATATTCCTAGCGAAGTCCTCTTCGAAAATCCTTTGCCTAACTATATAGAAATTGAAATCAGAGATAATGGACGCCTTTTACGACAAGTGAAGCATACGCGTCCTAGTTTGACCATCAGTTTGGCAGACAAACTGACCAAAACCGATAACGTTTTACACATATCATCTGAGACTCTACGCCCAAAACTACAAGATTTATTACCTGGCTCAACTACGGTGCAACACATCTATCCAGAGGTGATAGATGCGCCATATATATATCAAGACAAGAAAACGGTAGCCATACAACTACGTTCATCATATTCGTTGGCAGAGCAATATCAACTAATCGGTGTGCCAACCATCACCCCGCACGAAATAGAGATATATGGTAGCAAACAAGATTTAAAGCATATTGCTCATATTTACACCGACAGCATATTCGTTGAGAATTTGCGTGATAGTGTCACCAAGCAAGTCGAATTAAAGATCCCACAAGGGATACGCTCTTCTGTCAAATCGGCACAAGTGACATGGCTATCCGAACAGTTCACGGACAAATCATTCGTTATACCTATTCAAGTTCGAGATTTACCCGCATCAGAATCTATTCACCTCTTCCCACAAGAGGTCAGTATAGTTGTACGAGTAGGTGTTTCTCATTTTGCACAAGTCACTGAAAAAGATTTTCAGGTATATTGCTATTACCCCACTCCTCAGCAGCAAACACTACATGTTAACATTGAAACCAACAACCCATTCATCACCAAGATGCGTTCAAACATCCGTGAGGTGGAGTACATTATAAAGCGATAAGTTATGAAGAAAATACAAATGGTAGATCTGCAAACGCAGTATCAACACATCAAAGAAGACATAGACCGCGGCATTCAATCTGTAATTGACTCTGCCAGTTTTATCAAAGGACCGGCAGTAGCATCTTTTCAAGCCAATTTGGAGAAATATACTGGCGCCAAGCATGTTATCCCTGTGGGTAATGGTACCGATGCTTTGCAGATTGCGCTCATGGCATTGGGTCTAAAGCCTGGAGATGAAGTCATCACACCTACTTTCACATTCATTGCAACTGCAGAAGTCGTAGCGCTCTTAGGACTGACTCCCGTGGTAGTGGACGTAGATTGGGATACTATGAATATCTCCATTGATGCAGTACGCAAAGCCATTACACCAAAAACAAAAGCTATTGTGCCTGTTCATCTATTCGGTCAGTGTGCAGACATGGAAGCACTGATGGATGTGGCAAAGGAGAATAATTTATATGTAGTGGAAGACGCATGCCAAGCCATTGGCGCGATATACACTTTCGCAGATGGTTCGCAACGACAAGCCGCTACCATTGGAGATATAGGTTGCACTAGTTTCTTCCCATCGAAGAACTTAGGATGTTATGGTGACGGCGGAGCAATCTTCACCAATAACGATGATCTGGCAGCTAAAATGCGTGCTATTGCCAACCACGGAATGGTAGTGCGCTATTATCATGACACAATAGGTGTAAACTCACGTTTAGATAGCATACAAGCTGCTATTTTGGATGCTAAACTACCTCATCTTAACGAATATATCGCTGCTCGCCAAGCCGCAGCGGCTTACTACGATAAGGCATTCGCTAATCATCCACGCATACTCATCCCCGCGCGCAGCGAGCAATCTACGCATGTATTCCACCAATACACATTGCGTTTGATTGATATAGATCGTGATGCCTTGCGCAATGCGCTAGCTGAAGCACAAATACCTGCTATGGTTTACTATCCAGTACCACTACATATGCAGAAAGCATATCAAGATCCTCGCTACAAAACAGGAGATTTCCCGGTTGCAGAACGTTTAGCTAGTTGCGTATTATCATTGCCTATGCATACGGAATTAGATGAGGAGCAATTGGCCTATATCACGCAAGCCGTATTGAATTTTATCAACCAATAAAATCAAGTTGCTATGGCTACTTCACTCACATTAACTCAAAAACAGAAACTTCAAGTCAAGCTATCGCCTGCACAAATCCAAGTGATGCGCATGTTGGAGTTGCCTGCGTGTGAGTTGCAAGCACGCATCAATGAAGAACTGCAAGACAATCCTGCTTTGGATGAAGGACGCGATCAAACCCTTGACAACGAAGGAATAGATAATTCTACTTTAGAAGATGAATTCTCCAATCCTCTTCAAAACGAAGATTTCAACTACGACGACTATATTCAAGATGATGACACTAGCGAACGAATCAGCAGTAGCAATCGCACTGTTGAAGCTATGCGCGAGGATATACCCTTCTCTGTTGGAATCAGTTTTGGCGAACATCTTAAGGCACAAATCTATCTAACCAAGATGGACAAACCAGATCGTCACATTGCTAAATTTGTGGTAGGTAATATTGATGGAGATGGATATCTTCGCCGAACAGTAGAAGACTTGGTAGATGACTTAATCTTCAAAGAGGGTCTTACTGTGTCTATAGAAAAGATGCAAGAGATAGTTGATCAAATCAAGCAATTTGAACCTCGCGGAGTCGCAGCATATGACTTGCAAGAATGTTTACTTCTGCAACTTCAAGATAAAGAACCAACCCCTGAAGTTCAATTGGCCATTGATATATTGAGCAAGGCCTTCAATACCTTCTCGAAAAAACAATATAGCAAACTCATTCAACGGTTTGATATATCTGAAGAGGAATTACGCAATGCCATCGCAGAAATTGTACGATTGAATCCTAAGCCAGGTAGCAGTTGGATGGGAACAGTATATGATCGCAATCAAGCCATTGTTACACCTGATTTTATTGTGGATATTGAAGACAATGAACTAGTAGTATCGCTCAATCAAGATGATATTCCTCCGTTGCGTATTTCTAGCGAATATAGCCAAATGCTAGATACCTACTCAAGCAACACTAACAAATTATCAGCGAGTGAGAAAGACGCTGTGCATTTTGTGAAAAGTAAGATAGAGTCTGCTAATTGGTTCATTGATGCTATTCGCAAGCGCAACGAAACTCTCATGCAAACGATGAAAGCCATTGTTGCCTACCAACGCGATTTCTTTATGAATGGAGATAGCATCTATCTCAAGCCAATGGTGCTGAAGGATATAGCAGATCGCATAAATATGGATGTATCAACCGTTTCACGCGCCTGCAACAACAAGTATGTGCAAACGCAGTTTGGCATCTTCCCGCTCAAATACTTTTTCTCAGAGGCAATTCTCACGAAAGAGGGCGAAGAAGTATCTACTAGAGAGATTAAGCAAAAAGTACGCGAATTGATTGACAACGAAGATAAGAATCATCCTATCACAGATGATGAGTTAGTAGAAATACTGCACGCAAGTGGGTATCCTATTGCTCGTAGAACAGTAGCCAAATACCGCGAAAAGATGGGAATTCCTGTGGCGAGATTACGTCATCAAATGCAATAACCCATGCACACTATGCTCAACATACTATCACAACTACTCAGTATCGTGTGCTATCCCTTGTTCGTTCCTACTTACGGAATGCTACTCTATACATTGGTAATGACACAACGTATCCCCACCTTACCACAATCATATGTTTGGGTCAGTATCCTTGGTACATTTGCTTTGACAGCGCTACTTCCAATTATATTCATATGCATATTGTGGAGAAAAAAGAAAATATCTTCGTTGCATATTGACAATCCGCACGAAAGGACTATGCCCTATGTGTATTCTATTGTATGCTTTGCATTTTGGTGCTACTTTTTATACCACAGTGTAAAAATGCCATTAGTATGGGTATTGATAGCAATGGGTGCTACCACTGCATTAGGATTAGTGACTATCATCAATCGCCAATGGAAGATTTCAGCTCATCTGACAGCTATGGGAGGGTTGTTAGGAGGAGTGTGTAGCATATCGCTATACTACGGCACTGTATCATTTATCGCAGTAGCATTAATCTGCCTGCTATCTCTGCTGCTAATGTATGCTAGGTTATATATGAAAGCCCATACCCCGACCCAAGTGGTATGCGGCTACATTCTAGGTATATTATGTACATTCATCCCTAATTACATCATCTATGCATAAACGCCTTGGAGTCATATTATCGTTGCTACTCGTTTGCCTAACTATTTGTGGACAGACCACTACCACACATGCTGCGAGCAAGAATCGCAAGGCAGTTGCAACGCGTAATCTGTCACACCCCATTGCACTCTCAAAAGATGCAAAAATATATCTACTCACATGCACCCCAGGCAATGAAGTATGGTCTAAATACGGGCATACTGGCATACAAGTACAAGATAAGAGCAATAACCTAGATATTGTTTTCAATTATGGCATTTTCTCATTGATGGATAACGATTTCTACATAAAATTTATCAAAGGGGATACCTATTATCAACTAGGCATAGAGTCGTATCGCTATTTTCAGCGTTTCTACCAATCCATTGGCAGAGCCACCTATTGGCAAGAATTGAATCTAAATCAAACACAAAAGCAACAGATATTTGATGCTCTGATTATTAACTATCGTCCAGAAAACCGATTCTATTTATACAATTTTGTCTTTGATAATTGTGCTACACGTCCATATCACCTAATTAAGAATGCATTACAAGATTCCATCATATCCACCTATACTGGCTATCTAAATCAGCCATATCGCACTGCCATATCGCATTATACAGGGCCTCAATCTTGGGTGGACTTTGGCATTAATCTCATTTTCGGGAAGCGTGCCGACCAACTTATGAATAATGAGCAACGTCTTTTCTTGCCAGAAGAACTGATGTTCTATCTCGCAGAAGCCCAACTATCCGATGGCACTCCTTTAGTAAAAAATCAGCATATTCAAGCATTTAATATTGCTCGCGTTCCGTGGTATGCTAACTGCTGGACGGGAATCATTGCTTTAGCAATAATACTCATCTGTATAAACATTATCGATCGCCGCCGAGGAAAAATATCATGGTGGATAGATCTGGTAGTTGGAATAATTAGCATCATCTTGCTCGTTATTGTTATTTTTCTAACATTCTTCTCGTCGCATCCTTTGGTAGGATTCAATTGGCGACTAATTTTATTACCCGTTATTCATTTATGCGCACGAATCATTTATTGGCTACGTTAGCCACACTCATTCTTCTATTCTGTTCTTCACATATGCTGTCCAACCCACGTTTGACTGTAGTGGTAGTGGTGGATGGTATGACCCAAAATAATCTCACCAAACTTCGTCCTTATTGGTCGGCAGGTGGCTTGCGTATAATGAGTGAAGAAGCATTTCAGACAACAATTACTTTTCCACATACCATTAATGGTGGAGAGGAAACCACAGCAACGCTGATGACAGGAACAACCCCATCCTATCATGGCATTATGAATAGCAGTTATTTCTCACGTGCACAACGCACGCACCACGACATATTGCATGATGATTTGGCAACGGGCATTGGTACAAAGCAACAATTGTCGCCTCATTCGATTTTATCGCCTACTATTACAGATGATTGGAGAATAATACAAGGATCTGATGCAAAAATATATAGTATCGGACTTGATCCTCAAACTACTATCATGCTCGCAGGACATGCAGCAGATGCTTGCTGCTGGTTAGATCCTGTATCGTTGAAATGGGTTACTACCTCATCATATCCAGATGGTTTACCTACCGCAGCCGATGGAATGAATATGAACGGACGTATCAACGAATTGGCAGAACGATTGTGGACGCCACGATTAGACATATCTATGTACACTAATCCTAATAAAGACGAAAAGAGACGTCAATTCAACTACCTGCCTAAAGATGATATATTGCACACTCCTACTGCAAACACACTAGTCATTGAATTGGCATTGGATATGCAAAAAACAGAGAAATTAGGAGAAGATATCACACCTGATATCATGCTCTTGCAACTCACCACTCTTTCGCCAAAAGCCAACAGCGACATCATTGAATCTGCAGAACAAGAAGATATGTATCTGGGTATCAATCAAGACCTAGGATTCTTGATGGAGCAATTGAATCGCAGAATAGGCAAATCTAATTATCAGATTCTGCTAGTCGGTCGTCCTATCAAAGGGTATTCTGCACAAACATTGGCAACTGCTGGCATAGCAGTTCAGACCTTTAATGTGGACCGAGCAGCTGCGCTCACTAGCACCTATCTTATGGCGATCTATGGACACGAACGATGGGTAGATGGTGGATATGGTCCGTTCATTTATCTCAATCGAACACTCATTGAAAAGAAAAGATTATCATTGGAAACCATCCAACGACAAGTAGCCAATTTCTTAATGGATTTCGAGGGAGTACAGGTGGCTTATCCTATTCACGAGGCCATACACTCAGACCATCGATCATCTATCTATCAAAAACATGCAGGAGATGTCTTTTTCCAACTACACGATCATTGGTTACTCTACAATGATGACAACACCCCCTACGATCGTGTTGTATTGTCAGCACCATTGACGCCATTATTGTTTTGGTCAGGCACAATGACTACTTTTCCAAGCAAAAACATCAGTGCTACTGATATAAAATCGCTAATTCTCAACTACACATTATAATATTAAAACTATGATTTTTTACGAGATTAAAATCAGTTATACCCGCCAAACAGGAGAAGATAACCCCGCAGGCGTAAAAGAAACATACATGGTGGAAGGCCTTACTTGCGCTGATGTAGAGAACCGCCTCATTGAAGAAATCAAACCATTTATCTCTGGCGAATGGGAAGTAAAAACATGCAAGCAAGTACAGTTCTACGACCTGATTCCTTCGCCAGAAGGCGACCGTTGGTACAAAGCACGAGTGGAAATGATTACCATTGAAGATAATGGCAAAGAGAAACGCAAAGCCGTATCTATCTTTGTACAAGCCAACAATGTCACTGATGCCAACAAAACCCTTCAACAATCGCTTAACAATCTAGATTGTGAAGTAGTTAGTATCACTCGTTCACCTATCTTGGAGGTTTTCCGCGCAGTATAATCTATTGCTCTACACCATTCCTTTGACTCCAATTCAGTGCCATATTGCATCTATTCGCCAACACCTACCTACAGGTGTTAGTCTGGTATGTATCAGCAAGTTTCATCCGCAGCAATCCATCATGCAGGCGTATGAATGTGGTGAGCGCGATTTTGGAGAAAGCCGCGTTCAGGAATTGTTGCCCAAAGCGGAGGCATTGCCAAAGGACATTCGTTGGCATTTTATTGGTCATCTGCAAACCAACAAGGTAAAGCAGATTGTTCCCTATGCCCATCTCATCCATTCGGTGGATAGCCTTCGATTGCTGGAGGCCATCAATTGCCATGCAGAGAAGATTGGGCGACGTGTCAAGGTATTATTGGAGGTGCATGTAGCAGAGGAGCCCACCAAATCGGGTTTCACACCTGAGGAGTTTCGGCAACTGACCCATAGTATTGCATCGAGTGACCCATACCCATGGGTAGATATATGTGGTATTATGGGTATGGCCACCAATACCGATGATGAAGCCGAGTGGCGCCGTTGCTTCCGTGCAATTCGTAGTTTGGCCAACAGTTTGCCTTGCGACCACCCTATCATCAGCATGGGCATGTCTGACGACTATCTCATAGCTATTGAGGAAGGCAGTACTATGGTGCGGATAGGGTCTTCTATCTTTGGCGAACGAATAGCAAATGAAAAAGTAACCACAGAAAACTGACAAGATATGACTATTATTCTAGATATGGGCGGAGTGCTCATGCAGCATAATATGCCAGAGTGCATTGCACGATTTAGCCGAATTTTAGGCGAAGAGCAGATGGAACACATATTGGGTATGAAACCTAATGCCGAAGGAATACCTGATAGTCTGATGGAGCAGTTCGAATGTGGGTTGGTTGATGCTGATATCTTTGTTGATACCATCCATGCGCATGCAGTAGCGGGTACTACTCGCCAGGATATCATTGATGCGTGGAACACCATGCATGCAGGTATTCCTGCCTATCGATTGGACATGATTCGTGCATGGAAAGCTAAGGGGCATCATCTTATCCTATTGAGCAACAACAATGCACTCCATTGGCAAGACCTGCACAATCACTACGATATGTCGATCTTCGACCATTGTGTAGCATCTCACTTGGTGCATAGCCACAAGCCACATCGCCCAATCTACGAGGCAGTGCAATCCTATATCGCCACTCATCAGTGCGAACCTCCTTATCATTTTGTAGATGATATATTAGAAAATCGTATGGTAGGTGAGGAGATGGGTTGGCATACCTACCCTACTTTGGAAGATTTGGATGCCGTAGTATAGCCTTTTGCTACTGCTTATTCTTTTCTCTTTGCTCGGCACACATCGCATGTCCCGCATGGAGGAGCATCTATTTCGCCGAAGTACGCCAACATCAATTGTGAACGACAATATTGCTCATTCTCAGCATATTCCACCATCGCTTTCAGTTTGTCTATATACTGCTGGCGATGGCGATCGTATATATCGGTAGATAGATATACATCCATTTGCCGCTCACGTGTCAATAGCAGCGTATTAGTTTTGGTATGTGGTACATAGTGGATGATTCGGCGCTCTGCCAGCGACACTAATATGTCGTGCAAATTATTCGTAGCTAATAGTTTTGACAACGAATCCTCGTTAATGTACTGCAAGTCAGTGAATATTCCCGAATACTTTCGCATCAATATCTCCAGCAAGTGCTTTTGCCGTTCGCTCAGTCCGTATTCTGCTATTTCTCGCTGCTGAATACATATTTTCACGCGTGGCTGAATCTCTTGTTCTTCTTGAAAACACAGGTATCCTGCTTGTGTGAGCAGATGCAAAGCTGCATATGTTTGCAGAGCTGGCAAGTGCATCACTCGGCATAGGTCGTGAATGGGCAAGAAGAACGTATGTCCTTGTCCACTACCTGCACCTACGCCTAAGAAGTCGCATGTCTTGTGATAGACATCGCCAACAAACTCTTTCGGTGGATAGTTATCTACCACTCGCTTACGCGCTTTGGCTTTATCTTGCGTTGGGTCGTAAAGTAGTACGGCAAATGCCTTTTTCTCATCGCGCCCCGCGCGCCCGGCTTCTTGGAAATATGCCTCTATAGTGTCGGGCAGATCGTGGTGAATCACCATTCGCACATCGGGTTTATCGATACCCATACCAAAGGCGTTGGTGCATACCATAGTACGGATATGTTCAGACGTCCCCCCTACTCCCTTATACTCTTTCCATGCCTCTTGCTTGGCACTACGTTCTTTGGAACTAAGTCCTGCATGGTAGAAATCTGCGGATATGCCTTTCTCCTGCAAATATGCAGCCAGTTCTTGAGCGCGTTGACGGTTGCGCACATACACGATAGCCGAGCCTGGCACTTTGCTCAGTATGTGAACTATCTCATCCGCTTTCTTATTGGTTTGGCGCACTACATAACTCAGGTTCTGGCGAAGGAAACTCTTGCGCAGCACATTCTTCTCGCGGAACGCCAAGCGCTCTTGTATATCATCCACCACATCGGGAGTAGCAGTGGCAGTCAATGCCAATATTGGCACCTCTCGCCTTTCGCCTCTAATCACCTCTCGTATTTCTGCTATCTTTAGATAACTGGGGCGAAAGTCGTAGCCCCATTGCGAGATGCAGTGTGCTTCATCCACGGCGATGAGGCAGATAGGCAGACGGGCAAGGCGCTCACGAAACTCCTCAGACTCCAATCGTTCGGGCGATACATATAGGAAATGGTATGGCCCCCATTGGCAGTTATCGAGTGCCGCTTTCTGCTGGTCGTAAGTCATGCCTGTGTAGATAGCTGCTGCATGAATATCTCGTTGTCGTAAGTTCTCCACTTGGTCTTTCATCAGGGCAATCAATGGAGTGATGACTAAGCATAGACCACCCATTGCCATGGTGGGCACTTGAAAGCACAGACTCTTGCCGCCCCCTGTTGGCATGAGTGCCAACGTGTCGCGACCGTCTAAAACGGATCGGATGATTTCTTCTTGCAATGGGCGAAAATCATCGTAACCAAAATATGTCTTCAGTGCTTCGTGCGCGGTCATTGTATCTTTATGAGACAAATATGGCACAAAAGTACAATTTTTTTCTGACATATACAAGAATAAATTTGAATTATTCACTCAAAAGTGCTTTTTCTTAAGATTCCGTTCCCCTTTCCCCTCCCTGTCTTTTTGCTGCCAAAGACCAAGGAGAAACCAAGGACGAACCAAGGAACGCCCAAAGAACTCCGAAACTCAAAAAGTGCATGACTAAACCTGAAAAAGGTTGACTCGATTACTGAGTTATGATCTTAAAAAACGTAAACTTTTGACTCGTTTCCTAAAAAGGTTGACTACGATTCTAAAAAGGTTTACTAGTGAAAGACTCTGCAAAGATACAACAAAAAAATGATATACGCAAAAATCGTTTAGATTGGCGCTATTTTTTCATTAAACCTATTCCTCTAACTTTTGAAAATTATAGTTTTCTGTAGTATAGTTGTGCAGGTGTCTTCATGCCCAAACTTAAATGTGGACGCAATGTATTATAGGTGTGTACTGCATGGTCTACTAGTGGTATTGCTTCTTGCCAATTCCGTGGCGTTGGCAATGGATCTAGAAACTCATTCTTAATAATACCATTAACTCGCTCAGCCACAGCATTATCCGTAGGGTTACTATCTTCTGTCATACTGATACGGATATGATGTTCTTTGAGTTGTGTGATATATCCATCACAACAATATTGTACACCTCTATCCGAATGATGTATAGTGCCACATAAATTACCACCTCCTGCATGTACAATCGCCTGATTAAGAGCGGATAGCGTATGTTTTGCTTCCATTGTTGGAGATAGTACATAACCTATTATCATACGCGAAAAAGCATCTGTTACAAGATGTAGATAACAGAATTTGTCATCTGTCGTGTAGATATATGTTATGTCGCTCACCCACAGTTGATTAACATTCTTGATAACAAGTTCTTTAACCAAGTCTGGATACTTAAAGTACACATGATTAGAGTTGGTAGTATGATGTGATTTGCGAGGAGGGATAATTAGTTTGTGTTGGTGTAGCAACCGTAGAAACTTATCTCGCCCCATTCCTAATGTTCCGCCTAATACGGAACGAACGAGACAATATAGCTTTAGACCGCCTATCATAGGCATCTCCGAGCGATAATATCTGACAAGTGAAAGAATCTCCTTCTCTACTTCTAATTCACTGAATAACTTGCGTTTATGTTTGTAATAAGCCTGTTTAGACTTGCCAAACAGTCCGCAGAGAGTTTCCATTGTTTCGTATGGAAACTCTGCGGACAGGCGTTCTACTGTTTGGCACCATCTTTTTTTAACAGGTCTATGCCATCTTCTTCTTTAACAATCTCAAGAAGACGCTCATAACCAGCAGCGCGGAGTTTATGATACTCCATCTCGCGACGTAAACGCTCGTTTTCTAAACGCAGGTTCTCTAGAGCTTGATCTTTTGCATCCATGTGAATTGATTTTCTGCGCAAAGGTACGCCTTTTTTTCCATTTGAGCAAGATATAAGCCAATCTGAAAGGGTCGTTTGGTGAATTTTCCATTTCTTTGCACATTCACCTTGACTCATACCTGATGCAAAATAGTCTTCAACAACTTGTTGTTTGAATGACTGAGAGTAATAATTTACTGTTCGCTTCATAAAACTTGAATCTTAATAATTGATACTTTTTGTTCATTTTATGAGTAAACCTATTTCAGTATAAGACA
>JAFTHS010000030.1 GCA_017457295.1 Paludibacteraceae bacterium | reverse complement strand
TACCTTCCTCAACGTGAAGACTATCTTGATTCTCTGTATGGGTATCGTGGCCTTCGGTATGGGTACTGCTGGTGGTGTGCTTCTCGCTAAGTTTATGAACCTCTTCTCCAAAGAGAAGATTAATCCGCTGATTGGTTCTGCGGGTGTATCTGCTGTGCCAATGGCTGCTCGTGTGAGCCAAGCCGAAGGTCAAAAGGCTGACCCAAGCAACTTCCTCCTCATGCACGCTATGGGTCCAAACGTAGCAGGTGTGATTGGTTCGGCTGTGGCTGCGGGTATCTTGCTGACTATGCTCGGATAAACCATTTTCACATATACAAAGAGAAGGCTACGATAAGTGGCCTTCTTTTTTAATATACTTTCATTCAATAAATTATGGTACAATTATGATATATTATTGTATAATTAAAAAAGAATTAACACATTTCTTGCATATTTCATTTTTTTTTTGTACCTTTGCAGGCTGAAACAAATTGCAAGAAAACGAATATTAATTAATAATAAAAGATTTTTTAAGAAATGGACAACAAGAAACGTGTTTACACCTTCGGTAATGGACAAGCAGAAGGTAACGCTCAGATGCGCGAAGTATTGGGCGGTAAAGGCGCAAACCTTGCTGAAATGAACCTAGTAGGGGTACCAGTTCCTCCAGGTTTCACAATCACCACTGATGTTTGCAACGAGTATTATGAAGTAGGTCAAGAGAAGATTGTAGAAGTACTAAATGCTGAAGTTACTGCTGCAGTTGCTCACGTTGAAACCTTGATGAACAGTAAGTTCGGCGATCCTAAGAACCCTCTACTGTTGAGTGTTCGTTCAGGTGCTCGTGCTTCTATGCCAGGTATGATGGATACCATCCTCAACCTTGGTTTGAATGACGAAGTAGCTGCTGGTTTGGTAGAAAAGACCAACAACCCTCACTTCGTATACGATAGCTACCGCCGTTTCGTACAAATGTACGGTGATGTAGTACTTGGCATGAAGCCAGTAAATAAAGAAGATATCGACCCATTTGAGGCTATCATTGAAGAAGTAAAAGAGATTCGTGGTATCAAGCTTGACAAAGATTTGACCGTTGACGAGCTCAAACTTCTCGTAGCTCGTTTCAAAACAGCTATCAAAGACCAAACAGGTCATGATTTCCCAGCCAACCCTGTAGAGCAACTTTGGGGTGCTATCTGCGCAGTATTCCGCTCATGGATGAACGAGCGTGCAATTCTCTATCGTAAAATGGAAGGTATTCCAGATGAATGGGGTACTGCTGTTACAGTACAAGCCATGGTATTTGGTAACATGGGTGAGACATCTGCCACCGGTGTATGTTTCAGCCGTGACGCTGCTACAGGTGAGAACCTCTTCAATGGTGAGTATCTCGTAAATGCTCAAGGTGAGGACGTGGTTGCAGGTATCCGTACTCCTCAACAAATCACTATCGAGGGTAGCCGCCGTTGGGCAGCACTCCAAGGCATCAGCGAAGAGGAGCGCGCAAGCAAATATCCTTCTATGGAAGAGGCTATGCCAGAGATTTATGCTCAACTTGATAGCATCCAAAATAAATTGGAGAACCACTACCGCGATATGCAAGATATGGAGTTCACCGTACAAGAGGGTAAACTTTGGTTTCTCCAAACACGTAACGGTAAACGTACTGGTACCGCTATGGTTAAGATCGCTATGGACCTCGTTCACGAAGGTCTTATTGATGAGAAGACAGCTATCATGCGCTGCGAACCACAAAAGCTTGATGAGCTGCTCCACCCAGTATTTGACAAGGCCGCTTTGAAAGCTGCTAAGGTAATCACCCAAGGTTTGCCAGCTAGCCCAGGTGCTGCTTGCGGTCAAATCGTATTCCACGCTGACGATGCTCAAGAGTGGCACAAAGATGGCAAGAAAGTGGTAATGGTTCGCATCGAAACTAGCCCAGAGGATTTGGCAGGTATGTCTGCTGCTGAAGGTATCTTGACTGCTCGCGGTGGTATGACCTCTCACGCTGCTGTAGTAGCACGTGGTATGGGTAAATGCTGCGTATCGGGTGCAGGTGCAATCGTAGTAGATTACAAGGCTAAGACCTTGACCATCGAAGGTATTACATACAAAGAGGGTGACTACATCTCTATCAATGGTTCTACCGGTCAAGTATATGCTGGTCAAATCCCAACCAAGGCTGCTGAGTTGAGTGGCGACTTCAAAGAGTTGATGGATCTCTGCGACAAATATACACACCTCCAAGTTCGTACCAATGCTGATACTCCACACGATGCACAAGTGGCTCGTGACTTCGGTGCTAAGGGTATTGGTTTGACTCGTACCGAGCACATGTTCTTCGAAGATAAGAAGATTGTGGCTATGCGTGAGATGATTCTTTCTAAGACTGCTGAAGGTCGTGAGAAAGCATTGGCAAAACTTCTTCCTTACCAAAAAGCCGACTTCAAGGGTATCCTTGAGGCAATGGATGGCTATCCAGTGAATATCCGTCTGCTTGACCCACCATTGCACGAGTTCGTGCCACATGATGCTGCTGGTCAAGAGATTATGGCTAAAGAGATGGGCGTAAGCGTACAAGAGATTAAGCAACGCGTGGATTCTCTCGCAGAGAATAACCCAATGCTTGGTCACCGTGGTTGCCGTCTCGGTATCACCTTCCCAGAGATTACCGCTATGCAAACTCGCGCTATCTTGAGTGCTGCTTGCGAACTCAAGCAAGAGGGCAAGAACCCTATGCCAGAGATTATGGTTCCATTGATTGGTATCCTCTATGAGTTCCACCAACAAAAGGAGATTATCGAGAAAGTAGCTAAGCAAGTATTTGCTGAGTACGGCACAGAGGTAGAGTTCGAGATCGGTACTATGATTGAAATCCCACGTGCTGCCCTTACTGCAGACCGCATTGCTACTGAGGCTCAATACTTCTCCTTCGGAACCAACGACCTCACACAGATGACTTTCGGTTATAGCCGCGACGATATTGCTAGCTTCTTACCAGTATATCTCGAGCAAAAAATCTTGAAGGTGGATCCATTCCAAGTATTGGATCAAAACGGTGTAGGTCAATTGATTCAAATGGCAGTAGAGAAAGGTCGTGCAGTTCGTCCAGGATTGCGCACTGGTATCTGCGGTGAGCACGGTGGTGAGCCAAGTTCAGTGAAGTTCTGCGCTCGCGTAGGCATGAATTATGCTTCTTGCTCTCCATTCCGCGTGCCAATCGCACGATTGGCTGCTGCACAAGCTGCTGTAGAAGAGGCGCAATAATACTATTATCATCAATTAGGGTCGTTGCAAAACGGCCCTAATTGTTTCTATTCCTCGGCAATACCATGAATTCTACCCTACCCACTGTGGCGCTGGTTTATGATTTTGATGGAACATTAGCACCAGGCAATATGCAAGAGTTTGGATTGTTACAAGCATTGGGCTATAACAACCCTAACGATTTTTGGAATATTTGCGACCAACTTGCCAAGACCAATGATGCTGGTGGCATCGCCGTAGTCATGTATGCCATTCAAGCAGCAGCACAACGTGCAGGGGTGCAGTGTACGCGTGCTTTTCTACGCGAGCATGGAAAAAGTGTACAATTCTTTCCTGGCGTAATAAAGTGGTTTGAAAATATCAACACCTATGCCGCACAAATAGGCATTGATGTAAAGCATTATATCAATAGTTCTGGCATCAAAGAAATGATAGAGGGATGCGCCATCGCTAAAGCATTCGAACGAATCTACGCTTGCAGTTATCTATATGATAGTCAGGGTGATGCATGCTGGCCAGCAGTAGTGGTAGATTATACCAAGAAGACACAATTCCTATATAAGATCAATAAAGGTATCCGAGAGGTAAGTGATCACGTGCGTATCAACGAATTTGTACCATCGAACCAACGACCTGTGCCTTTTGAGCGCATGATATATTTTGGCGATGGCGAAACCGATGTGCCTTGTATGCGTACCATCAAGGCCAATGGAGGGCATAGTTTTGCCGTCTATGGCAACGAAAAAAAACGCTCCTTAGCGCAACAACTGTTGGCAGAAGGACGCGTAAATTTTGCATGTGCAGCAGACTACACTGAAGATGGAGAAATGATGGTAATCGTCAAGCGTATCTTGGACAAGATAAAAGCCGACTATACCCTATCCCAACACGAAGCCGAAAATCGAGATACGCTGAATATGTTTACAGCATTGGGGGATTCTTTAGAATAACCCCATCTTGCGAATCAAGCGTAAAAGGCATGTAGGCACAAATAGCACTACTAACCAGATTAATAGGTAGTTCCATACAAAAGGAACGCTAACCTTAGCTCGTCCTCGAAACATAGCATTCACACCACGACGCGCTAAATAGTTGGGTTGAACAATATAGCCCAATAGCAAACCTATCTTCGTTGCCCATGGCTTGATATTGTACAAGCCCGTATTGATAGCGCCAGGTGTCATATCAGTAATGATCACACCTTTGTCCTTCATCTCTACATATAACGAGCGTGAAAAGTTGCGCAAGAATGCTTTAGTACTTCCATATGATCCAAGGCGTTGTACAGCAATATCGGCAGTCACAGAACACATATTCAGCACATAACCCTTGCCACGTCTGGCCATATCTTGACCAAAATAATAGATAAGCATAGCAGGAGTTATCATGTGAAGATTCATAATAAGCATATTAAACGCTTCTGAATCATCCATGAAATCACGGTCATGATATACACCTGCATTATTGATTAGCACCTCAATTTCTATGTCGTTATCCGTGCAGTAGTTATGTAAATCTTTGGCTGCATCTTGCACACCAAGATTACGTACCAATGATATTACTTTGACGGGGAAATCAGCGCGAAGAATGTCTGCTTTTTCGTGAATAGCATCTTCGTTGCTAACAATCAGCAAATTATAACCTTTTTGCGCCAATATTCGGGCATATTCATATCCACACCCCGAACTAGCTCCTGTAACAAGTGCGTACTTCATTAAATCAAACTAAATGCCACGTCCATCATATGGGTAAAATTGTTTTGTCGTTCCTCAGCAGTAGTGGCTTCACCCGTAAGGATATTATCAGAAACAGTGCAAATTACCAACGCCTTGTTGCCGCTTCTTGCCGCATTCATATACAATGCAGGAGCCTCCATCTCTACTGCCAACACACCCATATTGATCCATTTGTCATTGTGCGCATTCTCTGTATAGAAAGTATCTGAAGAGAACACATTACCCACTTTGTAGCGATAGCCAAATTTCTCGCATGCTTCTGCTGCACGACGACAGAGATCAAAGTCTGCAATTGGGGCATAAGTGCCAGGCAATTCATATTGCATAGCATAATTGCTATTAGTGCATGCTCCCATTGCAATCACCAGATCGCCCACATGCAAATCTTTGTGAATACTACCCGAACTACCTACGCGGATAATGGTCTTCACTCCGTAGAAATTATACAGTTCATAAGTATAGATACCAATAGATGGAATACCCATACCATGTCCCATCACGCTCACACGTTTTCCATTGTGCGTTCCAGTGAAACCAAGCATGCCACGTACATTATTAAATTGAATAGGGTTATCCAAATATTTATCTGCCATCACTTTCGCGCGCAAAGGGTCACCCGCCATGATGACGGTCTCGGCGATTTCGCCATACTTAGCTCCAATATGAGGAGTTGGTGTGTTGTTGATTGCCATAGTTATAGAATTTATGATTTACAAATTATTTAAGATTTTAAAATATTCTATTGCTTGTTGCAAGTCCTCTGGAGTATCAATTCCAATAGACTTAGTATTTGAAATAGCTACTTTTATCTTCAGTCCATTTTCCAACCAACGAAGTTGTTCTAGACTCTCCGATAATTCGAGCGGAGTTTGCGGCAGCTGCGTAATACGCATCAGCACATCCGCACGATATGCATATAGACCTATATGACTGAAATACTGCCCATTACGCAACCATTCATCCTGCTCCACCCCACGCAAATAAGGAATTACGCTACGTGAAAAATACAAAGCTTCTCCTGTTTGCTGCGAGAAAACCACCTTAACGATATTAGGTGTCAAAAGCTCCTGCAGGTTATCCTGAGGAGAATATGGTTTTGCCAGAGTCGCAATATCTGTAGGAAAGCAATCCATCACAGCTTGAATCTGCTCGGGTTGAATAAATGGTTCATCACCTTGGATATTAACTACCACTGTGTTCTCATCTCCATAATTCAACCCCTGATTCCCCAAATCCGCCTTATACAACCGATATGCCTCGCAGATACGGTCTGTACCACAACGATGCTCAGATGAGGTCATATAAACCTTTCCACCAAAGCCCTTCACACAATCATAGATGCGTTGGTCATCCGTAGCCACTATCACCGTGTCAAGCACCTTCGAGGCTTGCTCATACACACGCTGAATCATTGGCTTGCCACAAATCTCAGCCAATGGTTTGCCAGGAAAACGACTACTGGCATAGCGTGCAGGTATGATTCCTAAGTATTGCATATATTAACGATATTCCGCGCAAAGGTACAAAAATATTTACAATTTACAAAATTTACGCTATACTATTTACGAAAAATGATTCTTTATCCCATAGATTGTTGCTCCAGAGTATGCCATAGTGTATCATCTGGTACGGGAGCAATAATTGATAGTTGTTGTTTGCTTACGGGATGAACAAACTCTATTTTGCGTGCATGCAGCGATATTCCTCCATCAGGATTGCTACGCTTCGCTCCATACTTCAAATCGCCTTTGATAGGACAACCAATTGCAGCCAATTGACAACGTATTTGATGATGACGTCCCGTTTCTAGATTGATTTCTAGCAACGTATATCGATCGCCTCGCGCTATGGCTCTATAACTCAGCACAGCTCGTTTCGCATCTTTGGTACCAGATTTTACTACGAAAGACTTGTTTTGCTTCTCATTACGCCAAAGGTAGTGTTCAAGTCTTATCGCCTCATCGCTTAGTAGTTTATCATTTTTCTCCACTATCGCCCAATAGGTTTTGCATATCTGCTCATGCGACTGAAACATCTTATTCAGCCGTGTCAGTGCTTTGCTCGTGCGGGCAAACAACACCACCCCTGTAGTAGGACGATCCAATCGATGAGTGACCCCTAGGAATACTTCGCCAGGTTTCTGGTATTTCTCTTTGATATACGCCTTTACAATATCCGACAAAGGTGTATCCCCCGTCTTGTCGCCTTGCACAATCTCATGACAAGTTTTGCTCACGGCTATTATATGGTTGTCTTCGTATAATACCTGCATAATCAGTTTAGTATTGCCTCTACCTCGCGGAGAGGAATCATCACAAAATCTCGTTCCTGCATACGAGGATGTGGCAGAGTGAGGGTTGATGAATTTTGAATTATTGATTTTGAATTTAAGATTGCTTGCAGCAGGTCAATATCAATAATCCGATCGTGATATACACCATTTACCGATTTCTGTGTCCGTCCCATTTCACGCTCTATCTGTTGCGTGATAAGCAACACCTCTTCGGGGCTATAAGCCGTATCATATACTGCTACAATGTTCGCAAACTCATTCTCCGACTCAAACCCCATTGGTGCACTTCTATGCACCGATGAACATGCCAACTGCTCCCCCACTCGCTCATGCAGCATTTCGATGGCTCTGCGCAGATTCGCCTCGCGATTACCCAAGTTCGTTCCTATACCGAAGTAGATGAGCATAGTTATTTATCGTACATCAGCTACAGAAATAAATTCATAATCAATCTTTTCGCCCATGGTCACAAGCATGTAGAATGGTTTCTTATCCTCATCCTTCATCGAATCTACCACGATACAAGTCATACCTTTCACTTGCGTAATCTCACGGCTGTGGTCATGCCCCGACCATACCATATCCACTCCATGCTTTTCAAACAAGTTGAGCAGCGCATAGGTCTCTTCTTGCGTGTAGTTGGAGGTAGGTCCTTGCGAGCCATCACGTTTGAAGAAATGCGTATGTGTACATGCTACGATATGACGAAATTTCTGATTGTCTGCCCACTCCAGTGTCTCTTTGAGCCATTGCAGTTGCTTGCTACCTACCGTACCATCTGCCGAATCATAAACCACAAACAAGTCCTTTTGCCCAGAAGGTGTTTCTACCACAAAATAGTAGTAGCACGTTTTGAAATACTTAATATACTCTGGCCACTGCTTGAAATAAATATCGTGGTTACCTGCCACCGCCATCAACGTATCACGCTTAGCTGGATTGAGCGGCACGGCCTGATACGCCGAATACATCTCATCAAAATAGTTTTGTGCATCAATAATATCGCCCAAATGCACAGCTACTGGACACATCGGGTCATGACGATAGGTATCAATGAAGTGTGTCCAACGCGTTTGTGTTTTGGTCACGTGAGTGTCGGTGCACACATACACGCGGTAGTCATCCACGGGGGCTTGTAGCGTGGTAAAACCATGCTTATCATTATATACCTTAGACTCTGTAAAACGTTCATCAATCGTTGGAGAAGTTCCTGCAAACATACCCACCATATCCAATCGTGCTTCTGGTCCGCATGATACACAAATAAAACCAATTACCAATAGCCAATTATATGTTATATTCTTTTTCATAACTTAATTTATTTATTAATCATTCATTTCTACAGCGTAGCGATCTACCAACTACAGGGCTCTGCCCGATCTACAGCGCAGCGATCTAAAATCGGTATTCCGCTCCTGCACGCAGTTCCGCACCGTAATAGTGTGCATTCAGGTGGAACATTCCCGCCAGTTTCATTTTTCCCGATAAGCGTACGCGCCAATGCTCATTCACATCGTACCACCCGCCTAGGTAGAACATCGGTTGCCACATACGCTCAATCTGGTAGTTGTCCATATTCGACAGACACAAACTGATGTTCCACGACTCGCTTTGCGGACGCACAAAGGCTTCCACGCGATATACGACATCAAATGGCTCCAGAATCATCTCATCTTCGCTGCGCTTCGTATATGGCAGAGGAGTAATGATACGATTGGACATACCCACTTGCACATTCACATATTGCATCATATAACCTACTGACAGCGCATGTACAAAATCGCGAAAACTATCACGACTCACAAAGCGCATCATCAGTCGATCTTCTATATACAATTCGCCCACAGGCAATGCAAACTTTGGTCGCAGTTGTACACCCATCGTATGCACATCAGCCGTACTCGTTCGTATATTCGCTTGCATATCAAAATGCTGGTTGATAGGCAAATAGGCATCTACATCGAAGTTCGCATGCGAACCATAGGTCAGGTTATGCCCATAACCCGCATGTATCGACACGCTATACGTCGTATCCCCTGGCTGCACTTGTGCCATGACCATAGAAGACATGAGCAAAGCACCAAGAGTAAAGATAAAAAAGAGTTTTTTCATATTCCGTAAATTATATGATTTGGCTGCAAAATTAGTGAAAATATCGCACATACGCAAATATTTTGCGATTTTTCCATTTTCCCCTTTCCGTTTTCAGTTTTCACTTTTCAGTTTTCACTTTTCAGTTTCCCGTTACCCTTGCTACATATTGAAGAACCTGTTAATTACCTGTATTTACCGACAGTCACCCGACGGTCACCCGACGGTCAACCAATAGTCAACCGATAGTCATATATAGAAATACCGTGTCATAATCAATAGATCACCCTGCCTCCCCCCTTCTTCCGTCATTGATTTAGCCATCGGCATATTTGCTGAATATCTCTTTTGTTTCATTCGATGGTTCAGTGCCCGCGGATTTTCCCACGAGTCATTCCCGCCACTTGTCTAGTCTCGCGGTTCCGCCCGCGAGTATTTCCTCCTCTTGCCCATAAAACTTTTACAACTCTTAAAACTTTTTCAACCCAAAATTTGCACATCCGCAAATTTTTCTGTACCTTTGCAACCGATTCGGTAAAGCGTTACCCATCACTACATATTTATATAGCGTTATAAGCCCAGACTTGATTGTTTGAAAACTGGACACTTTCAACAATTAATTTACTCAAGTACGGTTTATGCACGCTCATGCTATTAGCGTGAGTTTTCCGTGCGTAGATTTGAGTAAATTAGGTAGTCCAGAACCTCAAACAATCAAATTGAAGCTAACGAAAGCGCACGCTTTTTGTGTCCATATACCAATAGCCAACATACAGACAATAATATTAACCCTTAAAATTCAAACAATTATGAGAAAACTATTCTTTCTCCTTGTGGCACTTTTCGCCACAACATGCCTCTGGGCATACACTTTCGAAGTCAATGGTATCTATTACAACTACCTTGATGGAAACAATGTAGAAGTAACTTACAATAATTCTATTAATGCCGAAAAATATTCAGGCGAAGTGATTATTCCTTCAACTATCACTTACAATAGAACAACTTACAATGTAACGAGCATTGGAAGTCAGGCTTTCTGGAAATGCTCCTCCCTTTCCTCCATCACTATCCCTAATAGTGTAACGAGCATTGGAAATTCTGCTTTCTCTAGTTGCTCCTCTCTCTCCTCCATTACCATCCCCAACAGCGTAACGAGCATTGGAAATGATGCCTTCTATAATTGCTCCTCCCTCACCTCTATCACTATCCCTAACAGCGTAACGAGCATTGGAAATAGTGCCTTCTCTCAATGTTCTTCCCTTTTCTCCATTACCATCCCTAACAGTGTAACGAGCATTGGAAATTATGCTTTCTCTCGTTGCTCCTCCCTCACCTCCGTCACTATCCCTAATAGTGTAACGAGTATTGGAAATTATGCTTTCTCTGATTGTTCTTCCCTCACTTCCATTACCATCCCAGAAAACGTAACGAGTATTGGAAGTTATGCTTTCTCCGGTTGCACCTCCCTCACTTCTATCACCATCCCAGAAAGTGTAACGAGCATTGGAAATAGTGCTTTCAGAGGTTGCACCTCCCTCACTTCCATGGTAGTTGAAAGTGGTAATACCATATATGATAGTCGTGAAAATTGCAATGCGATTATTGAAACAGCCATCAACACCCTCATAGCTGGCTGCAAAAATACCACCATTCCCAATAACGTAACGAGCATTGGAAATCGGGCTTTCTCTGATTGCTCTTCCCTCACTTCCATTACCATCCCAGAAAACGTAACGAGTATTGGAAGTTATGCTTTCTCTGGTTGCACCTCCCTCACTTCCATGGTAGTTGAAAGTGGTAATACCATTTACGATAGCCGAGAGAATAGCAATGCGATTATTGAAACAGCCACCAACACCCTCATAGCTGGCTGCAAAAATACCACCATTCCCAATAACGTAACGAGCATTGGAAATAATGCTTTCTCTGATTGCTCTTCCCTCACTTCCATTACCATCCCTGAAAGCGTAACGAGCATTGGAAATTGGGCTTTCTCTTATTGCTCTTCCATCACCTCTATCACCATCCCAGAAAGCGTAACGAGCATTGGGAATTTTGCGTTCTTCAATTGCTCTTCTCTAACATCCATCTCTATACCTAATAACTTAACCAGTATTGGATGTGCTGCTTTTACGGCTACGCCGTGGCTCATGAACCAGCCAGAAGGATTGCTGTATTTTGGAAACATATTATATACTTATGTGGGAGATATCCCTAAAAATGCAGAAATTGTTATTAAAGAAGGAACTACCATAATTGTTGGTGGAGCATTCCAAGGCGGTGATCACAACAAAAGTACAACACAAAATATAACCAGCTTTACTATCCCTCAAAGTGTTAAATTTATAGGAGAGAATGCTTTCTCTAGTAGTATTATTCAAGACTCCCTTAAAATTAATTATCTAGGTAATATGGAAAATTGGTGCGATATTGTTTTTGAAAACCAATCTGCTAATCCACTAAATATCAGATTACTCGGATCTAACGAGCAGACTAAACTATACATTAATGATTCTATAATTACTGAACTCGTCATTCCAAATACCATAGATAGTATTCATGATTATACGTTCTATGGATATCGTGCCTTAACTTCTGTCACAATCCCCAAAAATGTAAAATTCATCGGAAGAGAAGCTTTTTATAATTGTGGTATTAAGGACGTCTATTTACAATCAACCACTCCTCCAACTCTTTCAAAAAAATCAAGGAAGAACTTCAGCTCAAATCCTGTATGCTACATTCCTTGCGGTGCGCAAGCTGAATATGCTGCATCGGATTGGGCTAGACAAGTTGAATATTTCGAAGAATACTACCCTTATTCACTATCAATTGCATCTTCCAATGAAGATTGGGGTGCAGTAGAAGAGCCAACATGTGAAGGAGGTATCATTATCAAGGCAACTCCCAAAATTGGCTATCAATTCGTTACATGGTCGGATGGAAATACTGACAACCCACGTAAGTTAGAATTAACCCAAGACACTACCCTCGTTGCCGAATTTGCACAAGCATTCTCTGGTCAATGTGGTGATAATCTCTATTGGTCGTATGATGAAAATAGTAAGGCAATATCTATTTCTGGAACGGGTAATATGTATGATTATACCCCTACTACACAACCATGGATATTATTCAAAGAAGAACTGAAAGAGGTTGCTATTGCCAATACCGCCACCAGTTTAGGTAAATCTGCTTTTGCAGGATCCATCCGTTTGGCAAAAGTGGAGATAGGTGCCAATGTAGAAAATATTGCAGATTCCGTTTTTGCAGGATGCAATCGCTTATATCATGTCTATTGCTATCCTACATATCCACCATTTGCAGAGCAATCTTCTTTTGCTAATTACAATGTATATTTGCATGTCCCATGTGAAGAAAAAGAAGCTTACGAATTGGATATGATATGGGGTAATTTCAAAAACATCGAATGTATTGGTGCTGAATCCGAAAATATCACTACTGACGATGTCATTGTCAGCCCTTCTACCGATAACGTCACCATCACATGGCCAACAGAAGACAATGCTGATACATACTCTATCGTTATTGAGAAAGACAACGAGGTCTTCTGTACGCTCACTTTCCATGCGGATGGTTTATTATTGAATATTGCCTTTGCGCCTGCTCGTAATGGCAGTCACCACGCAGCGCAATACGCAGCACAAACAGCCAAAGGTATGCGTTTCACCGTTACGGGCCTAGAAGAAGCAACCACGTATGCTTATAATATCACAGCGAAGGATGCTTCCGATAAAACCATCAAGTCACACTCTGGCGAGTTTACCACCCAAAGCAATACTCCTACTTCAGTAGAAAATACAGAAGTAAATAGCAGCAATGTGCAAAAACTCCTCCGCAACGGTCAACTCCTCATCCTCCGCGAAGGAAAGACCTACAACGCCATGGGCACAGAAATTAAATAATTTTAGACACATATAGCAAACATACACCGAGCGGCACGTTTTCGTGCCGCTCATTGTATGTATAGAGAATACATGTCGAATCCTAATCTACAATTCTATAATCGTTATCCCTGCGCCGCCACGATCGGGGTCGCCGTCGTGGAAGGAGATGTCGCCCGATTTCAAGCGACACATACTCTTCTGACGCTCAGAAAGATAGTCACGAACCACTTGCTTCAAAGCGCCCGTACCAGTACCGTGTAATATAGTCACTTGCTCGGCATTCACCATCAAAGCATCATCCACATACGCTATCAGTACCTCTAATGCCTCATCGGCACGCAAACCGCGGATATCCAACTCGCGCTTGAAAGATAGTTTCTTCTTACGCAATTCATCTGCCACATTGCTGCTAACCATTTTGGGCTTGGGTGTATTGCTTTCTTGAATCAATTTGGCTGGATTCTTTGTCAAGAACTTCAAATCGCTCAAGTCGCGAAGAACTTTGCTTTGTTTAGTTGAAGATTGATTAGTAGCACTATTCTTACTCGGAGCACTAGATTTACTTGCTCTGCTTGCTTGACTTTCCACTCTTGTCTTTAGCGTTTCTACTTTCTGGCGAGCAGCTTGGGTAGCTTTCTTCTCCGCTTTTGCCTCCTTAATCTCGCGGATAGTACGCTCAATAGTAGCATTGCTCTTGCGCAAAAGGTCAGCGGCTTCAGCATTGGCCTCTTCCAAGATAGCACGTTTCTTAGCTTTGATACCAGCCATCTGCTCCTCGTAGTGCGCAATCTTCTCTTCGAGGTGTTTCTCCTTCTGACGGATATTCTGACGTTTATTCTCCCAATAGCGTTTATCACGAGCTATATCTTGAAGTTGTTTATCGTAGTCGATATGTTCTTCTCCAACGATGTCAGTAGCCCGTTGAATAATCGTTTCTGGCAGACCAATCTGTCGAGCAATCTCTACGGCAAAACTACTACCTGCCTGTCCTATAGAGAGTTGGAAAAGCGGCTTCAGTTGTCCGCGGTCATAGAGCATAGCGCCATTGACAATGCCATTGGTACGCTCTGCCAGGTGCTTGAGATTGCTATAGTGAGTAGTAACTACGCCAAAGGCATGTTGCTCGTTGAGTTCTGTAAGCACTGCCTCTGCAATAGCTCCACCAATCAGCGGTTCGGTACCCGTACCAAACTCGTCAATGAGCAAGAGCGTATGCGCATTGGCATTGCGCACAAAATACTTCATATTACGCAAGTGGGAGGAATAAGTCGACAAATCATCCTCAATAGATTGCTCATCGCCTATATCCAACATCAGCCGCGAGAAGATTCCCATTCGACTTGCTTCATGCATAGGCACTGCCAAACCACATTGCAGCATATATTGCAGCAGCGCTACAGTCTTGAGGCATACCGATTTGCCACCAGCATTCGGGCCACTAATAACCAATATTCGTTGATCCTTATCAAGCGTAAGTGTCAATGGTACAACCGTTTTGCCCTGACGACGGAAATTAAGTAGCAATACTGGGTGATATGCCTCGCGCCAATGAATATCTGGACGATTGTGCAACTCAGGTACAATAGCGTGAATATCCAATGCAAAAAGAGCTTTTGCACGCAGAAAATCCACTTCAGCCAGATAATCCTCAGTGGCAATAATAGATGGTATCTCAGGACGTAATTGTGCCGTAATATTCATAAGTATACGCACACGCTCGCGACGTTCTTCGCCTTCTAGTTCGCGTATGCGGTTGTTGGCCTCTACCACTTGTTGCGGTTCGATAAAGACCGTCTTACCTGTAGCCGACTCATCATGCACAATACCACCAATCTTGCGCTTATACGCAGGAGGAACTGGCAGTACCAATCGCCCCTCACGCATGGTAGGTGCAGCATCCTTGTCTAGTATTCCTTCGGCTTGTGCCTGACGAAGAATTGCATTCAGTGCACGGCTAACCGAACCCTGCGAGGCACTGATTTCCTTGCGGATACGGGCCAATTCGGGCGAAGCATTATCGCGCATCTTACCATAGCGATCAAGTATAGCATCAATAGATGCAATTATATGAGATAGTGTGCCACCCAATGGATGGCCACTGCCTGAATTACTAGATGTAGCAAGTGATTTATTGGACAAAAGAGGATATTTTACCTTATCCAGAGCCGCAAAGAAACGCTCCAGTTGAGCCGCATAATCAAGCATCTTGCTCAATGAGAACAGTTCGGCTTCATCCATAAAAAGCCCCTCAATACGAATACGAGACAATGCCTCACGCAGGTCATAAATCTCGCCATGTGGAAAAGACAACGTAGGATCGGTAAGAAGGAGCATCATCTCACGCAAATACTGAAGCAACGATTGGATTGTAGGATAATCAGTCAGCCATTGCATCTGCTCTACCCTCTCACGCCCCAACGACGATGTGCAACAGCCTTTTAGGCTATCGCGTATGACTTGGAAATCAATCTTATGCTCTATATTCTGGGGATAAATCATGGAAAAAACAACTATCCTAATAAGCGAATATCTTTCAGCACATCAGCCCCAGCAGCAGCATTAAGTTTGCGCACTAAATCAAATCGAATATCAAAGAGTTGAGACTTCAGCGCAGCCGATCGAATATGCACAAGCAACACACCATTCTTCACTTGAATATCTCCCGTCATCTGCGCAATTGTAGGACCCAGTACTTCAGGCCATAGCGCCACCACTTTGCGTTCCAGCAAGGGTTGCTCCAACTCAGAACCGTGGATATATTCAGCCAACAATTCGCCAATAGATCGTGCCTTATGCTTGATTTCCATAAAATGATAATCTATGATTACATCAGCGCAAACGCAAGCGTTGGTATGTGGTCAACGGAGTGCCATAAGGAATACCATTCATCTCGTATAGCGATTTCAGTTTGATGCCATATCGCTGTGCAATCCCCCAAGCAGTATCTCCCGTTTTGAAATAATACGATGGATACTTGCGGTTGGCTTTCTTCTTTTTAGGATAGATATACACTATATCTCCTTCTTGCAACTCTCGAGTATCCAATGCATCGTTGTACTTACGCAATGTACGTTCATACATATTTAAGTACAATGCCAACGAAGCAAAAGTTTCGTTTGGACCTGCAATCACATAGCGCACACCATTGATACGGCCCGAACGGTGGTTGTGAAAAATCTGCAATTCTTCCATCGGAGGAGCCACATAGTCATCCTCCTGCTCCTGTTGTGCAAAAGCAATCTCTTCTTGATTGAGATGCAACTTGCCCTCGTTAACTGCACCCGATGCCACCAAAATAGTATCAAATGTCAATTCGTTTAGTTTATAGAGTTCTATCAATCGTATCAACTTCTCTGGATACTTAGGATCAGTAGCATATCCACATGCTTTCAGTCCAAATGCCCAGTTCTTGTAATCGCCCAATGACAATGCAAACAGACTCTGATAGCGTGGACGCAATAGAAAAAGGGAGTGATCTTCATAAGAGTCACCAACCGACGCATAGCGACGAAAACACTCGTTAGCTTTATCATCATCGCGATGAATGGTGCGACCTGGCCAATCAGAAGTGCATTTGATACCAAAATGATTATTACCATTCACTGCCAGATACGAAGTACCTGCAGAAGATTCCAATATACCCTGAGCCATAGTAATAGAAGCAGGTATACCATGCTTGCGTTGCTGCTCAATAGCCATATCACGATACTGAGCAATATAATCCAAATAAGTTTGGTTGAGAGCCTGAGACCACAAAATGGAACAAAAACACAGTAATGATACTATAGTAAAGATTTTCTTCATAACACACAAATTTGGCGCAAAGGTAGTAAAAAATTTGGAAATATACAAAAAATATAGTACCTTTGCACGGATTTTGTGAGAAAATATAACAAAAATGGTATAGTTATGAAAAAGATTTTTGTATTACTACTGCCCTTGTTGGCACTAATGAGTTGCGGAAACACCTATATCTATGATGGTTTTACCGTAAAAAGTTATAACGTGCATGTTGACGCAACAGATTGGCAATATACCAATACGGTAGCCAATAACTATTTCTATTGCGTTATAGATATGCCTGAAATTAGTTCATTTGTATTTGATAAAGGCGAAGTAAATGTATACCGCGTTTTTAATAAAAATACTAGAGACGAATTTAAACATATCTTGCCTGATGTTCTTCATTGCGAGGATATTATTGATAATCAAACATTTTTATACACTACAACAGTAGATTGTATATATGGAGTAGGTTGGGTAGAATTCAACTATCGTGCAAGCGACTTTGCCTACGAATATGATGTTACCATCAATCCCAAGGACATGGATTTCACAATCGTGATAACTACCAAAAACTAATCCTTTTGGACACGCTTTTCCAACAAATCCTTTGTCAACATTTGCACGATGATGTGCAGCAGTTGGCTTTACAACGCAATCGGTATCCGCAATTATCGGATGCCGATTTCCGTTTTCTATTGCAGCAGATAGATGGATGGCAACGCACCAAAAGCAAACTACCTACGCTGAGCCAAATACCCAATTGGCAATATCCCGTACGCCTATCGTGCGAGCAATGCTCTAGCGAAGCAACAGCCAAGTATAAAGCATTACTGATTAGTCAATTACCGATAAATACATTTGCAGATCTAACCGGGGGATATGGAATTGACACGCTATATATATCCGAGCACATTCCCACTGTACATTATGTAGAACGCAACAACGAATTATGTGCTATCGCACAACATAATTTCGCCTTGCAACACCCGCATATACAAGTGCATAATACCACTGCTGAGTCATTCTTAGATTCTGCTTTCTCCTCTGCGGCAGAAACTACCCTCATTTATATGGACCCCGCACGCAGAAGCAGTTCAGGTAGCAAAGTTTTCCGCTTAGAGGATTGCGAGCCAAACATTGTAGAATTGCTCCCTACTCTTCGCCTTAAATCCCGCTATCAGTGTTTCAAACTCAGTCCAATGATAGATATCACGGCGGCATCTCAAGTTTTAGGAACAGGTTGGGATATACATATCATCGCCGTGCAGAACGAAGTGAAGGAAGTGCTATTTATTAATGGCAAAGGCAATATGCGTGCTGTAAATCTTGTTGCAAACCGTTGTGAAAGACTTGATTTTACGCCTGAGTTAGAGAAAGTAGCCATTTGCACCTACGCACAAGGCATATGCAACTACCTCTACGAGCCTAATGCTGCCATCATCAAATCAGGAGCTTTCAAACTCGTGGCAAACAAATATCAGATTCAAAAATTAGACATCAACACCCATCTATACACTTCTGACAAAATAATATCTGATTTTCCAGGACGCATTTGGCAGGTTATTGCACCCGACATAAAAGATGCAAAGGCATTGCACCAACACATGGCGTCTATAACACCTAATAAATCACCTAAATATAGTGTGCTCACACGCAATTATCCATTAACTCCAGAACAACTACGCAAAAAATTGAAATTGCAAGATGGAGATGATTTCTATCTAATAGGAGCACGATTGAAGAACCAACCGATACGCATTATTGGCAAGCGAGTAAAATAATTTCTGCCATTTTGTCAGTTACATGTCAGTTTTTTTTATCTTTTGTGTCAAAATTCACTTTGGCACGGCATTTGTCTATACCAATATGTACGTGAGTTGCTGGCAAGCCAAATTCGCCAAGCCATGTATGCAGGGCCACGAACGCTCGTACAGCGAGCCAACACGTGAGCAAAGCGAACAAACAAGTATAAACTAAAAAATTTAAATAAAATGGGAAAAATTATTGGAATTGACTTAGGAACAACAAACTCCTGTGTCGCAGTTATGGAAGGCAATGAGCCTGTAGTTATCACCAACTCTGAGGGTAAACGTACTACCCCATCTGTGGTTGGTTTCGTAGATGGTGGCGAGCGCAAAGTGGGCGACCCTGCTAAGCGTCAGGCAATC
>JAFTHS010000005.1 GCA_017457295.1 Paludibacteraceae bacterium | reverse complement strand
GGCGGTGTAGAGATAGAGATGAAGTAATAACCCTAAAAATATAATCAGTATGGATCCTAAGTATTTGGAAAATTTGAATGACACAGAATTGGCTGACCTGTTCACATTGATGTGCGAGGCTCATCAGATCATGAAGGATGTTGTAGCTCGTACAGGCAAGACCGTTTCAGTAACGAGATGTATGTATCAACGATGATGAATGAGTTGGCCGTGTTCGAGGCAACTCGCCGTCGTGAAGTAGCAAAGACCCGGCAGGGGGACTAAGGTATGTAGGAATACCACCCACCGAGATAAGGCAGTGAAGAGGCTGCAAAGTATATTTTGTCAAGGCTGGATTTTCGAACTCGCTTCGGTGGGATTTTGGGAGGTAGCTCAGATGGTAGAGCCAGTGGCTAATTTGATTAAGCGCCACCACGTCGCGGGTTCGAGTCCCGCCCTCCTGACCAAAGTAAAACTAATTAAATCGTAAGGATTATGAGAGCAAGAATTATTAACGGAGTTTTTTGGGCTGTGGTAGCTGCCAGTTTGATTGTGTATTGTGCAATTGAGTGGCACCATAACGGTTGTGGCTGGGAGAGTCTGGCATGTATGATAGCCATGTATGGATCATGTTTGTGTGGTTTGTGGTATGCTGCTGACCAGACAATCAAGGAGTATCAACAAGAGCATAAACAAAAGTAAATAATTATATGGAAGCGGTAGTTCATATAAACAACAGATTAGGCATTAGCATGCAGTGGTTGTTAGAACATAACATAGCAACTACAGGTGTGTTACAAAAGCGTGAGCAACGCGGCAAGTTGGTTGCATTAACGCGCGGTGGTCGTGGTGTGCAAAAGGTGTATGAGTACAAGACCATGCCCGAAGATATGAAGCGTATGATAGACGAGCGATTAGATGTGTATCAGGGTGTATGTCGTAACATACTGGAACCTTGTATCGAGCACAGTGCAGAGATTAGTCAGTATTTCGACGAGTACAAGACCGCGAAAGGAGCTCACTTGCCTAACTCAAAAGAGGCTCCAGTTCGTCAGACCTACTATTACAACGCAATCGTGTTGGAGGGTATCATTCGCCTACTTGCAGACGGCAAGCAAAAAGGTCAGAAGATTAGTTGGTCACAGGTATTGGACGCGTTGTGCAGTTTAGATCGATTGGCATACCCATTCAGTTTACCAGAGAATGAGCGCAAACTGAAAGAGCGTGTGAAAGAATACCAGCGTGAGGGTTTGGAGTGCCTTATCCACAAGAACTACCGCCGTGTGGGTAGTGGCAGCACCAAAGTTCACGCTGGTTTGCAATCGGACATGCTCATCAGTATGATAGCAGAGCACCGCAATTTTGACTGTGAAGAGATAGCCAAGGTATATAACGAATGGGTGCGCATGCAGAAGGCACAAGGTATGGACAATGCGGAGCAATGGAAAGAGATCACCGGCAGCACCGTTCGCCTATGGCAAAAGAAGAGCCGCTTTATCACTACAGCAAGCAAGCACGGAGGTGCAGCCTATCGCAATTCATTGGCTTATACCGTGAAGCGTAGTGCTCCAACCAAGGCAATGTATTTGTGGGTGTTGGACGGCTGGGATGCAGAGCTGCTATATCAGAAAAAGGACAGCAAAGGTCGCACCACATATCATAACCGCGTAACACTGGAGGTGATATTGGATGCAGCCACCAAATACCCTATTGGTTATGCCATAGGAATCACCGAAAGCGCGGAACTGATCCGTGAGGCATTGCGCAATGCAGAACGCCATGTGGAAGAGCTAACAGGCAGCATGCTCCGCCCTCATCAGATCCAATGCGACAACTTCGCTAAGAAGGCAATGAGTGAGACCTACGAGGGATTGGCAGCATTGGCAACTACTCCAGCTGCTGTGGGTAACGCTAAAGCGAAAGTGATTGAACCTTGGTTCCGTCAGTTCAACGACAAAGTTTGCAAATATGCGTTCAACTGGTCCGGTCATGGTGTAACCGCCAACAAAAGCGGTCAGCCAAATCTGGATATCACACTCAAGGATAAAAAACAACTGCCAACCTTGGAAGAGTTGGTCACTGAGATTAGCGCGCTGATGGGGCGCTATCGCCAAGAGGCATTGCCAGCGTATGTAGAGGCAATAAACGCATTGCCAGCGTCGGAGCGCGTGGCATTACCAATGAAGCAATACCTACAGTTGTTTGGTGAGCAACGCGAAGAGAAATATAGCTTGCAAACTACAGGTATTAACCTGCGCGTATTGGGCGAACGCCACCAATACGACCTGTTGGCAGATCCTGATGATGCAGTTGCCATGGCAGAGGCAATACGCTTCCGAGAGAACTGCTGGGAGAAATGGAATGTGAAATGTGATCCATGCGATTATAGCCATATTTTGGTGTTCAACGACAAAGCTACAGAGGAATATGTATTGACCGTGAAGGATGTGCAACCAATGGCACTCAAAGACCGCAAGCCGGGTGATTATGAGAAACTGGCAGCGGTATGGAAGTTCAACAAAGCACTGGAGGCACATATCGCTAATACTCTGGGCGGTCATCAGGAGCGTGCTATGGCAGCCCTTGAGTCAACCGACCGCCGCGAATATGAGATGCTGAGCAAAGCACTGATTACAGATAGCAACGGTCAGCACAAGGATAATAAATACCGTGCAGAACGCGAATTACCCGCTGCACCTGTCAATGCCTTTGAGGTGGTAAGAGAGGAATACACAGAAGATAGATATTAAAATCCGAATAATAACCCTTTAACAAAATATACTTATGGAAAAGAAAATCACTGAAATTCGCAAACGCGATATTCGCAATGCGCTCGTGGACTTTTGCGATCGTTTTGGCGGTCAAAGCAAGGCAAGTAAAATCATGGAGGGCGTGAGTAGTGCCACCATTAGCCAAGTTATTAACGAGAACTGGGAACTTATCAGCGACGACATGTGGCGCAAGATTGCCAGCCAAATCGGTTTGCAAGACGAAAAGTGGGAGACCGTAGAGACCACCAACTATAAAGATTTGCACGAGATCCTTGGCGACGCTCAAGAGAACCAGCTATGGATGGCTATCACCGGCAACGCTGGTACCGGCAAGACATACGCATGCAAGCAGTACCAACGCATGCACAATGAAGTGTACTTCTTGAGTTGTGATCCTGATTGGGCTAAGCGTGATTTCTTTGGTGCATTGCTGCGTAAGATGAGTATCCGCCCTGAAGGCTTGAGTCTTATTCAGATGAAGCAAAAGGTGGTACTGCAAATGCGCACGAAAGAGTGCCCAATCATCATTCTTGACGAGGCAGACAAAATGAGTGATGTGGTACTCAATTCGTTCATTACCCTATACAACGACCTGCAATATAGCTGCGCGGTGGTAATGATTGCCACAGAGCACCTAAGCAAACGCTTTGACAAGGGCGTGCGCTATAATAAGCGCGGTTATAACGAGCTTTGGAGCCGTGTGGGGCGTAAGTGCATTGCATTGCGCGGTGTGACCCAAAACGACATTGCAGAGATTTGTCGCCAAAATGGTGTGACAGATACCGGAGCCATTAACCGTATCATCAACGACTGCGAAGGCGATTTGCGCCGTGTGGAGCGTCGTGTATATGCAGAACTCAAGAGAGCAAAACGACAAGCAGCTAAGTAAGTACTATGGGACGCAGAGCATTGAGTATTCAGAACCTAATTGACTACACCCCAAAAACATTGGGCTTTACAGGTCGTTGGTTGGACGCTATGGGCGACCCAGAGCCATACGGCAGTTGGATCATTTGGGGAGCCAGCGGCAACGGTAAGACCCGATTTGCGGTGCAATTAGTGAAATACTTGATGAGTTTTGAGGGGCTGCGTATCGCCTACAATGGACTGGAAGAGGGTATGAGCGAAACCTATCGCAGAGCTATCATCGACACAGGACTACAGATGGAGAAGCAAGGCAGGTATGTGTTTTGGGACGGTTTCAATTACGAAGACATGATGGAGCGACTCAAACGAAAGCGCAGCCCAAATGTGGTGGTGATTGATAGTTTACAATACCTGAATATCACCTATGACCAATACAAAGGACTGGTGCGCAAGTACCCTAAGAAACTCTTTATTTGGATTAGCCACGAATCAGGTACCGAACCCAAAGGCGGAACCGCACAAAGCATCATGTATAACAGTAATATCAAAATACGCGTGCATAATTATTACGCAACAATCATCAGTCGCTATAAAGGCAAAGAGGTGTTCGACATCTGGCCTGAGAAGCATATCAACCGCTAAATTTACAACCTATGGAGCAAGAATGGATAAAAGCAAATCGCAGGTTCTACGCATTGGCACGCCAATGCAATCTGAGCCGCGAGGATGTGGCTGCTACTATTGCAGGTAACTACAAGAACCGTATTAGCACAAGTGAGCTAACCCCACGCGAACTGCATGCACTATGCGAGGCACTGCAAAAGCGTGCGGCAAGCGACACTTTCAAAGAGAAAGACCGCTGGCGCAAGCGACTGATAGCAGCCGTGCGTAAGTACTGCGAGAAAATGGGCTATCGCACCGATACAGAGTATGTGATTAGCGTTATACAGCGCAATGGGGAAAATATCAACAAACTACCTTTAGACCGCCTCAGAAGCCTTTACAACGCATTCACCAAGCGTGTTAAAGATATTGACCGCGTGAGCGAAAAAGAGCCCCAGAATATCATTCCATTAGGAATATGGAACTACAAGAACTAAATACCGTTTAACAACCAATTAAAAACCGATTAAATTATGGCAACAAGACAAAAAAAGACCATTATTCAAGGTGTAACAACCGAGATGGCAAACGAGGCATTTGCGACCTATGCAAAAGCGGACGCACAGTATCAAAAAATCATGTCGGAAATCGAGCTGCAATGCGCTCGTATCCGCGAGAAAAAACAAGAGGAACTGACTGCATTGGCGGCAGAGCGCGATGCTGCTTTTGACACGCTCCAAACATTCGCTACCGAGAACCAAGCAGAATTATTCGCCAAGAAGAAAAGCCTTGAGATGGTGCATGGTACTATTGGCTTCCGCACAGGTACTCCCAAACTCAAGACCCTCAAGGGCTTCACATGGGCAAGCGCAAAGAACCTCGTTAGTGAGTTCCTACCTACATTCATTCGTACCACTGAGGAGATTGCCAAGGACAAACTTTTGGCGGACCGCGATGTGGAAGGCATGACTGAGAAAATGGCTCAATGTGGTATCATGGTAGCGCAAGACGAAACCTTCTATGTGGAGCCTAAGAAAGAAGATGCGTAATGATTATGGCAAGTGCAGCACTATGTGAAACCAAAGATGAGTTTCGCGAGTTTATCGACAACTACAACGGCGAATTGCGAGTAGAATCGCGCCGGGCGTGGGACGGAGATAAGTTAGTGGCAGTAATAGTGTAAGGCATACAATTTGAATTAGCGATGGCGTTCTCACGAAAGAATTTCTTATTACGGGTAAAAGAGGTAAATGAGTTGTACAAAGAGAAACAACGCATTGGCTTGAGTACTGAGTATATCTACCGTACTTTTATCGAACCTCAATACCATATCAGTCGTTCTACATTGTACGACTGGTTGGCTATTCCGTATGAGAAACAACTTCGTGAGATAGCCGAAGCGGATGCCAGAGCTATTGAGTGGGAGAAACGCCAACAGACAATCAATTTTGAAGAACAATCCTAAAATTTACTTCGTATGAACTTTTTTGAAGTGCAAGTCGTTTACACACGACAAACAGGCGAGGACAATCCTTGCACAGTGAAAGAATCCTATTTGGTGGAGGCCCTTACTCCGTCCAGCGCAGAGAACAGGGTAATTGAGGAAATCAAACCTTTTGTCAGTGGTCAGTGCGATGTGCTGCGTATTATCCAGCGCAAGTTCTATGACCTCATTCCTAACTCTGAAGGTGATTATTGGTACAAGGCTCGTGTGGAGATGATCACCATTGAGGATAGTGGCAGAGAGACGCGCAAGGGTGTGATTGTGTATGTGCAAGCCTCATCCGTCAAGAAAGCAGTCAAGCAGCTACAAATGAACCTTGAGCAATGCGATTGTGAGTTAGTCAGCATTGCTAAAACGCAGATCCTCGAATTATATCGGGATGTATAATGGAGGACATGGCTATGCGTGAAGTAAGCAAAGTATTCAATGAAGGTTGGTTTAACTGCTTTGTCAGTTTCGTCAAAGTAGGTACGCCTTCCAATCTCTGCCAAGAAGTCTTAATCGGTGCAGGTATTAGCGATGATGAAGTCTATGAGTTTATGGAATGCGGTGAGTGTACCAGTCAAGTCAGAAATGAGCTTGAAAACTACTTAGACCGTATGGGACGCATTATCGGTGACGATGAAGATGATGAAGACGAATAGTAACGCAAATGGGCAGGTCATCACGGTGACTTGCCCTTAATTTAGAACGACAAAAATAGAAATAAAATGGCTAAAAGAGTAAAAGATATGTTCACAAAGTCGTAGATTATTGAAAACGCGGTCGATGTTCTTAGTAACTATGAACCGGGCATACTCACTATCCGTGGACTTCACTATCAGTTGGTAAGTCGTGGCATGACCAACGACATCCAACATTACAAACGAGTCGTGGCTGCAACTGGTCAAGCGCGCTGGGATGGTATTATCAGTTTTGGTGCATTCAGTGACCGGGAACGATCTATGGCATGTAATACCCAATCGGATGATACCATCTATGAAGATGAAGTTATGAACGCAAAGAAACAAATCAAACTATGGGCAAATAACTACTATCTGAATAGATGGGAAAATCAACCAATATATCCTGAAGTTTTGATTGAAAAGAAAGCGTTGGAAGGTGTATTCTATAAGACTTGCATGACTAATGGTGTTGCATTGGGAGCTTGCAAAGGCTATCCATCACTGACATTCTTACATGATATCAGTTTCCGAATAAAAGAAGCGGAATACAGAGGTAAACAACCTATAATTCTCTACTTTGGCGACTATGATCCAAGCGGTGAGGATATTCCTCGCGCTTTACGTGAGAACCTTATCCAGCTGGGTTGTAATGAGGAACTGGAGGTGCGTCGCATCTGTCTGAACGAAGATCAAGTGATTGATTGGGGATTGCCACCAGCACCAACAAAAGATACTGATAGCCGTTCAGTGCATTGGACTGGTTTAGGTCAAGTAGAACTTGATGCGGTAAAACCGGAAAAACTCATGAACTTACTACAGGGCGCTATTGATGAAGTCTTTGATGAAGAATTATATGATGAACTTAAAGAACGTGAGAGGCGTGAAGCAACTATGTACCGCACGGAACTGAAAGAGTTTATTGAAAATAATCTAACCTAAATAGTACTGGCTATGTATGGAACATTAAAAGACTTGAAACTGAATGAAGCCTGCAAAGTGCAGCATCAATTAGTTCTAAAAAAAGGATTTGAGCAACAACCGATTGCGGTCAAATTGATGTTGATAGTATCGGAGTTAGGCGAAGCGTGTGAGGCAGACCGGAAAAACAGACACGCAGATTTCAAGAAATTCGGCGATACTTATGAGTTAGAAATGAGCGATTTTGCCGGAACATTCCCAAATAGACCGCCGGCATACAAAACGGCATTTGAAGTAGGAATCAAAGACACATTCGAAGACGAAATCGCGGACGCATTCTTGCGACTTATGGATTTGTGCGGCGAATATGGCATTAACATCGAAAAGCACATCCAGATGAAAGCCGCATATAACGAATTACGACCACCCAAACATGGTAAAAAATACTAACACAATAAAAGCACCTCGTGAAAGGTGCTTTTATTGTGTCAATAGCTTTGCTGTACATGTACCCGATAAACTTCTGTGTTGTCTTGCAACTCACCGTGATCATGGTCGCTGTCAGAACTAATCCGTGTGAATGCTCCAATGCTATATGTCGGAGCTATTTTCCGAATGCGTGCCAGAACTGGAGGTATCTTATTGTCTATGAGGTCGAACGCCTCCAGTGCATCGTCCCACTTGCCCACACGCGAGTCAGTAACAATATGCAGCGTAATGTCCACCTCTGCATCTAACACGCCTCGCGTTTGTGATTTCCAATGGATAGGTGCAAACTCTACAAACACGGCTGGAGTACTGAAGGGCTGTTCCTCTTCTACAAATGCCAGTTGATTATTCCACACATCGACGTGCTGAATAATGCTTTTTTCCTCATCGTCTTTTATTGAGAGTAGGAAACTCTTCAATAAATGGTAAATTTGACTTCTCATTGTTTGAAATGTTTTTTAAGTTGTGTTGGAATGTTGTTTAAGTGCTGTTTAATGACACGACGAACTGCCTGCTGTACTTCGGGCGCATCGCCTAAGAATTGTCGCTTAGGAATGGTAATATACGAGCCTACAGGTTTTAGAGCCAGTGCATAGTACATTTCAGCAGCACGACTGACACGCATAGAACTGCGTGCAGTGGATCCGTCTTTCTTGTAGTTGATTTTGCCAGATAGCTCATAGTACTTTGCCCAAAAGTATTTTTGCATTTTGCGTGTTACCATGATTTTCCCACCTTCGTTATGCAGGGCTGCGTATGGTTCCGATGATGACCATGTAACAGAGGTGTCCGATTGTCTGGCCCGAATAGAACGACGGAGTTTGCCTGTTTGTTGCATGAGTGATCCGCGCAGGTCTTTGTCATTACGGCGTGGCTTCCATGGTCGAGAAAAGAACCCCTTCCGCTCGAAGTTTCGGTCAAACTCTTCTGTGAGTTCGACGCGTATATCGGATAGTATTTGCTTGCGAAGTTCGTCCATTGGGGTAAAAAATCAATAATATTGATTATTTTTTAGCAAAAAAGTTTGTTATTTCAAAAAAAAGTAGTACTTTTGTAGCGTATTATGAGTAAGATACCAGAACAAATAGTAAATGCCGCTCAGGATCTTGTTGGTCGTTTCGGCAATAAACTTGCTTTTATTGGGAAGCAAGGGGATAATTCTGTGTATCAATTCCGTTTCCCTAAGAACCTCGACACTGGCTTTCCTTATGTCTATATACTGGAGGGTGACACTGTTGTTTCTAAAACAGGTTTCGAGGCGTTAGACATCATCACATCACTTGTCAAAGATTGATAAAAACTTTGGTACGAAAAGTTTATTATCCACACGAGCTATTCCCCTCGTGTATATTGGCGTTGTAGATCCTGATGTACAAAGTTCGGCAATTGACCGTTTTGCTCCTATTCGCTCTACATAATGTTGTGGCTCAATGTAGCATAGTTCTCCATTCTCAAATCGTTGCAGAATAGTAGCGTGACCACCTCCGCCCCTCCAACCAATAGTAAGAATATACACACCTGTTTCGTTGCAGGCCTCTTCGAAGTATTCTTTGTAGCGTAATGGTGTCATGCGTTTGTAGCCTTTTTTCTGCATCCAGTCGTATGTTCGTACAGGTTGAATAGGGCTACCGTCTATGTTCGTCCATGCTTCAAACGATTTTTGTCTGGAGAGGTATTCAGATAAAGATCCCGGTGTATTGGATTTGGCTGTTATGTCGAAGCCCATTAGGCGCAAAGCATACGCAGGTGCACATGTTTGGCAATTGATAGTATAGCCATAGGACTTACTATAATTAGGGTTAGCACTCTGTTTGTCCGCCTCTTCTACGCTCATGGGCTTACCTATGACAATGCCCAATTGCTTTTCAAGTTCACGGTTATGTGCAGCGATCGCATCTTTTTCCTCGTCAGTAAGGTTAGCAGGTAGTTGCTCTCTTAAAGTCGCAATACGCTGCTGTTCTACATCTTCTGAGAGTATTGTTTCAATTACCTTTTTCTCTTCCTTTGGCGCTTTGTAATAAGGGTGCTTAGGTGGGAATATGGTTTCAGTCTTTCCGGGATTGAAACGGAATATCTTTTGCTTTGGCTGTTCGGTGGCCATATCACCTAACATGATTGCATGTTCTGAATTGGAGACTGGGTATTTATCGCGCAACACCTGTACGGCTGTGCAGCGACAGTTCCAGCCGAGAGGTGGAAGGTAATTTTCCCAGAATGGGTCATTAACAGGCAAAGTGGTGTTGTGCAATGGCGCATGTTCCGCCCGCACTTTATCGTCTCCAGCGGTACGATATTGTATGAGGTACCTATCACCATCACGCTCAAAGTCCTGCCATTTCACAGCCATTTGTGTGGACTGTACGGCAAAGTTATATTCTGCCTGTAGGTAGTTCTTGTTGTAGGTCTGGTGTATGCGCAGCACATCCTGATAGAACTTTTCAAACGACTTGTAACCACCTTTTTCGTCTTGCAACAATGCTGATACCTCGCGTAGCTGGTGGTAGGTCTTAAAACCTGAGAAAATGAATGTGTCTTGCTCAAGTGATTGCTTGAGCTTTGCGGGCACATCTTCCGTGATAGCATACGACAATATGCGGAAAGTCTCTTCCGTGAGTTGGCGCACAGGCTCATCCGCCATCATGTCTGCATTGAAGGCGTGCTTATGGTGAACATGTTTCGCTGCTTGGCGGAAGGTGGTGTCATTGAATTTTGGCGTATCCTTGGCAAGTGTTACAGTAGATTGCCCATACAGGTCAATGAGTGCCTTATGAAACCGATGGTATTGGTTAGGGGAACCATCGCCCCCTATTCGAAAAAATTTTGCTGAGTCTTGCCTGTAATCTCAATGCCGTATTTGTCGGAAAAGTACTTAGGAGATATTTCATATCCACCATTGATAAGCATGCGTTCCACCTCACGAATGTGCTCAGGAGTATAGATAATGGTATCGTCCCACTCAAAGGTGTATCCGTCAACTGGGAAACCATGCTTTACCATGAATGGTATGAGGCGATTGTTTACCACATTACGGATTAACTTCTCATCCTCTGCGATGACATTCTCAAATACCTCAAGGTGAACTTCTGACTGCGAAAGAGAGGAGCCTGAGTCAATGGTCATTGTTTGGTTAAGAATACCCTTGGACAGCTCCGAGTTCGCGCGCTCGATACGCTTGTCATACACGTTGAAGGCATCGCCTCTGGTAGTCTCTTTAATGTCGATTTCGGTATCTTGAGGGAATACACCCCAGAAGGCAGCCCCCATGCTGCTAAGCATTTTTTCGATTTTAGAGCGTGATTGTGGGTCTGACGAAGTTGTCTTTGCGATACGAATAGGCATGCCAAATATCTCACCAAAACCGTCCCAGAACGCAAGCATATTCTTTTTGCTGAGTGCGGAAGGGCAGCACTTGAGTAGCAAACCCAAATCATCGTGCTTGCCAACTTCGACACACCAATCTGCAAAATCACCGGTGCGGTATGGAATACCGTTGTGGTGTTGCTCGTTTTGGTCACGGACAATCACACCATATTCAGGAATAACATGGCGGCGTGGTATCAATGTAGGTATGGGGAACTGACGTTTACCATTCGCCTCAAATGGCACATCAAATTCGATGAGAGAGTGACCATAGAAACGGCTATCCAAGGCGAACGAAACGAATTGCTCGAACCACTCTGTTTCAAATAGTGCGGTTATTTCGTCGGAGCGTTTGCCTGATTTATCAACGAGCTTGAACCCTCTCTTATTCACAAACCCTTTGCGCTGACCTATACAACCTGTTATGTGCAAGTCGATTTCAATGTCAGTGTATATGTCATAGAGAGAGCAACGATTAGGGTTTTGTACATCAATTGCTCTTTGCCATGCCATACGCCATGAAGCAAGGTCTTTGCGTGATAGTAGCTCTGTTTTTTTGTGAAGTTCTATCAGCAGTTTTTTTGTTTCGCTTTTGCTGCGTTTAGAGAGTGCTTGCCTCATAGCTGGGGAGAGGTCATTATTTCGACGTAAGAAATCAAAGATAGCCATATTATATAATGTTTTATAGTTTGATTGAACGGAGATATTCGTTTACATTGAAGCAAGGACATGCTTTGTTTGCAAAGTCTGAATGTCCATGAATAGTTGCCTCTGGGAACTGTTCGTGTAGTTGCTTGAGCAATTGTGTCATTGCTTTGTACTGAGCCACATTGCGTGTGTCTTTGGGCTGCCTATCTTGCGAGAGCCCGCCGATATAGCAGATGCCTATACTATTGCGGTTGTGACCTTGGCAATGTGCACCTATTTGCTCGATAGGGCGGCCTTCCTCTATAGTACCGTCAAGGCGAATGACATAGTGGTATCCTATATCGTTAAAACCGCGTTCTTTGTGCCAACCGCGTATAGTGGTTGCTCCTATGTTTCTGCCTTCGGGAGTAGCAGAACAGTGAATAATAATTTGTTTGATTTGTCGCATAATCTATTTGTATTCGGCTTCGAGTTCAATGCCTGAAGCGGTTATATTGATTTTCTTTATTCGTTGCCCATCGGCTTCTATTTGTTCTACAATACGCCTACGCCACACGCGCACTTCATGGTCCATAATCATATCAGGTATGCCAACACCTATTGCGGGATGTTCTTTATATTCACCGGGGCGAGCGGTCAAAAGCATCGCTTGATTTTGAGGTGTAACCTCCATGAGTGCTATTTTACCTGTTCGCAAATCCAAATCAAATGCGGTGCCGTCAGCAGACGCTATTAGTGCTATTCCTATCATATCAGTGTGTTATTTTGTCGTCTTCGTAGTCAGATTGATTAAAAGCGTTAGGGGCTGTAATAGGTTTCCCTGTATTTCCATTAGTTCCAACCGCTGGTGCCCCACTACCACCGCTAACGGCTGTGATTACTCCGCTGTGGGTGTGGTTTTTGCACCAGTCCACTAAAACATTGAGTTTATCTGTGATATCCTTGATGTTGATTAAACCCTCGTTCTTGCCACCGTTGATAGCAATGGTCTCTATTTCTGAGTACATGATTACAGCCCAATCGCTCATATTGCCGTTGCTGATGTCGGTGATCATAACCATGCTGCCTACTTTGGGAGTGACAACGATGCCACTCTCTTCGTTGTTTACTACAGCACGCAAGCGAACTCCACGCAACTCCAAATCATCTATGGCCACATTGCAGGTGGTATCTTCTACTTGCTTCACCTCTGCCATAATCAATGCGGATTGTTTGCTTTGGCACATATTTTGTAGCTTTTGTTTTATATCACTATAAATATCCATTGTTATGCGCTATTGTTGGTTTGTATTGTTCGTTTTGTTATTCTCGTTTCCCTCATTTGCTGAAGATTGCGTATTTGTCAAAGACGGAAAGGAAATCCCTTTATTTGGCAAGGTTCAGCTGGTTGAGGCATTCCCCGATATTAAGGTGCAAATTGTTGAGGCTTTTGCTGACCTTGATGTGAAACTGGTAGAAGCAATGCCAGATGATTGTGGAGAGGTGCAGATTGTTGAAGCGTTCCCAGATGTCAAGGTGCAAATCGTTGATGCGTTCCCAGACATTAAAGTGCGAATAGTTAACGCCTTTCCGGGGCTCACATCTTCCGCCCAATCGTCACCTTCCGACGACCGCCACCATTACTAAAGTTTACTTCCGTTCCTACAACATAGTAGGTTCCGTCTTTGTGCTGCGCTGTTGGATCCATTAAATGCACTATATCTGTTGGCGCACAATAGGGCAATAGCCAACCTGTTAAACTCCCCTCGTATCCGTCATAACACCACAAGTTATATTCATTTTGAGCAACACTACTCAATGAGGATGTATTACTTGCGTCAATGGTTCGTTTGAATGTTTTGCCACCGTCGGAACCTGCGCTGGCTTTGTAGGTCTTACCGTCTTTGCCTTTGTATTCAATCTCTACCTTGATTTTCTTGTCAGAGGCTTTAATATATTTCAAATCCGCTGATATAACATTTCTGGTCATGTCATACTTCACTGTTCTACCACTCCAACTGCCTTTGCTATAAACAGGCGTGATAATGAGGAACTGACCGTCAAAGAAAATGTTTGCTTTCGTTTCGTCTTGTACCTTCTTTAACACATCCAATCCAGTTGCATTACTAATGGTGAATTTACTATAGTTGAAGTCATAGTCACATAGCACATGGTATTTGGGATTTACTTGCTGAGCTACTTTTTGCAGGAGCGATTGCAGGGATATGTTCTCCAGTTGCTCATTCTTGAGGGTTACCTCCCACAAGAATAGTTCGTCTTCACACTCAAGCACAATCTTTGTATTTTCTGTTTTAATGGCTTTTAAGTAGCCCTTAAACTCTGTTTTAAGACCTGCTTGCTTGTACCCTAATTGGATAGTAACAGGGTCGCCACGGTGGATTTTATCTTCCACTTTTAGCGTCTCGTTAATTAGCGTTCCGGGTAATTCAATAAATGCAGTATCGCTGAGCTGCGTGACAGACTTTATCACTCGAACTGATTTCAATGTTTGTACTTTGAAATCCCCGATTTGAATGTCATATTCCATGTGGTATGTCATAGTGTGTATAGTTTTTAAGAGACGACAAAGTCATATTCGATAGCCCAGAACTCTATACCCTCACCAGCGCCTAACTGTTGATTGATCTCTGCGTTAGTAATGCCTGTAGCTGGAGAGTGACGCAAAGTTAGAAAGTTAGTAACGATGCGCTGATTTGTGATAGCGGGTTTGAGCATTGGTTCTAATTTCAAATCATCGGTAAGGCTAAGGCCATTGGTTTGTGCAATGTCCCACGCTGCCTCTGTGGTACCTGAATGCTCCATAGCTATGTCGAGCATGCTTTGTCTGTTCTTTGGTAGTATCATATAATTTTGTGCTTTTTCAGAAATGCAAATACAATCAAGCCTATTATGCCAATAATACACACTATTGCTACTATCACCCACGATGGTGTCTTTACCTTCGTTTTGCTTTGGCTTTTGCTTTCCTCTTCCGTTTCCACTGACTGTGTGCTATGATCTTCGGCAGACTGCTGAATGTCACTTACTGTTTCCTGTTGGGTTTGCGTTTGTGTATCATTCTGCACCCCTTTTTGTGTAGTCCGCTTTGTTTTTCGTGTCGTAGTGGGATACTGTTTACCAGTGCTATCGGGGGCACTCCAAGTGGTTTCCTCGATAGTCTCCTCCACCGTCTCATCTGTAGTTGTTAGGTCTGTGGTATTGGTGGTAGTTGTTGTGTGTTGTGTAGCGCTATTGTGGAGCGACACATCATTCTTTTGCTCTACTTGTTGCTGCTGAGCAATCTGTTGGGTCGTCTGGGCAGTTTTGCAACTCGTTCCGCACAGGGCAAGTAGCAGCATGAGGGCAATCATTGATTTTTTCAATCGCGCGGTTAAGCCTGCGCACATCTTTTCGTAAAGCATTGACTTCTTTTTTTATTGGTTCTACTATATATTCATTGAAACTGTCAAGCAGCTTCTTGTTGTTATCCAGTTCTACGGATTTCGCCTCCTCGTTCGCACGCTTACGCTTGGCACGAAGTGTTACCAAGGTTACAATCAGCGTACCCCCAAGAAGGGCATCAACCGCTAAATGAATCATCTGTCGAGTAAAATCGTCCATAGTAATATCAATTTAGAAATGGTAAGTGGATTTGTCTAATCCCCCATAGGAGATAGGCACTCCTATATCTTCCCCTTTGTCGTTTGTTTTAACTGGAATATCAGGAACAGCCTTTCCATTCTGCACATCTTTTAGCCAGTTTATAGCTCTATTATAGCGTATCTCGCGTATTTCAAAACCAATGCGTTTTGGCAGCCACGAAACAAGGTGATATAGTGCAATGTCGCATGTGATCATTACCAATTGTTGGTTTCGTTTATCACCTCTGGCAGCATAAGCATTTGCAATGTCATAGCGCATACGTAAGTATGAAGAGACCTCTTCTATAGCGTAGTTTTCTGCACGAGTCATATTATCGTCATCAGATTGATTGATAACGCCAAGAGTATGGTCATCGCATACAGCCTTAAAATCCGATTTACTTAGAAACTCCATTGTCAAAAATTTTACGAGTTAAACGTTTTTGATATATGTCCTCCCACTTAGTTGTACGCTTAAAAAGTCCTTTGTAGCGGGCACGAAGAAATCCAACACGATTGATAACCATAGGTCTATTGCCAAGGTTAATAACTATACATAGATCCTTTTTCCTATTTTCGTTGAGCTTGTCACATCTATAGAAGGCAAAACGAAAGCGCCAATATAGAAATAGGTTTTTAATAAATTTTACCATAGATATTTTGAGTTTTTAACAGTCCCTATTGATGGTTCCCACGCACTTTGTCGTGAGCGTTGTTGTAGTTTATAAATAGCACCCTCATCCGCGTCTGGAGAGTCATCGTGCCCGGACATTCCTTTTTCAAATGCAAGTGTTTGGTCTAACCCAGCTATCATATCAGGATCATTGCGCAATCTTTCATTGTAGAACACGAACCCTCTTTCCCATAGAGGACTAATAGCTACAATTCGCTGGAACTTGTCTGGCTTCTTTCGTTTATCTGGAAGTATTGGGAGTTGGTACCCTCTTATATTACCTTCTGCACGAAATTCGTCAAGGATGATATCCTGCATAAAGTTGGCTTCCATAAAGAATGAGGCAACTGCATTTTGGCTATTGATCCATTCGTGCAAGTCATACAACCAACGTACCATTTCAACAACGGTTGTCTGACGGCAAAAGGCCTTGATTAGATGTAATTCACCGCTTTTGGTTTTGCCCCATAATTTGGCAGCTTTGTAGTCGTTTTTTGTGGTTGGTTTGAAAGAAGGGTCAACATATAATACAATATCCTCATAATCACGCAACGGAAGAGTGCGCTTGTAGCGGATCCAGTCATGGCGAAATACGGCACCTTCTGTTATAGGGTTATTCATATACTCTTTTTGGAATGCACGATAGCCCATGAAGGTCTCACGCTCTTTGATACTTTCAATGGACCATAATTCTGGCCATGAGGGTTTACCAGCGCTATCTAAAATGTTAACGCAACTCACATGTACACCTTCTGTCTCTGCTATATTTGCAAGTACAGAGTTTTTTGCTATGAGGTTGCCTACCATAATGAAACGGCCACCAGTTGCACCAAACGTACCAAAGAGTGCCTCTTTCACCCAGTTTGTAATTTTAGCTACACGATCTGGATTATTGCACAACTCATCATCATCAATGTCGTCAATAACTATATAGTCTGGACGGCGGGAGCGGTGGCGTAGTCCACGAGGCGATTGCCCGCGACCAAGTGCAAAGAACGCACAGTCATCTAAGGTAACAAAGTGACCTTCTTGCCATGTCCCAGTACTGACCTGTTTGCCAAAGTCTCGGATATACCTTTGGTTGAATTGCAGTTCGGCCTGTACATCACCTAATAATGTCATAGCACTATCTTCTGATTTGCCGACCAAAACCATCACATTTATTTCACGCTTCTCTTGACATTTTAGCCAAAGAGGGATAGTTACATCCATAGTCACTGACTTGGCATGTCCACGCGCCCACTTACACACTTCGCGCAGGTTCTTTTCACGTTTAATACGATTAGCCGCTTGAACGTGGAACTGAGCTGAAGGGGTTATTTTACCGGTATCTGGATCAGTACAATAGTGTGGGAAATAGTACTGCACAAAGAAAGCAAAATCCTTGCGCGCGCGTTTAATGCGCTGCGCTTTGCTCTCCTCTGTATCAACCGTTGGCGCAGAGGTCATACTTTGGATAGTAGCACATAGCTCTTTCCAATGTCGGATAGCTTCTTTTTGCGATACTGTTGCCATGCTGTTAATCTACTGAGATTTCTATGGTTGTAGAGAGTTTTTCGCCAATGAATAGATCTTGGTACTTATTCATGATTTTGACAAGTTCTGGGGTGAGATTCTTATCAATACGCATACGTGTCACGAGCCATTTATTATAGGCAGAGAACACCTCAATAATGGTGATGACATTTGTTTGCTTGTCAAGCTTCTCTATAGCGGCTGATACCTTGCAAATCTCATCAGGAGACCAATCGTTAGCTTGGATCTTCTCGTCCAATCCTCTAAGAAGTTTGGTGACAAGTTCTTTGCGTGAAACAGTAGTGGCTGCTCTCATGGTGTCCCATGAACCTGCTTTGATCCATGCCGAAATAGTGTTTCGTGATACGCCTACCTTATCGGCAATTTCTTGTTGCTTGAGCCCCTGCATAAAGTACATTTTTGCGAGCTCTTGTAATTGGGTTGATTCAAGTGATTTTTTTCGTGTCATATACATGTAAGCATTAAAAAACGCTGCAAAATTATGCAAAATATATGTATTAGAAAAGAAAGTGTCCAAGCGTTGGACGGAAGTGTCCAAGCGTTGGACAGTTTTTTTTATGTATGAAATATATGTAGTAATTTTGTCGGCGAAATCAGCAAAACAAACAATTATGAGCAAAGAAGTAGTAATTAGTAACAGCAGCTTAAATGCGTATGGGTTCCGCGTATTAACAGAGGGTATAGATACCACGCAGTACCAACGCAATCCAATCCTATTGTGGATGCACAATCGTCCATATCGTGGCACGACTGATGAGGTGTTGCCGTTAGGTCGCATAGAAAATTTGCGAGTTGAGGGTGATTGTCTCATTGGAACTCCAGTCTTTGACGAACAGGATGAGTTCGCAATGCGAATCAAATCGAAGTGGGATCAAGGTATCTTAAAAATGGTCAGCGCGGGTATAGAGATTTTGGAGTGGAGCGATGATCCAAGTGTCTTGGTTATAGGGCAACGCAGAGCTACAGTAACCAAGTGTAAGTTAGAAGAGGTAAGTATCGTGGATATTGGTGCCAATGACGATGCTATTACCTTGTATAAAGAAGGACAAGTAATAACCCTCAGTGCAGGTCATGATGACGAAGCACTGAATTTTATGAACTTAAAAAAACAAGAAAAAGACATGAAACAAATTGCTTTGAAACTCGGTTTGCCAGCAGATGCAACCGAGCAAGAGATCTTGAGCAAGATTGCAGAATTGCAAGGCGCAGCTCAAGAAGGAGTAACATTGCGCAAAGAGCGTGATGAGATGGCGCTAACTGCTATCGAAAAAGAAGTTGACGAGGCTATTGCTTTGCGAAAGTTGACCGCAGACAAGAAAGATCATTTTGTCACTATGGGCAAAAAGATGGGCATTGAGAGCCTGCGCGAGACATTGAAATGTATGGCACCAGCAGAACGCCCCTCTGAAGTGATTAAGCCAACGAGTGGCGCAAGTGAGTATGTCAAACTGAGCGATGTCCCTACTGACAAATTGGAGGCCTTGCGCAAGGATAATCCAGACATGTATGCAACTTTGTACAAAGCCGAATATGGCGTAGAGTTGCCAAAAGTGTAACCGTAAAACAACATTTAACAACCAATTAAAAACTAATTAAAAATGAAAAAGATTCTATTTTTCGTAATGGCAGTTGTAATCAACTGCTTTATGGGCGGAACGATTACCGCCGCAGTGGGCTTGAGCCCTGTTATCGGTGCTGTTGGTGCAAACGCAATAGCAGCTGTTGGTCCATTGATCGCTCCTGCTGGCAGCGCTTTGCGTGCTGGTTTGTATTCTGAGATTTGGACAGGAGAGACAATTAAGGCTTTCCGTAATAGCCTTGAAAGTCTTGGTTGGCTGAGTAAGATTCGCAGTTTCGATTCGCAGGTAGCAAACAATAACACAATTAACTTCGTTGATTTGGGCGGTGATCCAACTGTACTGGTTAATAACACTTCTTATCCAATCGGTGTTGAGACCTTGGCAGATGCAAATAAGGCTATAACTTTGGACAAATATCAAACTAAGGCAACCAAGGTAACTGATGACGAAGCTCGTGGTCTTAGCTATGATAAAATCGGCAGCGTGATTGAGCGCCATCGTGACGTAGTGGACGAAACAAAATATGCTCGTGCGCTGCATGCTTTAGCTCCTGATTCACATGCTGCAAAGCACCCAGTATTGACTACTACAGGTGAGGCAGATGGTAATCGCTTGCGTTTGACAGTTGCAGATGTCATCAAGCTTAAAGCTTCCTACGATGCACTGAAGGTGCCAGTACAAGGTCGTGTCCTCGTATTGTGTCCAGAGCATGTCAATGACCTGTTGTTGCAAGACACTACATTTGCAACTCGTTACAACAATACCAAAGACGGCAAAATTGCCGACATGTATGGTTTTGAGATTTACGAGTTCGTAGATGCTCCTAAATACGACAACACAGGCAAGAAGAAAGCATTTAATGCTACAGCTGCCGACACTGATCGTAATGCTTCTGTTTCATTCTATGCTCCACGTATGATGAAGGCTACTGGTGAGACCAAAGCATATTTGGATGAGCCAGATACTCAAGATCAAGAATGGCGTTATAATGTACGCCACTACTTCATCTGCTTGCCATTGAAGAATGAGGCTATTGGTGCACTCGTTAGCGGCGTGAAGGCCTAATCTTATGCCCGGGTGTCCGGTGCGTCCGGACATACCGGGTTTAATTACTCGAATAAATTAACAACTAATTATTTGAAATATGGCATTACCAAATGTAAATATCGGTTTTGAGAATGGCAAACTGGGTGGCATTGCTCAAAGCGCAGACGGTGTTGTGGGTATTTTGGCAAATAAGACCCATGCCTCTCTTCTAAGTGTCGGCGAAGCTGTTTGCGTATATTCAAGTGACTGCCTTACCAAATATGGTATTGACCCCGATTCACCATTGCACAAAGCCATTTCAGAATTTTATACGGAAGCGGGTGAAGGTGCCGAACTATGGTTGCAGCTTGTGGATGCTGCTGACGCTGCTGGTCTATTAGCAGAGGGCAAAAAACTATTGAAAGCGGCAAATGGACGCATCCGCATTTTAGGCATTATCTCTGATACTGGTGTCGCTGCAAATAGTGTAACTGAGATTGCGCTATCAGCTCAAACTTTGGGCGAATGGGCAGCGGATACTTTGTATGCCCCAGTAGCAGTTTTATTGCCTGTAGTTTACTCAGACACTTTGCCTGAATTGACAAGCATGGGTAACAACCGCGTGGGATTTGTCGTTGGTGACACAGTAAAAAGCAGTACAACTGCTATGATTGGCGTACTCCTTGGCCGCGTTGCAAAGATAGATGTGCAGGTGCATATCGGGCGTGTGAAAGACGGAGCACTGAAAGTAGCACAGGCATTTTTAGGTACAGAGGATGTATGCACAAGCGAAGCGGTAGAAACGCTGCATACTAAGGGATACATTGTACCTCGCTGTTTCGTAGGCAAAAGTGGCTATTTCTTTGCTGATGATTGCTTAGCGACTGCTGAGAATGACGATTGCCGCTCATTGGCTCGTCGTCGTGTGATTGACAAAGCGTATCGCGTAGCATACGTAGCATTGCTGGAGTATGTAAACGACAATTTGGATGTAACCAATGAGGGAACATTAAGTGCAATGGAAGCAAAGTCTATTGCACAGGAAGTGGAAAGCAAACTCTATAACTCTATGACGGCTGAAGGTAACTTGAGCACAGATAAGAGTGTGGACGGAGACACAGGCGCGAAAGTAGAAGTTGATACAACCAATGATGTTGTAGCTACCAATACAATTTACGTCTTGATACAAGTTAAGCCTTATGGCTATGCGAAGTTCATTGATGTTATACTTGGATTCTTAAAGGAGGAATAATATGGAAAAACCAATGATTAACGGAAGGCAGTATGAGTGGGCTGACATTAGCATTTACTTAGGCGGTCGAATGGTGATTGGTGCTCGTGGCATCAAATACAAGGAGAGCCAAGATAAAGAATTGCTCTATGCAAAGGGCAATCGCCCATTGAGCATTCAGAAGGGTAACATCAAATATGAGGGTAGCATAGTACTACTCCAGAGTGAGGTGGAAACCCTCAAAGAATTAGCTCGTTCTGTAAGAGGACGTGCAAGTGTATTGGATCTAAATCTTAATGCTGTAGTGTGCTACGGTGACCCCTCAAAAGGCGATCCAATGCTGACAGATATGATTTATAATATCCAGTTCACGGAAGCTGAAAAGGGAGGAAACCAAGGTGACAAGAATATGGAAATTACATTGCCATTTATCTGCACCGATATTAAGTACGCAGTTTAATCTGATGTGTCATGAAAGAAATTACAAACGAACAAATCGCGCAATTAAAAGCGAAACACGGTGACATCTTTAAGATCACCGTTGAAAGTGGTGAGAGCTGCATTCTGCGCAAGCCAAACCGTAAGGAACTGAGCTATGCCAGCACAGCAGGACAAAATGACCCGCTGAAGTTTAGTGAGATTATTCTCAATCAATGCTGGTTGGCAGGTGACGAACAAATCAAGACAGACGATGAACTGTTCTTGGCTGTAAGTCAGCATTTGGGTGAACTGGTTAAAGTAAAGTCCGCAGAACTGGAAAAGTTGTAGAGGCTGCCGAGGTTCAAGAATGGGAGTATGTGCGTAAAGTAAACGCCCAGTTGCGTTACTATATGCACATCTCCGACCCCGACAGCCTAACTGACGAGGAATGGGCAAGCGCATTGCGCGAACTGGAATGGGTGAGAAATGAAGAGGCGAAAGCAAATAATTCACCTATCTAATTAAGTTTTGCGGTTCTGTGCGAGAAAAGCCCAAAGAACCAAACAAGAAACTCAAGGATATATTTACCCACAACAACTATCGACCCTATTACTACAGTGCCGACAAATAATGCGCCAAGGGCAACTAATATCCAACCTAAAAGAGTTAACATGACTTTTGTGCAATAATTTTGCTGCAAAGTTACAAATAATTATTGAGATAACAAAATATTATGAGCGAAAAAGTTACTTTTACTATCGATTTAGACGGAAATGTGTATTCTGGATTAGTTAGTGTAGATAAAGCGATGCGTAATGTAAATGCATCCGCAACTTCTACGCTTAAAACGATGGATGCTTTCCGTGACACATTTTTCAAGCTCAATAATGTTATCTCCGTTATTGACCAGATAAGTTCGGGTTTTGATTCATTAGTAGGTAGCAGTTTACAATTTGAACAAGCGCAAATCAATATGCGCACTATGCTCAATGGTAGTACTGAAGCTGCTGATGCTTTGTTGCGTAAAATTCGTGAATACGGTAAAGCCACGGTCTATGAGACTATGGGGCTCGTAGAAGCACAAAAGACAATGATGGCATTTGGGTTAGAAGCGGAATTTGCTTTTGAGCGATTAAAAAATATCGGTGATATTGCTCAAGGGGATAGCCAAAGAATGCAATCACTTGCATTAGCTTTTTCGCAAACAACGAGCACAGGTAAATTGATGGGACAAGACCTATTGCAAATGATAAATGCAGGTTTTAATCCCTTAGAAGTTATCAGCCAAAAAACAGGCAAAAGTATAGGCCTTCTTAAAGAAGAGATGAGCAAGGGTGCTATTTCCGCTGAATTAGTAGCTCAAGCATTTCAATGGGCTACTGAAGAGGGGGGACGCTTCTATAATAGTATTGCAAATAGTTCTCAATCTGTAAGTGGACGTATAGCGACCATGAAAGATTGGATTGATGAACAAAAAATAAAACTCTTTGAGTTAACAGGTGGCATGACTGCCTATATTGCAGAAATAGGCAAAATGGTTGTACCATTGGCGCAAATCGTTGCAGTATTTCCAGCAGTAAAAGCGGGATTTGATATTATTAGGGCAAGCGGAACAAAAGCATGGGCTGCCGTTAGTACAGGAGCAAGTTGGTGCAGGACGCAAATACTTGCTGTAGGCATATCCGCTCAGTTATCAGGTGGTATGCTGAAACTGATGGGGGCAATGGGTAAAGCAGCCTGCCGACAAATTAGTGTGGCAATTATGAATATACCTATTATCGGTTGGATTGCAGCTGCTATTTCAGCGGTTCTCGCGCTATTTGCAGCAATAGTCAAAGGCATTAAACTTCTATGGGATAAATGTTATGGGTTCCGCGTGGTTATATTCACAATTTGGGAAGGTATCAAAGCCATATTCACATGGGTTTTGGATGGTTTGAAATCTCTTTGGGCTGGTTTCAAAGAAAACATCATTGACCCTATTTGGGGTTTTATAACCAACATTGCAGGCTGGGTAAACGAACATGTGGTACAGCCTGTATGGAACTTCATTGTTACTATAGCTAATTGGATCAATGAACACATAGTACAACCAATTAAGAATGCGATCCAACAAATAGGCTCATGGTTCCGTGAGATTTTTGGCGGCGTCTTTGATTGGATAGAGGAACAATTTGTTAAACTATACAATAAAATAGCTGGGATTATTCCCGGTATGAAAAAAATTGTCTATGAAGGTCGCAAAAGGGCAGACGAGTCATGGGCGGCGGATCACACAACAACTACCACCACAGACAATTTGATGAATGCGGTAAATGCCCCTCTTATGACAATGCAAAACAGTGGAGGTGCAACAAGTGGTGGTGCGACTGGTAGCGCAACAACCGCTGTAGCTACAGGCGGAACACGCAACACCGAAATACATATCAACATCGGTGATATGATTAAGCAAGTGGTGTTCAATGGTACCACTCGCGAAAACCAACAGGAGATTGAACGCACTTTTGCAGAGTGTCTCAGTCGAGTATTAGGAATGGCTCAAGTAAGTATGTAATATGTTTTTTAACTTTGTACAACCATTTGTATTGCCTCCATTTTGGCTAAATAAACCAATACAGGTAATTGACAAACATTCTCCATTGCCAGCAACTTCTGAGATGTTGGGCAATTTGTACCAATGTCCTTTGTGGATAAAGTGGGAAAATGAGCCCGACGACTTTGAAACTGGTTGGTGGAGATTCCCTCTTGATCCGGTAATAAGTGTGAGCGGCGGAAATCAAATGGTGCGCACGGATGTATTACGACAAGACAACAGACGTACAGAGCGACGTGGTACAGTAAAAGAAGTGTGGAGCCAACAGGACTACCAAGTGCAAATAGCGGGTATGCTTATTGGTAAAGACGGCTATTATCCATTGGAGGATGTACATCGCTTGCGAGACTATTGCGAAGGTCGTGAGGTTGTATTATGCTGCAATGATGTTCTGGAGGCCTTTGGTATAAATCGTATTGCCATTGAGAATTTCGATTTTGCTCACACACCCGGATATGAAAATCAACAATTTGCCATTAAGGCATACAGCGATGAGGATTTCTCTCTGCTGATTTAATCTAAATAAATTATGCGTACAATTACCGAAATCAAACAAGAATTAACAGACGCTTTCATGGCAAACGAGAATTTGCAAAAGGCGTATGGTTTTGCACCGGGCACTGCCTTTGATAAACATTTTAGCAAAGTTAGTTTGGAAAGTGTTTTGCTATATATTGTAGCCTTTGCACAATGGACATTGGAAAAACTCTTTGACACTCACACGCAGGAGGTGGAGGCATATATATCCACCATGAAACCACACACCCTGCGCTGGTACCAAGAGAAAGCCAAAGCGTTCTTGTACGGATTATCCCTCATCGCTGGCACAGACCAGTTCGACACTACAGGCAAAACAGAAGAGGACGTCGCCGCTGCGCAAATCATCAAGTTTGCAGCTGTTACCGAGAGTGGTGCGACACTTTATCTAAAGGTGGCCAATGAAGCGAATGGACGTCCTAAGAAACTTGACGCGAGCCAAAAGGCAGCCTTTGAGGCATATTTACATGAATACAAGGACGCAGGCGTGCGCGTGGATGTTACGAGCGAACAGGGCGACTATCTGCGCTTATCCTTGGATGTGTATTACAACCCGCTACTCTTGGCGGCAGACGGTCAAAGTAAGAGCGATGGCACTTACCCTGTAGAGGACGCTATCAAGTCCTACATCGAGCAATTGCCTTTTAATGGCGAATACCGAAACAATGATCTTGTGGATGTGTTACAGCAAACAAAGGGCGTAATTATGGTGCAATTGCACAGTGCAGCTCAAAGTGTGGACAATGTGACATACAATGATATTGAAGCATTTTGCACCCCTTTCGCTGGCTATTTTGAGTACGATCGAGAAGGAGCAAAGACTATCCAATCTATCAATTATATTCCTTATGGAACAGATGAAAATTGATTATAGCAAACTGGCTGTTTTGTTGCTGCCAACATTCCTGCGCCAACCCATTCTAATGTCGTTGGCACGCATACTCATGGTACCACTACAACGCTTACACGACGAGCACCATGCTGCGCGTGATGAACGAATGTACCAATTGCGACATACCAGCCAAATATGCCATATCAAGGACGCACTCAATCGTGAATTTGCTGTTGGCAACTATGCTTCTACACCCGACTATGCAGCGGGTTTCGAGATTGAAGACATCAACGCTATAGGTGATTGGGTAATGACATACGACGAGGTGCCCGCGTTCGCAGATGTGCATACCATGACCAAAGACGATGATTATCTTTTGGTGTATGACGAGGCGATTATTACACAAGCAACGCAGTCCTTTATTGTGTATGTACCCAAAGAAATTGAATTTAATTCCTCGCTACCAAAGGTGCGTGCGATTGTAGAACAGTACCGTTTGGCTTCGCGCAGAGCTTTGTATATGATAAAACCCTAAAGAATATGAATAAACAGAATTTCAAAAATGGCAATGCAATGTTTCCGATCAGCACGGACGCATTGGATTTTATGCAAGAGCAAACCTTGTTAGTCGCTCAATTGACTGCCTTAGCTGGTAGCCGTGTGATTGTTCGCAAGCCTACCAATGGTAAAGATGGCTTGTGTATTTTTGATGGCGAACTACTTCCGCTTACAGGTACTGCAACTGGCACACATATTCAAATAGCTGAAACCACAACTGATATTACAGCACGAGGAACTACCTATAAAGATGCGCGTGTTGTGCGTCAGGCCGTTTACACAAATGGAGATGGAGAGAGTGTAGAAACATTTGTGGTTCTGGATAACATGCTTACCCTAAAAACCTCTATAGCTAATTTGAACAGTGCACTTGAAACTGAAAAGAGTACACGTGCACAGCATGATGCGCCCAAAGGAACTATCATTGATTGGTACGGAGTATGTAAATGCGACCAACTGCCATACGGATTTGTACCATGTGGATTATTTTTCAAGGGAAATGCTGAGTCATTTAGTCCGGGTGGAGCAGGTTGGCAAGAAATGGAAAAGTGGAAAGCGAAGTACCCTTCTATTAGCATTCAATCGGCAACACGTGATGGGTCAAACTTCGGTATCTATATCTCAAATTGCTTAGGGCAAACCGTTCCAGATTTAACAGATCGGTTTATTGTTCAAGCTGGATTTAGTTATGGTTTAGGCGAAACTGGTGGTCAAAAAAATGTAACTCTAAAACCAGAGAACTTACCACCACACAAACATAATATTGGAATTGGAGCCACTAATATGATTCATGACCATAGTGATAATGGTGTTAAACGTGTAGAAGCGGGAACTTCTACTTTAACCGATGCTGCAATATATAATGTGGATGGTACAATTGCAAAAGAAGGAACTAAAACAGCAACTTCTTTCAACAACCGTCCTCCATTCTTCGCTCTCTATAAACTAATCAAAGTGATTTAATAACCGATTAAACAGCATTTAATTATGGATAGAACGACACTTAAAAGTTGGTTCCAACGCGGAAAGAAACCTACCGCCTCACAATTTGCAGCATTGATTGATTCCTTTTGGCACAAGGATGACACTATGAGTTTGCATAGTATCAAAGGACTTAATGAGGCTTTACAAACAAAAGCAGGTATTAACCATGACCACGATGAGGAATATTCGGCAATTGGTCATGCCCATGACCAGTACTTAACCGAGCATCAGGATATAAGTAACAAGGCGGATAAAGCAGTGAACGCTATTGCAGGGAATTTGGCTGCGTTGGATGCAAATGGTAATCCAATAGATAGTGGCAAAAAGACCACTGATTTTGCGCCCGCAGAACATAACCACGATGAGGAATATTCGGCAATTGGTCATGCCCATGACCAGTACTTAACCGAGCATCAGGATATAAGTAACAAGGCGGATAAAGCAGTGAACGCTATTGCAGGGAACTTGGCTGCGTTGGATGCAAATGGTAATCCAATAGATAGTGGCAAAAAGACCACTGATTTTGCGCCCGCAGAACATAACCACGATGAGGAATATTCGGCAATTGGTCACACTCACGACCAATATCTAACCGAGCACCAAGACATAAGTGGTAAACAGGACAAAACCGACCATTCCCTCCTGACAACTGCCAAAACAATCGTTGGCGCTATCAATGAGTTGTGGGAGAAAGTGGAAGATCTGTGGGAAAAGTATATCCGCGGCATTGATAAAGTAACCCATGCTGAATTGGTGGCAATGCGTGATGCAGGTGAACTTATCGCAGGGCGTCGCTATCGTATCATAGACTTTGTTACAACAACCTCGCAGCCAGATACACGCAGTGCTGGACATCGTTTCGACATTATAGTGATGGCTGATAGTTCCAGTACACTAAATGAAAATGCCACCGCAATCAAGCATAAATTTACAGAAGAGGAATTGGTTGTGCCGACCTATTTCTTATGGAGAAGCGACAACGATGCAGATTATGGTATTATCACCAAAGTACGTGTTCCGCAAAGTTTAGATGACATCGTTGGTCGCTATACGAACGATGGAGAAGAATATATCAGTAATAAGATGCTTGGTAACTATACAGAACTATCTTCAGCTAATGAGGATGAAATGTTGCTGAAGTGGTTATATACTAATGAAGACGATCCAAACGATACCGAAAGCGGAACTGACACCTATTCGTTTGTTAGTGAAATAACGTTTGATGAAACTGACGACCCAAATTATTTCGCTGACTCTAAACTCAATGCTTGGCAACTGAAGTATTGCTTAGATAATGATATAACACGCTATTTATATACCGACCCAGAAAAAGGTAAAGGCGTTATCTACTACCTTGAAGATGAATTTGGGAATAAGGGAGACTTCGATTTTAAGAATATTCAACACAAACGCTACAAAGTTACAGACGATAGTGCCGATGGCATATTAAGCTTGTTAGATGGTCAATATGTTGGTTTCAACGCGGACATGCAAGACCTCATTATTGAGGACGATAGTGACTACATTTGGGCTTTCTCAGCATCTATGCCAAGTTATTCTCTTGATGAAGATACAGAAGAGTTAAATTTGGACATGACCAACCAGTTAGATGCAACTCTCAACAGGCTCCCAGAAGGTACTGGGATTGATGCAGATGGAGGTGGTTATGCTCACCCTGTTATATTTTGCAAGAATAACAGATTCGTTACTCATCAAATTTCAATGTCGCTTGATGATGGAACTTGGGTATATCCATATCGTGTAAGTAACATTGTGCTATTCTGTTATCCGAAATACTTTAGTGGCGATGATGTAATACCAGCTCGCGTGGAATTTGAAAATTGTTCTGACAATGTGTTAGCCTCTGATAGTGATTTTATCACGGCAAATAGCATGTTCTCTCGTAATACATTCCTAACTGCTAATTCTAATCTAATATTCGGAAGTTCAGTGGGGCGCACCATATTCAAAGGTGATTGTTATCGTTGTACCTTTGGAGGATACATTTATGGTTCCACCTTTGGAGGATACATTGAGAATACTACCTTTGGAGGAAACATTAGGAATACTACCTTTGGAGGAGGCTTGTCAAGATGTACCTTTGGAGGAGAGATTTGGGAGACTACCTTTGGAGGATACATTGACTATGTTACCTTTGGAGGATACATTGAGAATACTACCTTTGGAGGAGACATTTGGCGTACCACCTTTGGAGGAGGCTTGTCAAGATGTACCTTTGGAGGATACATTGACTATG
>JAFTHS010000066.1 GCA_017457295.1 Paludibacteraceae bacterium | reverse complement strand
TCATTTTGGTAGCTGACATCAATATCAAGGAATACGCACCTTCCAAAGAATACATTGCATTACTTACTGCCTCCTCAATGCTTGGTGTCACAAGTCTTTCCCTGGTAACTACATAAGCAATGGTTTCTGTATCACTTGTTGTATGAAAAATAGCACCGGACAATTCCAGCTTGTCTCGTAATTCAAGAGCATTACTAAGATTTCCGTTGTGTGCTAATGCCATCTTTCCCTTCTGATGATTTACTTCAATCGGCTGACAGTTATTTCTTGTCGTTCCTCCTGTTGTACCATATCTGACATGTCCTACTGCCATATTACCGGCAGACAAATGAGCTAATGTGTCTTTTGAAAAAACTTCGCTGACAAGACCCAAATCTTTATAGGAGGAAAACACACCATCGTCATTTACAACAATACCGCAGCTTTCCTGTCCTCTGTGCTGCAGGGCATATAATCCATAATAAGCAATGCATGCAACATTTTCTCTTTTGGTACTCATCACTCCGAATACACCACATTCCTCATGTATTGCCATAAGCTCACATCCTCCTATATACTCAAACTCAAATCTGTACTATTCAACTGTCACAGACTTTGCCAAATTCCTTGGTTTATCTATATCACAGCCTCGATTTAGCGCGATATAATATGCAAAAAGTTGTAATGGAATCACACCTAATACAGGCTGTAAAATCGCCTGTACCTCCGGTATCACAAACATCTCTGATGTCTGACTGCTTATTGTGTTTACCGTCTTATCAGTGGTCAATGCAATTACTTCTGCACCTCTGGATTTTACCTCCACAATGTTTGACAGTGATTTTTCAACCAACGGAGCATAGGTTGCCAGTGCAACAACCAATGTTCCTGGCTCTATCAGAGAAATGGTTCCATGCTTCAATTCTCCTGCCGCATAGGATTCCGAATGAATATATGAAATTTCCTTCAATTTCAAGGAGCCTTCCAAGCCTAATGCATAATCCAAATTGCGTCCAATATAAAACACACTATTATGGTTAAAATATCTGGAAGCTATTTTCTGATAATTATCCAGTTCATTCAGCACTTGTTTAATCTGTTCCGGAAGCCTCAAAAGACCTTCCACAATTGCATCGTACTCTTCCTGTCCAATCTGCTCCAGTTCTCTTGCAAGATAGACCCCCAGCATGATTAAAAGCACCATCTGTGTGGTATATGCCTTTGTGGTTGCTACCGCAATTTCCGGTCCTGCCCATGTATAAAGAACATAATCCGATTCTCTTGCGATAGAACTTCCCATAACATTTACAATAGAAAGAACTTTCGAACCTCTTCTCTTAGCCTCGCGTAGTGCCGCCAAAGAATCCAAGGTTTCTCCCGACTGGCTGATTACAATTACTAACGTAGATTCTCCAAGTAACGGTTCACTATATCTAAACTCCGAAGCTAGACACGCCTCCACTGGAATATGCAATAGTTTTTCTAAGGTATACTTTCCTACCATGCCGACATGATAGGCAGAACCACATGCAACAATATAAATTCTGGAGACATTTCGGATGAAGTCTCCCGTACCCTTTAATTCCTCCAGTACAATTTTTCCGTCTACTATCCTTGGAGATATGGTCTTACGGACTGCTTCCGGTTGTTCCATAATCTCCTTAAGCATAAAGTGTGCATATCCGCCTTTTTCTGCTGCTGTCACATCCCACTCAATGGCATGCTTCTCTTTTTCAAGCAGAGTTCTGTCGCTGTCATATATTTCCACCTTGCCTGCTGTAATAACAGCCACCTCATCATCTTCCATATATGTCACGGTTCTGGTATGTGAAAGAAG
>JAFTHS010000065.1 GCA_017457295.1 Paludibacteraceae bacterium | reverse complement strand
GCAAGATGCTTCAACACCTCAGATAATTGAGAACCGAGAAATGATGATATAATTGCAGGAGGCGCCTCGTTTGCACCTAAACGATGGGCATTGTCGGCACTCATGATGGAAGCCTTGATCAAGCCATTATGATGATATACAGCCATCAAAGTATTCACGACAAATGTTATGAACCTAAGGTTCTCCTCATCCGTCTTACCAGGTGACATAAGAAGTATACCGGTATCTGTACCAAGCGACCAGTTGTTGTGCTTTCCCGATCCATTGACTCCTTTGAAGGGTTTCTCGTGTAACAGGACTCTGAATCCGTGATTACGTGCAACATTACGCATCAGTGACATAATGAGCATATTATGATCTACCGCAAGGTTACATTCTTCAAAGACAGGTGCTAATTCAAACTGATTAGGTGCGACCTCGTTGTGACGCGTCTTGACGGGGATGCCCAGCTGCAACGCCTGTATTTCCAAATCTTTCATAAAGGCTGCAACTCGTTGTGGAATTGCACCAAAGTAATGATCTTCCAGCTGCTGGTTCTTTGATGCTTCGTGTCCCATCAAGGTACGTCCGGTCATCAACAGATCGGGGCGTGCCGCGTATAGCCCTTCATCAACCAAAAAGTATTCCTGCTCCCAGCCTAAATAGGCCAATACTTTTTTCACTTCAGGATTGAAAAAATTGCAGACATCCGTAGCGGCTTTGTTAACGGCACTCAAAGCACGCAGCAAAGGAGCTTTATAGTCAAGAGCCTCACCGGTATAAGCGATGAATATGGTTGGAATACACAAAGTGTCATCGACTACAAAAACAGGAGATGACGGATCCCATGCAGAATAACCTCTTGCCTCGAATGTGTTACGAATACCACCATTAGGGAAAGATGACGCATCAGGCTCCTGCTGGACAAGAAGTTTTCCTGAAAACTCTTCAATCAGACCTCCTTTACCGTTCGGTTCAAAAAAGGAATCGTGCTTTTCGGCAGTTCCCTCTGTAAGAGGCTGGAACCAATGGGTATAATGAGTAACGCCCAATTCCGCTGCCCAACGCCGCATTCCTTCTGCGACTTCATCAGCCACATTTCTATCAAGTTCAGCCCCATTGTCAATGACATCAACCAATGATGCGTAGGTTTCAGCACTCAGATAATGGAACATCTGTTCACGACCAAAAACATATTTGCCGAAATAATCACATGGTCGTCCCTCGGGAACTCCCACTGCGGCGGCTTTCTTATAGAAAGCGCTCTCCACTACATTAAATCTTAACTCAGACATAACCTACTAACTATCTATACGTTATTCTAACCAATCTTTCAATCTCCTGGCTGCATTCTCGCAGTCCTGACGCTTGGCAAATGCACTTAATCTTACATATCCTTCACCACCTGGGCCAAATACCACACCCGGAGTGCAAACTACTTTGGCACAATATAGCATTGATTCAAAGAAGTTCCACGACGATGTTTTCTTGGGAATCTTAATCCACAGATATGGGATATGCTCACCTCCATAGATTCTTAAGTTCAACGATGACAATATACGCCTCATCATACGGACATTATCCATATAGTATTCTATCGTATGTCGAAGTTGCTGTTTCCCTAATTCAGAATATGTCGCGGCTGCCGCACATTGCGTAACGTATGAAACACCATTGAATCTTATGCTTTGACGGCGGCTCCACAAGGTATTCATTTGAATCTTCCGTCCCTCCAAAGTCTGTATTGTCAATTCTTTGGGGATAATTGTATATCCACATCGTAATCCGGTAAATCCGGCAGTACGGGAGAAACTCCGGAGTTCTATCGCAACTTTTTTCGCTCCACGTATTTCATAGATGGAATGTGGAATATCGGGAGATTGAATATATGCTTCATACGACGCATCAAACAGGATCAAGGTATTGTTCCTGATGGCATAATCTACCCATTTCTTGAGTTGACTCTTACTATATGCTGCTCCGGTCGGATTGTCAGGCGAGCACAAATAGACTATATCTATCGGAAATTCCGGTGGCATTGGGGTAAAGCCGTTACTCTCGTTACAATTCAGATAACAGACATTGCTCCAACGACCTTTATCAAACATTCCGGCACGTCCGGATATGACATTGCTCTCGACATAGACCGGATATATAGGATCAATGACCCCAATCGTATTGTCACTGCGTAAGAGATCACCGATATTACCGATTTCGCTCTTTACTCCATCATTTATGAATACCTCATTGGGCGTCAAATGAATTCCTCGTGTATTAAAATCGTTTTTAATGATTGAATCTCTGAGAAATTCATATCCTTGTTCCGGGCCGTATCCGTGAAATCTTGTAGAATCTGCCATATCATCAACGGCTTTGTGCATTGCTTCTATAACAGATGAAGGTAAAGGACTGGTTACATCATTTATCCCCAGATCAATAAGTTCTGCATGCGGACGCAAGACTTTGAATGTATTGATTCTTTTCGCCACATCCGAGAATAAATCATCGTTCGGTAACTCTAAAAAGTATTCATTCAAAAGTGCCATACACAAGTGTATCAGGAATTCTGAATTATCATTAATACGCTGCAAAATTAGTGAGATCGATTAAAAGTTGTAATATCTGCACCGTGATATTTCAGGAATAAAATTAAACATTTTAGACATTCAATGAAATAACATCATTTTTCCTTTAACATTAAACAAAATACATGAAATAACTTGAATTATTAAAGTTAAGCAATTTTGCTTTTTCAAAACATTCCTTTTGGAGAATATGATTATGTCATATAAAGTAATTTTGCATCATAATTCAATATATATGGAACAATTAAAGCATGAATGTGGCGTGGCTATGGTGCGTTTACTTAAGCCACTTTCGCACTACCAACACAGGTACGGAACTTGGATGTGGGGACTCAACAAGCTCTACCTGTTAATGGAGAAGCAGCACAATCGTGGACAGGAGGGTGCAGGCATAGCTTGCGTAAAGCTCAATGCCTCATCGGGGGAGGAGTATATGTTCCGCGAGCGAGCCATCGGGACAAATGCCATATCGGAAATATTCAACACGATACACGATAATTATCGTTCCCTCAAGCTGGAGCAACTGCAAGATGCCCTCTTGGCAGAACAAACTCTCCCATTTGCCGGGGAATTATATATGGGACACTTGCGATACTCTACCACTGGAAGGAGCGGGCTGGACTATATCCACCCATTTTTGCGTCGAAACAATTATAGGGCAAAGAATCTCGCTGTTTGTGGAAATTTCAACCTGACCAATGTCGATGAAGTCTTTGCCCAAATAACCTCAGAGGGGCAGCACCCACGCAAATATGCCGATACATATATCATATTGGAACAGATGGGCCATCGGCTCGACAGAGAGGTTGAGAGGCTTTACAAAGAGTGTCGTAACGAAGGGTGGCAAGGTGTGGAGCTAACT
>JAFTHS010000089.1 GCA_017457295.1 Paludibacteraceae bacterium | reverse complement strand
GGCGCACGCAAATCTTTAGCACGCTGATTTACCGAATAAGTGAGTTGAAAAGGACGCCCCATAATCACTTGCGCGGGGGCAGATGCCTTGAACTCCACTTCTTGCGCAAAGGTAGCGCATACGTTGCCCAAAATAAATAATATCAATAGTATCTTTTTCATAATCTTACCATTCTTTCTCTACGCGACGTTTCTTGCCTTGTTGGCGTTGTAGTTTCTCTTGTGTTTCTTGTTCATCTTGTTCGAGAGCTTGCAGAATTTGTTCGGCAGTCTCTTTGTCCATTTGCTGCTCGTCAGGTTGTTGTTGCTGATCCTGCTGTTGCTCTTGTTGCTGCTGTTGTTCTTGTTGTTGCTGTTGTTGAGTAGAATCGTTTTGCTGTTGCTGTTCTTGTTGCTGATCTTGGTTCTGCTGCTGATTCTGTTGCTGTTGCAACTGCTGCATGGCTTTCACCAGATTATAGCGCGTGTCATGATCTTTCGGGTTCAATCGCAATGATTGTTGATATGCTCCCACGGCTTTATCATATTGTTGTTGTGCATAGAGGGCATTGCCCATGTTGTGATAAGTGGCAGCCAATCGACTATCCAACTGCTCTTTGCGTTTGCTTTCGTCGGCCTTCAGCAACTTTTCTGCCTCGGCATATTGCTCCAATGCTTCGGGATATTTCTCTTGACGGAAGAGTGCATCACCCAAATTGAAATGCCCTTCAAATGATTGGTTGTTCTTTTCCAATCCTCGACGATAGTTCACTTCGGCTTCCGTGTAGTTGGAGTCGTTGTATTGTTTGTTGCCTCGACGCACATCGCTACTCTCCTGTTGTGCAAACAGCAGCGAGGCCACGCATAATGATATGATAGTAACTAAAATTCGCATACTTTTTCACTTTTCCGTTTTTTACTTTTCAGCTTTTTCTTTGAACAAGTCCATTCGACTGAGGCGATGATTCTGTCGCATGAGGATAAAGAAATCAATTACCAGTAACAATAGTGCTATCAGCACGAACGACTGATATTGCTCGTTGTAGTCGGCATATACGGTCGTTTCAAGGTCGGTGGTAGCAATGCGGTCCAATTCTTGTTGCAATGCACGCATAGCGGTATTGGTATTGTCGCAACGTACATACGCACCCTTACCTGCTTGAGCAATCTCCTGACACATCTCCTCGTTGAGGCGACTTACCACCACCTGTCCGCTACGATCTTTGATATAGTCGTTGGTGCCTGGCACAGGTATAGGCGAACCTTCGGGCTTACCTATTCCTATCACAAATACTTGTATGCCCAACTCCTGTGCTTGCTTGGCTGCGGCTATAGCATCATCTTCGTGGTTCTCGCCATCGGTGATAAGGATGATGGCTCTACCCGCATCGCTCTCTTGGCTGCCGAATGAACGGATAGCTGTTTGCAAAGCTGCGCCAATAGCAGTACCTTGTGTAGGAATCAATTTGGGCGAAATGGTATTGAGGAACATCTTCGCCGATACGTAGTCGCATGTGATAGGCAATTGCGTAAACGCTTC
>JAFTHS010000029.1 GCA_017457295.1 Paludibacteraceae bacterium | reverse complement strand
CCGTAGGAGTTTGGACCGTGTCTCAGTTCCAATGTGGGGGACCTTCCTCTCAGAACCCCTACTGATCGTCGGCTTGGTGAGCCGTTACCTCACCAACTACCTAATCAGAAGCGTGCTCACCCATAATCCTTACGTTTCAAATAAAAGAGATGCCTCCTCTACTCACATGGAGCATTAATCCAACTTTCGCTGGGCTATTCCCCGATTATGGACAGATTGCACACCTGTTACGCACCCGTGCGCCGGTCGCCGCCAAAGCAAGCAAGCTTGCTCCGCGCTGCCCCTCGACTTGCATGTGTTAGGCCTGTCGCTAGCGTTCATCCTGAGCCAGGATCAAACTCTTCGTTGTAAAAGAAATTATTTTTTAGCTCAGAATAACCTTAATCTATTGTGTACTTATTAACGGGAACCGTGATAATTTTGAATTCAGAATTTTGAATTTTGAATTACACGTATTTCAGTTTCCCAATTGAGCATTACTGCTCTCTTGTACTACATTATTGCTTCAATCTCTCAAAGATCACTGTGATTTTACGCCTCATTTCTCGTTTAGCGCGAAATCGACTGCAAAGGTACTGCTTTTTTTTGGACTGACCAAATTTTTAAGCAACTTTTTTGCATTTTCTTTGTAAGTGGCTGATTTTCAGCGTTACAATTTTTCCGCAATCTCGCTCTATTTTTCTGCTCACTCGCAGTAGGCGCGAAATCGGCTGCAAAGGTACTGCTTTTTTATGAACTGACCAAATATTTCGGCTAAAAAATTGCTTAAAAACATCACTTTCTTTGTAAGTAATTGATTATCAATAGAGGCATTTTCTTACCAAGAATGCCCTTCTAATACAAGCCAGTATATTAGTCAAGGTAATTGCACGTTCGCGCGCGCGTGCGTACATTATATATAATAATATAGGGAAGCGGATATAACAACCTTGAGATTAGGTGACAATCATGTCTTCTATTTGTCTATATTGAGCAGTTTGTGCGGTTTTTCTATGTTAAACATAGGTTAATCACTAATTAATCACTAATCAATCAATAATCAATCACTAATCAATCACTAATTAATCACTAATTAATCACTAATTAAAATAAGCATAAGGAAAGCATATATATGGCAACATTCGCTGAAAATAGACTAATCAAAATCGGCCTTTGATAGTCTAATCATTGCATGCGCTAAAAATATGCGATAGTTTGGAAAAAAGTGTATATCTTTAATAATGCACTCCGAAAAAAGCAAAAAATTTGCATATTTCAAATAGTTATATTAATTTTGTGCCGTTTTTTGGGTTTTTACGCTTTGATTTAATCGTATAAATCTTAAGAATATGAATAATTGGTATTAGAATATTAACAAAACGACATAATTATGAAGAAATTTTACTCAACATTCGTTGCATTGATTGTTTTAACCGTATTTGGCACTATATCAGTATCTGCTCAGCAGGTTCCTAACCCAAGTTTTGAGGACTGGAGCGGCGAGAAATATGACAACCAAATTCAACTTAAAGATTGGTATGCGAGCAATGTAACGCAAGTAGGTTTCAAATTTAATTTGGCACACCGTGAGGCAGGTCACACAGGTAGCTACTCCATGATGGTGCAAGATACCGAAGTAGGTGCCATGGGTATCACCGAAGTGTCACCTGGCTACTTCTCATTAGGTAAGCCATGGACACACCTTCCAAGTATTACAGAAATTAACAAAGCAACAGCAGGAACTAGCGGCGGTATTAACTTCAAATATCGTCCCGACTCTATGTCCGTATGGATTAAACGTACTGGCGCAAACGTGGACAAAGAAGACTTCTACCTACTCTACTATGCATGGTCTGGTACAGCGAAGTCAAGTAAATATAAAGGCAAGAATGGTAGTTGTACAAGTATCTCTCAAACCAATGAAGAGAGCGATATCCGTTTGGCCTTAGACGCGAATGAATGTGGTACAGACCAAAAAGCCAACCAAATTGCCGAAGGTATGTGGCGCGAGAAAAAAGAATATGGCGAATGGACCAATATTCGTGTGCCGATTTATTATTTCAGCAACGATGTACCAACGATGATGAACATCATCTTCTCTGCAAGTAACTACCCTAACTATCGCGCAAACGATGGATTATATAAGGGTAACTCATTGTATGTGGATGATGTAGAGCTGATTTATTCATCAAAGATTCAGAAGTTGTATGTCGGTGGCAAAGAGTGGAAAGGCTTTGATCCAAACACAACTGAAGAACAAACATACTCATTGGGACGTAGCGCCACCGCAATTCCAGAAATCAAAGCTGTTCGAGGCGTTGGTTCTATTACCAATGCCAAAGGCGAAACGGTAGCATTCTCTGGTCGCGAGTTATCAGGCAGCGAGATTAGCATTACCAACGGAGCCCTTGATGGCGCGCCAACCGTTATCACCGTAAAGTCGGAAGACGGTAAAAGCACAACTACATACAAGATTAAGTTCGTTCGTGAAGCAAGTAAGAATGCCAAGCTCGCCAATATCTTTGTTAATAGTACTCCTCTCAGCAACTTCCGACCTGATGTATATAGCTATACAGCAGAGCTGCCTTACGGCACTACTAGTACGCCAGTAATCGCAGCAGAAGCACAAGAGGATGAGCAAGTTATCAAGATTACACAAGCAAGCAGCCTTAGCGGTGAGGCAAAGATTCAAGTAACCGCAGCCGACCAAAAGACCACTAGTACGTATACGGTGAGATTCAAAGTGGCTCTGCTCGCAGATAACACACTGAAAGACATCAAGATAAATGGAAATTCCGTAACAGGATATAGTCCAAACCAAACGACTTATCGTGTGTCGCTACCAACCACCACAACCACCATGCCAACGGTAGAGGCAGTATCAGCATATCCTGCTGGAGAACAAACAATTACACATACTAAACCATCTACAATCGATGGTGGTGTGTATCAAATCAGCGTTTCCACACCAGGCAACCCAACGCCAAAGATTTACAAACTCAACTTCAAGTTGGAAGCATCTTCCTACTCGAAATTAAAAAGCTTGCAAATGGGAGAGAACTGGATAACCAACTTCGATCCAGAACAAACAACCTACTACGTAAATCTACCATTAGGTACGACCGAGTTACCAAAAATCACCTACGAAAAGGGCGAAAGCACACAAACTGTAACCATACAAGAAGGTGGATTGGATGGCGAGACAAGAGTAACCGTTGTTGCTGGTAATGGTGTAGACCAAACAGTATATAAGATTGCCGTTTCTACTGCGAAATCAGAAATCTCTACGCTCAATATGATTTACATAGGTGGCGAACCCTTAGCAGATTTTGCATCTAACACCACCTCGTACACCTACACTTTGCCAATCGGCACCACTCAACTGCCTGAGATTACGTGGGATAGAGGCGATGAGTATCAAACAGTAAATATACTCAAAGGTGGTATCAATGGTACCACTCGTATCACCGTTACTGCACAAAACGGAAGTAGCACTATCTATCAGATTGCATTCTCGGTGAAGACATCTAATGATGCTACACTGAAAATGATTTATTTGGACGGACAACCATTGGAAGGTTTTGCCCCTAACGTGTTGGAATATAATTGCCCATTACCAAAGGGAACTACTGAATTGCCAGTTATCACCTATGACCAGTCAGATGAATATCAGACAGTTACTGTTCGTTCAGGTGGAATAAATGGCGATTATAAAATCACAGTTCGCCCTCAAACGGGTGCTAGTCAAACATATATTTTGCACTTCTCAGTAGCCACTTCTGACAACACTACACTTAGCATGATCTACCTTGATGGACAGCCATTGGAGGGTTTTGATCCTAATGTATTGGAGTACGTAGATTCATTGCCTGTAGGCGTAACCACCTTACCTAAAGTGACATACCAGAAAGCCGAGGAGTCGCAAAAAGTGCTGAACGTATGCATAGATAATGTACAAACCATCAAAGTGACTGCAGAAAGTGGAAAAAGTCAAACGTACAAAATCACATTCATTCTTCAACGTTCCGAGAGTGCTTATCTAAAGATGATCTACTTGAACGGCGACAGTTTGGAGGGCTTTGATGCGAAGGTGTTTGACTATACCATCTCTTTGGAAGATACAGTATGTCCTGCAATCACAGTGGACAAAGAAGATGGACAACAAATCACTATCACCACTCCTTATTCTACAGGACAAGCCAAGATTATGGTGAAACCAGAATCCTCTGCAGCCAACACCTACACCATCAATTTTGTAAACGTAGAGACAAATGATGCCTTGCTAGAACAAATCTATATTGATGGCAATCCTTTAGCAGAATTTGACCCTAAGAAATTTGCATATTCTATTGACTGTGAGAACAATGCCCCATCTATAACCTATGATGCAGACTCTGCACAAATGGTAACAATATTCCGCAATGAAGATACGTATACCATCTATGTGGTAGCAGGCGAAGACAAGGTGCAATACCAAATTACAATCTCCGTAGCAACCAATACCGACTGCACGTTGCGTGACATTCTGTTGAACGAAGCAAGTCTTGCATCATTCTCGCCCAATACCTACGAATACATCATACCTCTTGCTGCTTTTGAAGAGATGCCAAGTATCACTTATCAAAAGCAATATCCTGAGCAAGTGGTGTTCGCAGGCTCGCAAGATGCTAACACCTATAGTCTTCTCGTTACAGCACAAAGTGGCGACACTGCACGCTACACAATGCGCTTCCAACGAGAGATTCTTGATGATGCTAATCTTGTTGACTTGCAAGTAGAGGGTTTGGACCTTCCTTTCCAACCAACCACCTACGACTACCATCTGGACGTGCCAGAAGGGTATGAATTGCCTGGTCTAAATGCTATTGGACAGAAGGGCCAAGATATTGCTTTGCACAACGTCAGCGACACCGTGCAACAAGTGATTGTCACTGCACAAAGTGGCCGTACCAACATCTACACCGTCACATACACTCGCAGCAAGTCGTCTAATGCTTTGTTGTCAGATATTCTCATCGATGGCAAAAGTATCAAGGACTTCCAAAGTGACGTCTTTGCATACACTGACACCCTGCCTTGGCGCACCAAGATAGTACCTTGCGTACAACCTATAGGCATGCACCCAGATCAGGTCATCACCACTTATCATAGTGCTGTCAATGGCACCACCAAGATTCATGTACTATCACCTGATAGCACCGCTACTGCGGATTACACCATCCACTTCCCTGTAGTCAAATCTAGCAACTTGGCGCTTGACCATATTATGCTCGACCACGATATTGTGTTCATCAACTATCACCCTGATTCTACGGACTATACCATCAGCATGCCATATGGTGATACTGTTGCTCCATTGGTGTTGTATGCAGCACTTGAACCTGAGCAAACGATACAATACATTTCTCGCCCATTGGGTCAAACTAGCCAAATCATTGTCACTGCCGAGAATGGCGATCAACGCACATACAATTTGCATTTCAAAGAAAGTTTCGCAAAAACTACAAATAAATTAGAAAGCATCTACATCAAAGAGATTGACAAAAACCTCAACCCAAAGGATACTATACACACTGTAGAAATGCCATACGGCAGTCAGTCTCTAACAGTGGAATACACCAAGCTATTCCCCGAACAGACCGTTTGGGTTCAACCTGGTGGAGTGAAGAATCCAACTATCATCACTGTCAAATCCAACCGTCCGAACGAGGAAGATATGGTATATACCATCATACCAGAATTAGAAACGCAAGATCCTGCAGTATTAACGGATATCAATGTGAATGAAGTTTCCATTTCTGGATTTGATAAAAACCGCTTCTCATATATTGTGAATGTCACCAAGTCGCCTATTATCCGCTACACTGCAGCCAAGGGGGCACAAGTGAATGTACTAACCCAGGACAGCAAGCATTGGCAAGCCGAAGTCACTTATCAAGATCATACCAATATCTACGATGTGTGGTACTACTACGTTAATGACCAAGTACCTAACACCGAGTTTACAGAATGGACCAACTGTGCAACCTACACCGATGCTGTTAAACCTACTGGTTGGAATACTATTGCAGATACGTTGGGTACACACTCTGGTTTCGGAACATTCGACCCTGACGAAATGGTTCAGAAGTCTGGTAACGATGCAGTATATCTTAAGACACAATATAGTACCCCAGGCGGTGGAAACATTCCTGGATTTATCACATTAGGTACAGTATCTGGTCAATGGGCCGTTTCAGGTTCCTCTTCATTCAGCATCTTCGAAGGTATATCTTTCCACAATACGCCTGATGAAATGAATATTAGGTACTACAACAGTAAAGTAGACAAAAACAGCCTCATCCAATATAGCCTCACGGGCATGAATGGTATCAAGGTTTTGGAGTGGAAAGATTCACAAACTAGTTCTGACTACAAAGAAGTAGCACTTGATCTTTCTGAAGCAAATAATGCAGCTGGTGCTCCTTCATTTTTGAACATCACATTATGCTCGTACTACACAACAGATGGCACCACCGGAAACCCATTTTCGAGCCCAACAGTAGCAGAAATGTATATAGACTATATCCGTTTCTCCTACAACAGTCAACTTAAAGGCATCACTGTCAACGGAATCCAAGCTACTAAAGCTGGCAACACATTTACGGCTACTCTAACAGATAGTGAAGATACTACATTCCCAAATATCGTATTCGAAGGCGAAGTTAGTGACCAAGCACAAAAGTTTGATACTTGGCAAGAGAACAACAATCTAAATGCTACTTATCAAGTTCGTTCCGCTTACTTCATGAACTATGCTGAAAATGGAGATTCTACAAAATATCGTTTACAAATCCGTCGTCCTTGGAGCACTCGCAACACCTTAGGTGCGCTCTTGCTCAATGGCGACACTATTGCTAATTTCGACCCGAACACCACCGAATATATCTGCCACCTTCCTTCCCACATCAAGCAATTGCCTGACGTACAGCCTATTGCAGGAGGCGGTTTACAAACCATTACCACTTCATATGCAGACTCCACTTTCACCATCAACGTGAAACCTGAGAAAGGAGATGTAAAGACCTACACCATACGTTTCATCACTGACCTTTCCGACAACACGCAACTATCTAGCATCACAGTAGAGGGAGCTACTATCGAATTCGATACTGCTCAAACGGAATACACCATCACCGCCGACCGCATGCCAGCCATCACGTTTGTCAAGATGATGGACGGCCAAACTGCCCACCTCAACAATGGCGTGATTACTGTCACAGCGGAAAACGGCAACGTAGGCACCTACACAATCCACTTGCAGCAGCCTACCGTCACCACCACAGGCCAACTTGCAGAGTTAGAAATCAACAACATGGCTTGGCAGGACTTCAACCCTAACACCTACGACTATACCCGCGAGCAACCTACCACTGTTGCATTCAAGCGTATGGCGGAATCCGACAGTGTCATCTTCGTACAGTCGCCACATTATATGGAATGGCAAGTCTTTGGTACTGAGCAGCATGCTTACCGCATCACCTATCCTGTTGCGCTCTCCAGCGATGCTACTCTCAAGGCGTTCTATATCAATGGTGAGCCATACAACGAGTTCGACAAGCAAGTCCATGACTATACTTATCGCACCGACGAATCCGTTCATATCCATGCAGTAGCCAACAGCAAGGCCAAACTGCTTTCGGTTACCCAATCATTCAATGGCGAGGCTACTGCTAACACCTATACAACTAAACGCCTCTCGCCTCGTCAAGCTACCACAAGCACCACCTACACCTACGTTGTCACCGCTGAAGACGGCACCGAAGGTACACCTTACACACTAACTGTAGTGCCAAATCTCAGCAGTACTCCTACTCTCAATGGTATTTTGATTGACGGCACACTCATCCCAGACTTCCGTCCTGACAGTCTGAAGTACATCGTCACTTTGCCAGTGGGCGAATACAAGCAGCTCGAACCTACTATCCCTAGTCTGAGCTACCAACTCGGAGCTCCTCGCCAGCACGCTACCATCGAATATGGTAAACTTGGCGAGCCCACCTACATCACCGTGCTTTCCGAGGACGGTCTCGCACAAGCTCTCTACGAGGTGCTCATCCAGGCCGAGCCAAGCCACAACGCTTTGCTTACGGGTATTGCGGTCAATGGCGAACCTCTCCAACGATTCAACAGCAAGCGTTTCTACTATTCAGCAACTACGTTCACCGAGGACATCTCATTCACATGGGCTTCCGACGACCGTTTCCAAACGGTTACGCACCACGTTGAAGACGGAGTACATATCTTGCGCGTAACAGCTCAAGATGGTGTCACCACCAACGACTATAGCATCGATGTGCTTCGCCAATTGCCTTCCGACAACGCTACACTCCAGCAGATCTACCTCGACGGTATTGACTTCAGCCATTTCTTGACCGACATCAACCCTACCCTCGAGTTCTCACCTATGCAGCAGCGCTATGTCATCAACCTGCTTTCGGGCACAAAGACGCTCCCAGAGGTTTCTGCTAAGCTCCAAGAAGAGGGACAAACCGTTGATATTAAGAACAATGGATGGACTACTCTCATCACGGTCACTGCGCCTGATGGCATCACTAAGAACACCTACACATTGCAGTTCCTTGCGCCAATGTCGCGCAATGCGCACCTCAAGATGATTTATCTCGACGGCGACACACTCGACAACTTCGCGCCTGACAAATACAACTACTTCATCGATCTGCCTGTAGGTCAGACCACCATGCCAGACGTCTATGCCGAGCCACAAGAGAGCATGCAAACTGTACTTGACTCCATCACGGGCGACCTGCAGCACACCATCTATGTCACCGCAGAGGACGGCACCAAGCAGCAGTACCTCTTGGCGTTCAATTTCATCCCTTCGCAGGCAGACACCCTCCTCGCCATCTACGCAGACGGCGACACCATCGAAGGTTTCCGCCCCGACTCGTTCTACTATGCTTACACGCTGCCTGTGGGTACCACCTACATCCCTGAGCTCACTTGGGACGTAGCCGACCAATGGCAAACGGTACTTCCAAGCAACGCTATCGACACTGACAACCAACGCGTTACGCAGTTGCAAGTCACTGCCATGTCGGGCAGCAAGAACACCTACACCGTGTCCTACACCATCCTGCAATCCGACGTCGACACCTTGCAGATGATCTACATTCAGTCCGACTCGCTCGCTGGATTCGATCCGCATATCAACGACTACTACATCACGCTTGCGCCTGGTGATTCGCTTGCGCCTACGCTGGCTTGGCAAGAGGGCGATGCCTTCCAAACTGTCAACCACACCACGCTGCCATACGATATCGCAGGCACCACTATCGGTTGGAAGCAAACGCTTGATGTCACTGCGCAGAACGGGCAAGTACGCACCTATACGCTTTATTTCCTTTTCAGCCAAGTCCTCTCCACCAACACCGACCTCAGCAACATCTACATCAATGGTCAACCTATCCAGGGCTTCGCTCCAGAGCAATACACCTACATCCACAGCCTACTCGAGGAAGAGGCGCTTCCTTCCGTTTTGGTTGAGAAGGGCGAGGCGATGCAGACCGTCACTATCGCGCACGCTGACACCACGGTCATCACCGTGCTCGCTGAGGATACTACGGCCCGCGCCACCTACACCGTCATCTTCCAACGCCAGATGTCGCCATACTCCTACCTTCAGGGTATTTATCAGGACGAGGTCCTCATCGAGGGCTTCCAACCCGACTCCTTCCTCTACGACGTCACCCTGCCTTATGGCACCACCACGTTGCCTAACTTCACCTACGAACTGGGCAAGGAGGGACAAACCGTACAAATCGACACCTTCCGCAACGAGGTCAATGGCCAAGAGCAAACCACCCTACGTTTCTCTGTCACCGCTCCAGACCCAATGTTCTCTTCCGAGTACGACGTGCGTATATACGTGGCGCTCAACAGCGACTGCCGCCTCAAGACCATCACTATCAAGGGCGAACAACTGACTGATTTCCACGCTGACTCCACCTACTATCTCATCACTTATCCTGTGGGAACCGACTCCACTGAGTTCGCCACCATCGAGGACATACAGGCGATAGCAGAGGACGAGCAGGCAAAGGTCACCATCACGCCTGCGGGTCAGAACTTCACCATCCAGGTGGACGCAGCCGACGGCAAGCACTCACGCGTTTACACTATCGAGCAGGACATCTTACGCAGCAGCAATGCGTTCCTCCAGGGCATCTTCCTCGACAGCGTGTTGGTACGTGACTTCAGCGAAGAGGTCTTCGAATACACCTATTACATCCAGGACATCGTTCCTACTATCGAGGCGGTTCCGCAAGACTCCAATGCCACGGTGGACTACTCTATGTTCGTGGACGGAGAACCATATTATATCTATGTCACCGCACACGATGGCACCGAGCTCATCTACACCATCCATTTCTTGCAATCCACTATCAACTCCGCGCAGACGCCTATGGCCAACGATGTACTGGTTAAGCACGTGCCTGGATCGTTGGATCTCATCTTCGCTACGCTGCGCAAGAACGTGTCGGTTGCGGTTTACACGCCTAACGGACACATGCTATACTACAGCAAGCTCACCGAGACCAACCAAAACGATGCTGTCGTGGTTACTAATGCAGATGGTTCCGACCGATTGCTTGACGTGCTGACCACCACGAATGTCTTCACCTTGCCTGAGGCCAACCGCACATACTTATACTGTTTCTTCGAGAACGAGAAGCGCCGTATTGCTTCGGGCAAACTGGTAGTTGCACAGTAGTTGCCCTGCCACATACTATTCCAAGAGAGAGGTATCTTCTGCCTCTCTCTTTTCTTTTCCCTCCCCTATCCTTTTCCTCTCCTATCTCTTTGCTATCAATTTGCTGACTTTAATTAGTGATTAATTAGTGATTAATTAGTGATTGATTAGTTATTGATTAGTTATTAATCTACCTTCATCGAACCTTCATCCTACCTTCATCCTATGAAACCCAGACAAACCTCGTAGTCTTTTTGGGCTTCTTTGCGTTTGTTTATTATCCCGAATACTATTCGGGTACGCTAATCTTCAGGGCATCAGCCCGTTCTACCACCTACAGCCCGCAAGTGCAACCCACCTTTGGGCTTTCTATATGTTCTTTTTTCCAAAAAAACATAGCAAATCTTTAGAAAGTATTATCATACATTATTATTCGCACGCGCGTAGGGGCACAATATTTGCACATTCCAAAGAAATATATTAATTTTGCACCGATTTTTGAGTGTACTATAGTGTTTTTAATTGTTGCAATCTTAATAATTGTCACTTTTTTAATAACAAACCGCACTTTTCCTGCACTACCATTAATCAAACAACTAACAAGAATATTAACTAATTAACAAATAACATCTTATGAAAAAGATTTTTACTAATTTATTCTTGCTTGCAACCCTCTTCCTCGCAAGTACAAACCTAACCGCACAAACGTACAACAACGGAACTTGGTATTCGCTGTATGATGCAACAGAAGAATACAAAAATACAGATAAAACATTCTCTGTTTTCGCTCCAACCACAGAAAGTCTTAGTTTTCAATGGAAAAAAACAGGATGGTTCATAGGACACCCTATATATAAACTTGATATTTCAGAATCATCTGATGGTTCAAACTACACAAAAATTCATCGAATAGAAAGCGGATCAGGAACACAACAAAATAGTTATGTGTCTATTACAACTGCTGTCAGCAAGAATATTACACATTTGAAATTCCAACACGACGGCGGGAGTTTGGATAGATTTTACAAAGATATCAAAATCCCTTTGAAACAACATATTCTTATTGCTGCTGGCAGTTTTGGAAAAACTAGCGAAAGCAAAATATTTGAAAATGTAACGATAGGAGGTACATCCAAGGTTCAAACCGTAAAACTTCGCTCTTTCCTTACCAATGGTGATATCAAAATTACTAGCGGCAACCCTGCTTTCCGCATTGGTTCTGCAGACAACACACAAGGCCAAACTTTTGCCGTAGGTAAAAATGCATGTGCGTCTACAAATGGAAAAACAGGCACCAATGCAGGTGGTGAAACCCTCGGAGATATCAACTTATATGACATCAATATCTATTTTGTGCCTACCGCCGAAGGTGAACACTCAGGTACAATCACCATCTCAGATGGTACCAGTTCTGCTACTATCTCAGTATCTGGTGTTGGTGTGAAGAAAGCCCAATCTATTATTTGGAACATTGCAGACGCTGATACCAAATTACCACTTAATAAGATTGTTGAGAATGCAGCAAGAGCCACTAGTGGTTTACCTATCACATACACATCCAGTGACGAAACGATTATTAAAATCATTAACAACGGCACTGCATTCCAAGCCATCAAAGCAGGTACTGCTACCATTACTGCTACCCAAGCGGGTGATAATAATGAATGGAACGCTGCTACCCCGGATTCTAAAGAATTTACCGTTACCGCAAAGCAAATCCAATCTATTGTATGGGAAGGTGGTAACCTTACCCGTCTTAAAACGGGAAGCGAACCTATCACATTGAGCGCAAAAGTGCAACTCACTGTCAATGCAGAAACAGGAGAGAAAGTTGATTCGGATGAGCGTACTGCTCGCCTCACATACGCGAGCGCAAACAACAATGTAGTTTCCGTTTCTGATGGTAATGTTCTCACTATTGTTGGCGAAGGCGAAACAACTCTCACCGTAAATGTACCAGGTGATGAGTTCTACGAAGCTGCATCGGTAGTCATTCCAGTTAAAGTGCGCCAACCTTCCGCTGGTTGTGAAGATATTCTATTGGTAGACCAACCTGCTGAGATCTCTTTCTTCGAGATGAACACAGGAGAAATCATCAAAAACGCTATTGCTATTAACACCGCTGCAGGTGTTCCTGACAAACTAACTTTCCAGCATAAAGGAGAATATTGGAATCTTGTGATTAACTACTATTCAGGAACTATCAAGGCGCAACAATCTACAGATGGCGGAAACAATTGGTCTGATATAGCAGGCAGCGAAATAAAACCTACTGTAGGCCAATACAATACACTCACCGTTCAACTCGACCGCAGAGCAACACACATCCGTTTTGTACGCCCTTCAGGAGGACAGGGTTATCACTATGTCAGTGGCATCGTCGTTACCCCTGCTCAATATCTTGAGACATCTCTTTCCTCTATCAACGAAACGGCTATCGTAGGTGACATCATCACAAAAGACATCGTTATCAATTACGCAAACGTGAAAGATGAAGTGCTCATCGCTCACAATGAAGACGTCAACACCGTTTCCATATCTGAAACAGGATTAGGCAACGACTGTGGTGACTTTGGCAAACACACCCTAAAAGTAACCATCACCCCTGCAGAAGTAGGTACCATCACTGATAACATTGTTATTTCCGATGCAGTAAGCAAAATGAATGTAACCATCCCTGTTACAGTTGATGTGCGTCGCAACACCCAAACCATCCTTTGGAATAATGCAGATGCAGAGATATTGACTACAGCGGATATTACCTTTGACGCAGAAGCAAAAACCAATATTACTTATAAATCTTCTAACACACAAGTGGCTGATGTAGACAGCAATAAGTTGATTATCAAAACCGAAGGCGAAGTTATCATCACAGCTAAAGCTGAGCAGGACAACAAATACGAAGCTGCCACACTGACCAAGAAATATATTATCTCTAAGGCTACCCCTGCTATCGTTTCTTTGCCTACAGTAGAAGCCATCACCTATGGTGCAACACTCGAAGCTGCTACCCTCAATGGTGGCGAAACCGACACCGAAGGTACATGGCAATGGAATGCAGACCTCACTCAAGTCCTCAACGCAGGTACACACGAGTTAGCTGTTCAATTCATTCCTACCAACACAGCATGGTACAACACGCTTGATAGCAAAGTAACTATCACCGTCAACAAAGCTAACCAAACCATCAATTGGGACTTCACTACCACAGAGATGACTGTGGATGAGGTTCTCACTCTCAGCGCAACTGCACTTGCAGGAAAAGTTACCTTCGCTCTCACAGGCGATGCTGCTACCCTCGAAGGCAACACGCTCACAGCAGTAAAAGCGGGAAAAGTCACTATCACCGCTTCACAAGCAGGCAACGAAAACTACAATGCTGCTGAAGAAGTAGCACATACAATCACTATCCACAAAGCTACTCCTACTGTCACTGCATGGCCTACTCTTAATGACGTAGTATATGGTGCTACATATAGCGAAGCACTACAGCTCGTAGGCGGAGAAGCCAGCGTAGAAGGTGCATTCAGCATCACCAATATGCCTGCTGACTTAGCCCAAGTACCTGCTGTTGGCAAATATACATTTGGTATCGTCTTCACTCCTGCTAAGTCAGAAAGTTACAACGAGGTTAGTGATTCTGTTACTCTCCAAGTAACCAAGCAATTGCAAACTATCGCATGGGACTTTGCTGATCAAGAGTTGCTCATTGGCAACACGCTCACTCTCTCTGCTACAGCACCTGCAGGCGAAGTCTCCTTTGCTATCCAGCCAGCCGAAGGAGTTGCATCGCTCGAGGGCAACACGCTCACCGCTCTTGCAGCAGGTACAGTTACAATCACTGCTACTGCTCCAGAGAACGAGAACTACGAAGCAGCATCGGTTTCTTACACTGTTACCGTTATCAAGCACACTCCTGAGATCATCACATTGCCTACTGTTGCTCCTTTAGGTCACGGCACTGCATTGACAGACGATATGCTTAATGGTGGCGAATCAAATATCAAAGGCACATGGTCATTCGTCAACCCAACCCAATCACTCAATATGGGCAACAACGAAGTAGCCATCCGCTTCACCCCAACCAACACCGACCTCTACAACACCATCGATGCTACTATCACTATTGTAGTCGAAAAAGCTGAAACAATCATATATTGGGAATTAGAAAGCAATATCTTAGACTTAAACGACGAGATTTTCTTGTATGCAGAAACTGCTAATGGAGATGTGATTACTACCTTTGAAATCACAGGTCCTCAAGGCATACTACAATATGATAGCGAATTTATGAGCCTAACAGCTATTGGCTATGGTACGACCGAAGTAACTGCATATTATCCAGAAACAGAGACTCACAAAGCAGCAGAACTCAGTTACGAAATCACTGTCTTCGATCCTAATTCTGAAACTACAGGCATCACCAACACCACCATCACGGGTAAAGACACCGAGAAGGTATTCATCAATGGTCAGTTGTTCATCATCCGCAACAACCAATGGTACGACACCACGGGTAAGTTGGTAAAATAATGCCAAAGACATATGATAAAAGAAAGAGGTTCTTTGGAACCTCTTTCTTATTATCCCTACTCCACATTCATAATATGTAGTAATGTATAATGTATTAAGTGAATATTCACAAAAAAAGGACATCCTCTTGGATGTCCTTTTCATATCTCAACAATAATATCAGTCAATATTATTTATCATCATGAGCATGCAAAGATTGCACATAAATCGCGTGCATCATCTTCTCACGCTTAATCTCTGATGGTTTTGAGAATTGTTGACGACGACGCAGTTCTTTCACAACACCTGTCTTGTCAAATTTACGTTTGAATTTCTTAATCGCACGTTCGATGTTCTCGCCTTCCTTTACTGGTACAATGATCATTGCATACACCTCCTTCTCTTGTTCTCTCCAGGCAGTCAGCCCGTTCCGAGTGATAGCGGATGTTTAAGTCTCCCGCATGACCTTTATATTCGTTAATATTCTATAAACTCTAAACTACAGCGCCTTTAGGCACTCGTTCTCTAAACTAAAAGACCACCTAACACACGTTAGGCGGTCTTCTGTACCCAGAGCCGGGGTCGAACCGGCACAGGGGTGAACCTACTGGTGTTTGAGACCAGCGCGTCTACCGATTCCGCCATCTGGGCCTGCTTCCTTTCAAAAGCGACTGCAAAGGTACTGCTTTTTTCTGAATTGACCAAATAAAAAAGCAAAAAAGTGCAAAAATACTGCACTTTTTTGCTTTTTCTTTATGATTATGCTTTATTAAGCAATTCGCGCACCACCATATTGATGGTCTTGCCTTCTGCCTTACCTGCCAACTGCTTGGTAGCCACACCCATCACTTTGCCCATATCTTGAGGACCAGTAGCCCCTACCTTTGCGATAATGTCTTGCAGCACTGATTTCAGTTCTTCTTCGCTCATCATTGCAGGCAAATAACGCTCTATCACAGCACACTGTGCCATCTCGTCATCGGCCAATTCAGGGCGATTAGCAGCACGGAACATCTCTGCTGCCTCTTTGCGTTGCTTCACCATCTTCTGAAGAATCTGCAATGCACGGTCATCATGCAACTCACCATCACCGCCTTTAGCAGTCTTGGCTTCCAAAAACTCTTTCTTTATACCACGCAGCGCGTCCAACGCTACTTTATCTTTAGCGAGCATCGCTTTCTTGATATCCTCGCTAATTTGGTCGAATAAATTCATACTTTACAAGAAAATTAATTGTACTAATATATATATAGGTAGCAATACTATCAACGAGAACTTATACATATATCCAAAGAATGACGGCATCTTGATTCCGCTTTCCTCTGCAATAGCTTTCACCATAAAGTTTGGTCCATTGCCAATATACGTCATTGCTCCAAAGAACACCGCACCTATACATATAGCGGTCAGCAATATCTCGGGTATTCCTGCCATCATGTTTCCACCAAAGGCAGCTATCTGATCTGCGGTCAAACCGGTAGCTACACTATGGAATGCCACTGCTGTAGGGGTATTATCCAAGAACGATGACAACAATCCCGTAGAATAGTAGAATTGCCAGGTATCAGTAAGGCCTAATGATGCAGCGTTGGCATTCAGGTATGCCAATGCAGGAGTCATTGTAGTAAAGATACCTAAAAACAATACTGCCACCTCAATAATAGGGCCCCACGAGAACTTATTCAGTTCGAAACGCACTTTCTTCTTCGTAGTATATAGCGACAAGAATGTCAGCGACAGCAATACTATCTCACGCAAATACTTCAGCCACAAAGGTGCATTCTCTTCTCCCATAGCAGGTATCGAACCTGAATTGATGAATGCTACCGCCAGTACTACGCCCACCAAATACAAGAAATTGATACTTCCGCCCAAACGCATTGGCACATGCTCACGAGCATCAGCAGACAATGCTACCCAATGCTCTTTCTTATAGTAATAGGTATCCAACGCAAAATAGATTAGCATCAACAACATGCCTGTAAACAACCATTGTGGCCACATCGACATAAACCATGTAAACTCTGCACCACGCAAAAACAGCATAAACAATGGAGGATCACCCAGCGGAGTCAGCAAACCACCGCAATTGGCACACAACGCAATAAAGAATAGCACTGTATGCACCTTGTGCTCACGTTGCTGATTGGTAGTGAGAAGCGGACGAATCAAGAGCATTGCAGCACCTGTAGTACCCATGATACTTGCCAACAACCAACCTAAACCCAAGAAAGTCGTATTTACCCAAGGTTTAGCTTTGATATCACCACTTATATGAATACCACCTGTGATAACAAACAAGGCCAAAAGCAAAATAATAAACGGCACATAATCGTTAAACAACTGATGCTCCAACTCATGTACCATACCGCCCATAATCAAGCAAACTGCTGTTGGAATACCCAAAAGCAACGATACAATCAGTTTGTTCGCATTCTTTTCCCACCAATGTTCTGCAACCAGCGGACCAATGGCAATCATCAAAAGCATCAATCCAAAAGGAATCATGCTCCATGCACTATGTACAACTTGTTCCATACTATTAGTTATTTTTATGATTTACTTTCAGCACCTGCGCCACTTTACGCGTGGAGTATCAATCCAACTTCAGCACTGCCAAGAAGGCCTTTTGTGGCACTTCTACATTGCCAATCTGCTTCATGCGCTTCTTGCCTTTCTTCTGCTTCTCTAGCAGCTTACGCTTACGGCTCACGTCACCACCATAACACTTGGCAAGGACGTCCTTACGGACTTGCTTTACCGTCTCTCGGGCAATAATCTTCGCACCAATAGCTGCTTGAATAGCTATATCAAACTGCTGACGAGGCAGCAATTCTTTCAGTTTCTCGCACATGCGGCGACCAAAGCTCTCAGCATTATCTCTATGCGTCAAGGTGGACAACGCATCCACTTGCTCGCCATTGAGCAGGATATCCAGCTTCACCAAGTTGCTAGGACGGAAACCATTATGATGCCAGTCAAACGAAGCATAGCCCTTGGATATAGACTTCAGCTTATCATAGAAGTCTATCACTATCTCGCCCAATGGCATATCAAATAGCAGTTCCATACGGTTACCCGATATATATTCTTGTTTCACTAGTTCGCCACGCTTACCCAAACATAGCGTCATGATTGGACCAATAAAATTGCTTGTTGTAATAATACTCGCGCGGATATATGGTTCCTCTATATGGTCAATCAGTGTCAAGTCTGGCATACCTGCGGGATTGTGCACTTCCACCATCTCACCGTCCTTGGTATATACTTTATAACTCACGTTCGGCACCGTGGTAATCACATCCATATCAAACTCACGGTCCAATCGCTCTTGCACAATCTCCATATGCAGCAGTCCCAAGAATCCGCAACGGAAACCAAAGCCCAATGCTACCGACGACTCGGGCGAGAAGGTCAGTGCTGCATCATTCAGTTGCAACTTCTCCAAAGAAGCACGCAAATCCTCATAATCTTCTGCTTCTATAGGATACACACCCGCAAACACCATTGGCTTAGCTTCTTCAAAGCCCGAAATAGCTTGCGAGCATGGACGTGCCACATGCGTAATAGTGTCGCCCACCTTCACTTCTGTAGAGGTCTTGATACCAGAAATGATATATCCCACATTACCTGCAGAAATAGTCTTGGCAGGTTGCATACCTAATTTCAGTACACCTATCTCATCGGCATCGTATTCTTTGCCTGTATTGAAGAAGCGCACACGGTCGCCTGCATGCATCGTACCATTCACCACCTTGAAATAGGCAATAATACCACGGAAGGAGTTAAACACCGAGTCAAATACCAGACATTGCAATGGTGCCTCTGGGTCGCCTTCTGGCGGAGCAATACGATCAATAATGGCTTCTAATATCTCTGGTACGCCATCACCCGTCTTTGCCGAACAACGCAATATCTCCTCGCGTTTACAACCGAGCAAATCAATAATTTCGTCTTCCACCATCTCTGGCATAGCCGAATCCATATCGCACTTGTTCATCACAGGTATGATCTCCAAATCATGCTCCAATGCCATGTAGAGGTTAGAGATAGTCTGCGCCTGTACACCTTGCGAAGCATCTACCACCAGCAACGCACCCTCGCAAGCCGCAATCGAGCGACTCACTTCATAGGAGAAGTCCACGTGACCCGGAGTATCAATCAAGTTCAGCGTATATCCTTTGTACTGCATCTGGATGGCATGCGACTTGATGGTGATACCGCGCTCTTTCTCCAAGTCCATATCATCCAACACCTGATTCTCCATCAAGCGTTTATCTACGGTAGCCGTATATTCAATCAATCGGTCAGCAAGTGTAGACTTACCATGATCGATATGAGCTATTATGCAAAAGTTACGTATATTTTTCATATTCGACTGCAAAGGTATAAAAAAAAAGTGAATTATGCAATTTTTTAACTTATTTCACCTATTTTTCACATTTTTCTCTTTATCACCCTACTTCATTATTGGGATTACAATATTTCCTATTGCACCTTCAAAAACGACATAATCACAACTTTTTAACCCTAAAAAAGAAAGAAAAAAGCACAATTTTGTTTTTTTTTCACAATTTATTTGGTCAATTCAAAAAAAAGCAGTACCTTTGCACCCGCTTTCGAAAAAGCAATGGTCCGTTAGCTCAACTGAATAGAGTACCACACTACGGATGTGGGGGTTGCAGGTTTGAATCCTGCACGGATCACGAAGCCACGACAATGTCGTGGCTTTTTTTTGTCGAGAAGAGGCGACTCGAACGCCCGACCCCCACGTCCCGAACGTGGTGCGCTACCAACTGCGCTACTTCTCGAAGATATCTCATGCTAAACGCATGAGCATGGTTTAATCCACTTTCTGTCCCTCTTGTGCTAACGCCTTCTCATAGCATGCACGGCACAGTGGCTCATAACTTTCTGTCTCGCCGAGCAACACGCGCTTGTCGCTGCTTACTGTACGGTGGCTCACATACGCCAAATCACCGCAATGCACGCAGATAGCGTGGGTCTTATATACATCATCTGCAATAGCCATCAATGCTGGCATTGGTCCAAAAGGCACACCCTTGAAGTCCATATCCAGTCCCGCACATATCACACGAATACCGCGGCGAGCCAACTCGTTGGCCACGTCCACGATACCCATATCAAAGAACTGTGCCTCATCGATGCCTACCACATCCACATCGTTAGCCATCAATAGGATATTCTGGCTGCTATCCACAGGTGTGGACTGGATGGCATTGCGGTCGTGGCTGACTACTTCGGCTTCGCTATAACGCACGTCGATAGCAGGTTTAAAGATTTCTACTTTCAGTTTGGCAAACTGTGCGCGTTTCATACGGCGGATAAGTTCTTCAGTCTTTCCCGAGAACATACTTCCGCAAACTACTTCAATACTGCCTCGACGCAGACGAGGACCTTTGGTATCTAATTCACTAAACATAGTTGTTATTTTAATGGCTATCCGATTCAAGTGAAGGTACAAGATCCTGTACCATCATTTGAATTGAGGTATAATGATTAAAAGTATTTTCATTCAATTCATAGCAGATATCCACAGCGTTGCCGTTTTGGATATACTCTGCCATATCGGCGCGCCCAAAGGCGATGCCCGTGATCGCATTCACACGGTCGGTTACATCCAATCGCAGATGCTCACGCTCCTTGCCCACAGCACGCGTATCGCGGTGATTAATCAATCTGCGCGACACGAACAACGGACGCGAATTACCTGGCCCAAAGGGCTCCAAATGACGCAATACATTGAAGAACGAAGGAGTAATGTCTGATAGTTGCAATTCTGATTCCACAAGCAATGTAGGTTGCAATTGGTCTTCGCGTATATGGTTTGCTACATACGTTTCAAAACGCTGCTGAAACTCAGGCAAATCTTCTACATGCATACTCAGTCCTGCTGCGTATTTATGTCCGCCAAAGTTAGTGAGCAAGTCATGGCACGAATCAATAGCAGCATAGATATCAAACCCTCCTACCGAACGCGCTGAACCAGAGATGATTCCATCCTCGCCTGCCGTCAGCACGATAGTCGGACGATAATACGTCTCCGTCAGTCGCGAAGCCACAATTCCCACTACTCCCTTATGCCAATGTGGTGCATAGACTACCGTAGAACGGCGGTTAACAAAGTTGGGATCTTCTTGCAATTGCAAAAGTGCCTCTTTGGTGGTTTCCATATCACAATCACGGCGGTCTTCATTATGCTGATTCACCTCTTCGGCCTGCTGGCGTGCAAAATCAGGGTCGTCTGTGAGCAATAGTTCTACTGCTGCGCGACCAGACTTCATACGCCCACACGCATTGATGCGTGGACCAATCTTATATACTAACTCATTGATTGTTATCTTCTTTGCCTCAATACCTGCCACTTGCATGATTGCCGACAAACCCGTGAAAGGTTGGGTATTGAGTTGCTTGATACCATAGTACGCCAATATGCGGTTCTCCCCTGTAATAGGCACTATATCCGAAGCAATAGACATCGCCAATAACTGTAATAGTGGTACGAGGTTGTCAAATGGCAAGCCGTATTGCTGGGTGTATGCTTGTGCGAGTTTGAAACCTACACCACAACCGGAGAGATCTTTGTATGGGTATGGGCAATCGTGGCGTTTCATGTTTAGCACCGCCACTGCATCGGGTAACTCCTCGCCAGGAGTATGGTGATCACAGACAATCACATCAATGCCCTTGCTATTAGCGTATGCCACTTTCTCCACGGCCTTGATACCGCAGTCTAGTGTGATAATCAATCTGCACCCTTGCTCCGCAGCATAGTCTATACCTTGTTGTGATACACCGTAACCCTCGGTATAACGATCAGGAATATAATAATCTATTATATCTTTGCTCTTGGTTCCTTGTTCTTGAATCACCTTATCCAAGAACCGATACATCAGTGCCACGGCAGTTGTGCCATCCACATCGTAGTCGCCATAGATAAGAATCTTCTCGCCCTGCGTAATGGCTTTATGTAGTCGCTCTACGGCTCTTTCCATATCCTTCATGAGGAAAGGGTCGTGCAGTTTGTCCAATGACGGACGCACGAACGCACGTGCTTCATCAGCCGTTTGTATGCCACGCACCACCAACATACGTGCTGCAGCAGAACTGATATTCAGTTCCTTCTCCAACTGCTGTTGCACCTCTTGCTCCACCGCAGTCAAACACCGTATGTTCCAGTTATAATTCATTTTAATTCTTATTTCGCCTAACGGCTCAAACGATTATCTCAAAACTATCCACATCCTTCCAAAGTGGTAACACCTCGCGGAAATGGTGAAGTGCGTCAAGATCAAAATCAGCAATCTTCGTGCCTTCCTCATTGTTGGCAAAACTGACAATCGGCTGTAAACGTGTATCATATGCCACCGAATGTCCATTATAATTGAGTTCCTTATCGTCTGTACCCACCATGTTCACCGCCGCGATATAGCACTGGTTCTCCGTAGCACGAGCAGCCACCAAGGCATCCCAATACTGCACACGCACCTCTGGCCAGTTAGCCACCACCAAAATCACATCATAATCGCTGCCCGACCGATTACGCGCCCAAGCAGGGAAACGCAAATCGTAGCAAACGAGCAACAGGAATTTCACACCCTTATACTCAAAGATATGCCTTTTCTGAGCAGGTTGGAAGAACAAGTCTTCTCCGCCGTGGGCATACAAATGGCGCTTATCTTGAATCTCTATCTTCGCATGCGGCTTAATCATAAAACCGCGATTGCAAAGCTTCGCTGGAGCGTTGGGAATCAAGTGTCGAGAATCGGGCAAATAAATAAATGAGCTGACAATAGCCACGCCACTCTTGTCCGCTACTGTTTGCAGGCGACGGATAATCTCGCCGTCCATCGTTTCTGCCAATTCGGGATGATTCGTACAAAAGCCCGTAGCGAACATTTCAGGCAATACCGCCACATCGGCTTTTCCAGCCAATGCAGCGATATGTTCTTCCGCCATGCGCAGATTCGTTTCCTTATCTGCCCAAGCGATAGTATATTGCAATAATGCTATTTTCACTTTTTCTTTTCTGGCGCGTTAGCCGGTTTGCCTATAGCTTCGCGCATAGTAGTGTCCGCTTGGATATTCTGCATACGGTAGTAATCCATGATACCCAAATTACCATTGCGGAAAGCATCTGCCATGGCTTGTGGTACAAGTGCCTCTGCCTCAATCACTTTCGCACGTGCCTCTTGTGCTTTCGCCTTCATCTCTTGCTCATTAGCAATAGCCATTGCACGACGCTCCTCTGCTTTCGCTTGGGCGATATTCTTATCGGCTTGCGCCTGATCCATCTGCAATTGCGCACCGATGTTCTTACCTACATCAATGTCCGCAATATCAATACTGAGGATCTCGAACGCTGTACCTGCGTCCAAACCTTTGCTGAGCACGAGTTTGGAGATGCTATCTGGATTCTCCAGCACCATCTTGTGGCTATCCGATGAACCAATAGAAGATACGATACCCTCGCCAACACGAGCCAAAACTGTATCTTCGCCAGCACCACCGACCAATTGCTTAATATTCGCACGCACGGTCACACGTGCTTTGGCAATGAGCTGAATACCATCCTTAGCCACAGCGGTTACAGGTGGAGTATCAATCACGCGAGGGTTAACCGACATCTGTACTGCCTCGAACACATCACGGCCTGCCAAGTCAATAGCAGTAGCCATCTGGAAAGAGAGTTGCATATTTGCTTTGCTGGCACTCACCAGTGCATGCACCACGCGCTCAATATGTCCACCTGCCAAGAAGTGCGCCTCCAGTCCGTCGCGCTTCACATCGGTCAAACCTGCCTTATGTGCTTCAATCAAACAGTTCACAATACGTGTTGGTGGCACCTTACGGATACGCATCAAGAAGAGTTGCACCAACGATACATGTACGCCACTTACTACTGCGTTAATCCACAGCATGAAAGGTACATAGTAAAAGAAAATAATCACAAGGATGGCTAATATTGCCACCAATACCCATTGTATAGGTCCAAATGTCATCATAGTTGTAGAATTTTTAGTTGTTATTAGTTATTTTGCAAATCTTCCATATGTTTGCCTGCAGAAGGCATATCCACGCCACCTTCGATCTTGGTATCGAGCGCCATCTTATCCATGGCTTTGCTCTTTACAAACACATATACAGCAATCGCGCAAAGCAGCACGCATGCTGCCAGTGTCACATGCCCTGCCCATGCCCACATGGCAGTCAGCTTCAGATATGCTAGCACCACTGCACCCGCCAAACTCAGTAAGCCAAATATGCCTGCAATACCAAAACCAGGCAAGAGAAACATCTCTGCCAATAGCAATCCCACGCCAAAAAGCACAAGAATAATCGTTAAAATAAGATACGTCATAGCTTCAAAATTTTTATGGCGACAAAGGTACAAAAAAAAAAGTATATATGCAAACAAAAAAGCAAAAAACAAAAACTTTACTTTATATAAGTAATCAAAAAAAGCAGAAAAATAAATTTGCACCATTCAAAATTTTGTTGTACCTTTGCCGCCGTTTTGCAAAAAAAAAGGACAAACTACACCTTATATATATGAGTAAGAATTTGATGATTGTAGAGTCTCCTAGCAAGGGAGCAACGATAGCCAAATATTTAGGCAAGGATTTTCGTCTGATGTCGTCGCAAGGCCATATCCGCGACATTGAGGGTGTGGGCAAAAACAGCATAGGAATAGATTTTGAGAACGGTTACCGTCCTCATTATGCGATAGATGCGAGTAAGGAGCAATTGGTGGCCAAGCTGAAGTCGGAGGCGGCGAAAGCGGATATGGTATGGTTGGCAAGCGATCCAGACCGTGAAGGTGAAGCTATAGCATGGCACCTGAAGGAAGTGCTAGGTTTGGATGAAAGCAACTCATGCCGTGTGACCTTTGAGGACTTTACTAAAGACACGGTGTTGGAGTCGCTGAAGCACCCTCGTGGTATAGACTATAACTTGGTGAACGCCCAGCAAGCTCGCCGCGTCTTGGACCGCATAGTAGGTTTTGAGTTGTCGCCGGTACTATGGAAGAAAGTGACGACGGGCTTGAGTGCAGGTCGAGTGCAGTCGGTAGTGGTGAGGTTGGTAGTAGAGCGTGAGCGCGAGATTGAGGAGTTTGTATCGACGGCGAGTTATCGTGTCACGGCCGAGTTTGTTGCACCGACTCAATCGGGCACTCCTGCGACCTTCAAGACGGAACTGAATCATCGTTTTGCGACGAAGGATGAGGCATTGGCATTCTTGGAGCAATGCAAGACTGCAGAATTTGCCATCTCGTCTATCACTCACAAGCAAGGTCATCGCAGCCCTGCTCCTCCGTTCACAACTTCTACCTTGCAGCAAGAGGCAGTGCGTAAGTTGCACTTCTCGGTATCAAAGACGATGCGTTTGGCTCAGTCGCTGTATGAGGCAGGTCATATAACGTATATGCGTACAGACTCGGTGAGTTTGAGTAGTTTGGCCATCAACACAGCCAAGGCAACTATCATCTCGGAGTATGGCAACAACTACCACAAAGCACGTCAGTACCAAACCAAGTCTAAGGGTGCGCAAGAGGCGCACGAAGCCATTCGTCCATCGTATATGAACCAGCCATCGGCAGGTAGCAACGCCGATGAGCGTCGTCTATACGATCTAATTCGCAAGCGCGCCATTGCTTCGCAGATGGCAGATGCCCAAACCGATACCACCCACATCGAAGTGGCGATGTCAGGCAGCAACTATTTTTGGCAAGCAGTGCACGAGGTGATTACGTTCGATGGTTTCATGCGCGCATACACCCAATCATCTGACGAAGATGTTGCTGGCGCAGCGGCGCCGGCGAGCATAGCGCAATTGGTGGCTAATGCACCATGCACATTAGACAGTGCCGTAGCACAAGAGTCGTTTACGAAAGCACCCGTTCGCTACAATGAGGGTTCGTTGGTAAAGAAAATGGAGGAACTGGGTATTGGTCGTCCATCCACCTACATGTCGACTATAGCCACTATCCAATCGCGCAACTACGTAGAGCAACGCAATATAGTAGGTGAAAAACAATCCTACAATATCCTCACGCTACGCGGCGGTAGGATCATAGATAAGCAAAAGAGCGAAATCGTAGGTGCTGACTCGGGCAAACTGATTCCTACCGACTTGGGACGTATCACAAACGATTTTCTAGTGGAACACTTCCCCAATATCATGAGTTATGACTTCACGGCAGACGAGGAGAAGAACTTCGATGCTATCGCAGCAGGGGAAGCGGATTGGGTGAGCAGTGTGCATAGTTTCTATCAGGACTTCCACCCTACAATCAAGCAAGTGCCATCGGGTAAAGTAGCGGCTCGCTATATAGGCAAAGACCCTGAGAGTGGCGACCCCGTATTCGCACGAATCAGCAAGAATGGTCCGTGTGTACAACTGGGCGACAGCGATACGGAAAAGCCCCGCTTTGCTTCGTTGCAAAAGGGACAGAGCATCTTCACTATCACACTCGAAGAAGCACTCAATCTTTTCCGCACCGCCTTCCCCTACGTGGTAGGTACTTGGCAAGACAAAGAGATAGTAGTCGGCGAAGGCAAGTATGGCCCATATATCCGCTACGACAAGAGTTTTGTCAGTATTCCAAAGAACATCAACCCTCACGCTATAGAGCTGGAGCAAGCCATTGAACTCATAGGCAAACATAGCCAACAACAAGCGCCATTGCACACATGGGGCGACATACAAGTGCTGAACGGGCGATACGGAGCATACATCAAGGCCCCAACAGGCAACTATAAGATACCACGTAGTATCAAAGCAGAAGAGATGACGGAGCAGCAGTGTATGGACATCATAGCCAATAGCTCTCCCGCAGGCAGCAAGAAAGCTAAAAAATAAATACTCACGTTGAAAGACTATAATCTAGTCGATATCATCCTTCCTTTGGCAATAGCGGATGTGTATACGTATCGTATCCCATTAGCCAATCCATCCCCGCTCACATCAGCAGCCCTCGGCACAGCGGATATAGGTAAGCGGGTGCTGGTGCCATTGGGCAAAAAAAGCATCATCGGTATCATTTACCGCCCTCACGAAGGTACATTGCCCAAACATGTCAAGGTACGCGACGTAGTTCAGATAATTGACCAAACGCCTATAGTCACTGCTCAGCAATTACATCTATGGGAGTGGCTATCGCAATACTATATGTGCACCATGGGAGAGGTACTGGCCGCGGCTCTGCCGTCGGAGATTATAGACGACAACTATGCTGCAGCCATATGTCAGTATATATCGCTTCCCCCTACCCTGCTTGACCATCATGCTCAGGAGGCATTGCTTTCCAGTTTTGGGCGCGCCAAGAAGCAAGAGCAGCTATTTCGGACGTTCTTGGACTTGGCACAAGGTCAGTGGCAAGTGGAGAGACGTGTGCTATTGGAGTCGAGCGGTGTCAGTGGTGCTATATTGCGCCTACTCATCGACAAGGGTATATTCCTCGAAGAGGAGCACCCTATCTCTCGTTTGCGTCGTTATTCGGGTGCCATTGGTTCGCCCCACCCCCTTGATACACAGCAGCAAAATGCTGCAAATGCCATACGTCAAGCATGGCAAGATAAGAACGTAGTGCTGCTGCATGGAGTGACCTCTAGCGGCAAGACAGAGGTGTATATCCACCTGATTGAAGAGGCATTGCAAAAGGGCAAGCAGGTACTGTATCTGGTGCCCGAGATAGCATTAACCACCCAACTCACCGAGCGGCTGCAGGCCGTATTTGGCAGTCAGTTGGTGGTATATCACTCGCGTTTTAGCAATGCAGAAAGAGTGGAGATATACAATGAAGTGAGAGGTGAGAGGGGGGATGAGAAAAGCAAGGTAATATTGGGAGCACGTTCGGCTATTTTCTTGCCATTCAGAGACTTGGGGCTGATTATAGTGGATGAAGAACACGAACCCAGCTATAAGCAACAAGACCCTGCGCCACGCTATCATGCCCGTTCCACAGCTATCATGATGGCAGGTTGGTACGGAGCCAAAGTGCTATTGGGCACAGCCACTCCATCGGTAGAAAGTTATCACAATGCTACGAGCGGCAAATATGGGTTAGTGGAGATGAAAGAGCGTTTCCAAGGTTTGCAGTTGCCTCGTATCACCATAGTGGATTTGCAACGCCAATATCATCGCAAGGAGATGTATGGTCATTTCTCCGACCCGCTGGTGCTGCGCATGCGCGAAGAACTATCCAAAGGCAAGCAGGTAATCCTCTTCCAAAACCGTCGCGGTTACGCGCCATTCCTGCAATGTAGCGACTGCGGTTCGGTACCCAAATGTCCCAATTGCGATGTCAGTCTCACGTTGCACAAAGCGCACCATGCGCTGGTCTGCCACTCATGCGGACACAGCATAGTTGCACCGCAACGTTGCCCCTCTTGTCAGGGGGAATATCGTACGCATGGTTTTGGTACAGAGCGGCTGGAAGAGGAGATTAGCGCGCTCTTCCCCCATGCCCACGTAGCACGCATGGACCTAGACTCCACGCGCCGCAAGGATAGCCACCAACGCATTATCGACAGTTTTTCTGCACACAAAGTAGATATCCTAATCGGCACGCAGATGGTCACCAAGGGTTTGCATTTCGACGACGTGAGTCTGGTAGCAGTCTTGCAAGCCGACATGCTGCTCAACAAACCCGATTTTCGTAGTTGCGAACATGCCTTCCACATGCTGGAGCAAGTGAGTGGGCGCGCGGGCAGAAAAGGCGATAAAGGTGAAGTGATTATTCAGACTTTTGACCCGAAGAATCCCGTGTTTGATTACCTAAAAAAGCACGACTATCTATCGCTATACGAGCAGCAGATTGCCGAGCGGCAGTTGTTTCATTTCCCGCCTTTCTATCGGCTGATTATCTTCACGCTGAAGCACCGCGATGAGCAACGCCTGAATGCGGCTGTCACATTGCTGCGAGAGCGACTAGAGCAGACTTTTGGGCCTCGCGTATCTGGCATCATCACTCCTTCGGTCGCTCGTGTGCACAATATGCACATACTGCAACTGCGCCTTACCATAGAAGCCACAGCCAACATCCATCGTGCAAAATCCCTCGTGCGCGAGCACATGGCTTATGTAGTGCAGCAGTCTGCTGCCAAAGGCACAATCATTACTCCCGACATTGACCCCCTATAATCGTTTGCAAAAAAATCCCACCCAAATGGAGGTGAGATTTTCGTTTATAGGTAGTTTATCGCTTCTGAGCAGAAGTCTTAGTTCTTAATAAATCGTACCACTTGCGTGCCGATTTGCAAGAGGTAGGTGCCTTCTGCAAGGTTGCCAACGCTGATTTGCGTACCGTTCTCCGTCTGCAATAGTCGTCCCTGCAGGTCATACACGCGCAGCGGTTGCTCCTCAACGCCCTGAATTATCAATATATCCTGCGCAGGATTGGGATAGACCAAAATCGTATTTGCCACCACAGTCTCCGGTGCAGTCGTTTCGCCTGAGATAGAGAAAGTGATTTTCTTGATATTAGCCAATGGCTCAGTAGCCAACACATTGCCCGACTTGTCAAGCAACTGCAGGTGGTCGCCCACATATATCCACTTGCCGATTTTAGCCACATCCTGCAGCAAGTCCGCACCCGAACGGTGTTCCACAAGCAAATTCATAGCCATCATTGGCATGACACATGCTAGAGCAAAAAAGAATACGAATCGTTTCATGTTTCTACACAATTATAATGTTTTGCATTATTCGGCTGGCAAAGGTACAAAAAAAATTGCATCCGAGCAACAAAAAGCATTATTTTCTTGCATATTTGCGAAAAAAGCAGTACCTTTGTCCGATTTTTTATATTGTGCGTAGTATGCGCACATGCGAGAGCACTCGCAAGGACGCTACGAAAAAATAACGGAAAATAGAATATGCAGAACATTAGAAACATAGCCATCATCGCACACGTAGACCACGGCAAAACAACGCTCGTGGACAAGATGTTGTACACCGCCAACCTCTTCCGCGACAACGAGCAGAAGGGTGAACTCATCCTCGACAACAACGAACTCGAGCGCGAGCGCGGTATCACCATCTTGGCGAAGAACGTAGCGATAGAATACAAGGGCTACAAAATCAATGTGATTGACACTCCGGGCCACGCCGACTTCGGCGGCGAGGTGGAGCGCGTGCTGAACATGGCAGACGGCGTGCTGCTGCTCGTAGATGCCTTCGAAGGCCCTATGCCACAAACGCGCTTCGTGCTGCAAAAGGCGTTGGAGCTCAACCTCAAACCTATCGTAGTCATCAACAAAGTGGATAAACTCAACTGCCGCCCAGACGAGGTGCAAGAGGAGGTCTTTGACCTCATGTGCAACCTCGACGCCACAGAGGAACAATTGGATTTCCAAACGCTCTATGGCTCTGCAAAGAACGGCTGGATGTCCACCGATTGGAAGCAGCCAACTGAAGACCTGACCGCATTGATGGATGCCATCATCGAGTATATTCCCGAACCAGAGGTGTTGGAGGGTACGCCACAGATGCTCATCACCAGTCTCGACTACAACCCATACGTAGGTCGTATCGCTGTGGGACGTGTGCATCGTGGTACACTGCACAATGGTCAGAACGTCATGCTTGCCAAGAAAGACGGCACGATGATTAAGACCAAAATCAAAGAGTTGCACACGTTCTCGGGCATGGGACATGTGAAAACAGAAGAAATGAAATCGGGCGATATTTGCGCGCTCATCGGTATCGACGGCTTCGAGATTGGCGACACTATTTGCGACATTGAGACACCAGAGGCATTGAAGCCCATCGCCATTGATGAGCCCACAATGTCTATGGTATTCACTATCAACGACTCGCCATTCTTCGGTCAAGACGGTAAGTTCGTAACCTCTCGCCATATCCAAGAACGCCTCGACAAAGAGCTCGAAAAGAACCTTGCCCTTCGCGTGGAGCGCGGCACAGACGAGAACTCGTGGAATGTCTTTGGCCGTGGTGTGTTGCACCTCAGTGTGCTCGTAGAAACCATGCGCCGCGAGGGATACGAGTTGCAGGTAGGTCAGCCACAAGTCATCATCAAGGAGATTGACGGCGTGAAGTGCGAACCTGTGGAGCAACTCACGGTGAACACCCCAGAAGAATGCTCGGGCAAGATCATCGAATATGTATCCACCCACAAGGGCGAGATGACCCGCATGGAGATGATCAACGACCGTGTACAACTCGAGTTTGAGATTCCGAGCCGTGGTATCATCGGTATGCGTACCTACGTGCTGAACGTGTCGGCAGGCGAAGCGATTATGGCGCACCGTTTCTTGGAGTTCCAACCCTACAAGGGCGAGATTGTGAAGCGCAACAACGGTTCGCTCATCGCCATGGAGTCGGGTACGGCGTATGCCTATGCCTTGGATAAACTGCAAGACCGTGGACGATTCTTCATTTCGCCACAAGACGAGGTGTATGCAGGTCAAGTAGTGGGCGAGAATAGCAAAGAGGGCGATATTGTTATCAATGTAACGAAGTCGAAGAAACTGACCAATATGCGCTCGAAATCGGCAGATGACAAGGCGGTATTGCCACCCCCTGTAATCTTCTCGCTGGAGGAGGCATTGGAGTATATCAAGGAAGATGAATACGTAGAGGTAACACCAAACTTTATGCGTATCCGCAAGATTATCCTCGACGAACTCGAACGTAAACGCGCAAATAAATTTTGACTCTCGATTCCCGACTCCTGACTCAAAAAAGAAATCAAATTAAAAATTTAGTTATATGAAAATTGAACAATCAGAAATCAAAGACCTCACTGCGGTAATCACCATGACTGTGGAGCCAGCAGACTACCAAGAGGCAGTTCAAAAAGAACTTATCCAAATTCGTAAGAAAGCCAACATCCCAGGTTTCCGTCCGGGTATGGCACCTAAGGGCATGTTGCAAAAGATGTACGGCAAGAGTATCCTTGCTGAGGTTATCAACAAAACCATCGGCGAGAACCTCAACAAGTACATCGAAGAGCAACACCTCAACCTCCTCGGCGATCCATTGCCAAACGAGGAACTCACTCCAGAGGTGAACTTCGACACACAAGACACTTTCACTTTCTGCTTCGACATTGCTGTGGCTCCAGAGTTCGACGCAATGCTCAACGGCAAGAACAAACTCACTCAATACACCATCACCGTTACCGATGAGATGGTGGAGAACCAAGTACAAAGCTATGCACAACGCTTTGGCGATTACGTAAACGCTGAAGAGGTGCAAGACGGCGACGTGCTCAAAGGTCTGCTCACCGAGCAAAAGGAGAATGGTATCGTGAAGGAGAACGGTATGCTCACTCCTCAATACATGAAGGATGCAGAGCAAGCTAAGCTCTTTGCAGGTGCAAAGGTAGGTGATGTCATCACCTTCAACCCAACCAAAGCATATGGTAGCGAAGTAGAGGTAAGCTCTATGCTCGGTATCACCAAAGAGGAGGCAAAAGAATTGACTTCTGACTTCACCTTCGAGTTGCAAGCTATCACCCGCCACCAAGCTGCGGCTAT
>JAFTHS010000088.1 GCA_017457295.1 Paludibacteraceae bacterium | reverse complement strand
CATATAGGGCATATCTGAATGAAGAAGAGAAGTCCTTTATGCTTAATGAAGGTGATTATGACTCAAGAGTAATATATCGCGGAAAGGTTACAGACTTTGATCATGCGACATTGACTTGGTACGAGAATGACAAAGAGATCTCCATAACTCTTGAAGCACTAAGATACGAATAGTCGCTAAATTCCAATATATACCATGAGACAACTTGTCTATCTTATAATCATATTACTATCATTATGCGGATGTTCGGCTGCAAGGAAGACAGCTGCATCTAATGAGCCAGACAGTCATCAGGGACCTACTGAGGTTACGCATATTGACCAGAGTATTGATTTGCCGTATGCCGAATTATCTGATACAACAAAGGCTATCGAAAGTAATGAACTGTATGGTCAAGATGTTCCTTCACGGATTATGGTTATGGACCATAGTGCAGACTTTCCACACTCAGGAGGGGAGAGGACGATCTACACCTTCAGTCATAAGGGATGGATGATAACGAAGGTAGAGACAAGGAACCCTGATGATCCAGATCTGAAGAGCATACCTCTGACACCTACAGACACTTATGCCGGAGAATGGTACTCTTTAACTGTACCCGAAGAAGGAAACAGTCTCGTAATCAAGACAGAGCAGTACAGCGGAAGAAGATACAGGGAACTATATGTAACAATGTATGCCGGGAATATCGGACGCAAGATAACGGTACTCCAATATTCACCAGGTAAATACGGTGAGTACCTTCGTTATAATGACAGTTACGATGTCAGGAGGACACTGATCATATCTGGAGGCAAAGGCGAAGAAGAGAATATCAGAGAAAAGGTTGCGGATAAGATGCCATCAGGCGGACCCGGCCAATGGATTACATTCCGGAAGCATAATGATGAGTGGTATATGGATATATGCAAAGGAATTCTGGTATATGATGATGTAACTGAGATTGATAGCGGAAAGATGAGTATAGAGCCGATGAATCCGGATAGTTTTGATCTTGAGGACGGAATCGATGCTGTCAAGGTTATGAGGTGGGAGGTTGATTTTGACAAATCCGGTAAAAGAGAATTCATCGCAGTAATCTCCCCATTGAAAAGTCCATCAGTTAACACAGATTATCAGATTCTGCTATATGAAGATCTCACCAAAGAAATCAATACAAAAGGCCGCAATCTCAAGCAGGTCTTGTTGAAGTACATTCTAACTGATGTCAATCAGACTGACCCGATGCCTTCCATATAAGTAATGGAATATGCTCACTGAAAACTATAACTTTACGCACATAAATCGGAATTCCCAGTTGAAATCCAAGCACAACCTACATAATATTTTCAACTAAATCCATAAATTGTTATATATCAAGCAAATAAATTTCTATTATTTTTCTGTTACGACAACAAAAATCCTGTCAATCTAGTTCAGATCGACTCAATTGAGACTCAAATTTATCCTCGGTAAACAAACTTCCCAAAGCGGACAATAGAATTCAATGCCGCAAGTATCTGCATTAGATTACGGAGGCGGGAGGTACAAACTTTAACTAAGCGGACTATAAAGCCGCATTCCGATTTAAGTACTCTCTCCCGAAGGAAGTCTGTTTACCAGACAGGATATATTTCTCACTATGACACGTAACAATTGACATAGGGATGCTGATGTTTCAACACAAAATATATACGATTGACTAAGCGTCTTGCTATCTTGACAATTGCTTTACTTGGCTTCATCCGTCTACAATACTCAACATACGCAGCAGCTAGAACTGGATCCTTTCGCGCAGCAATCCATGCTGATTCGACAATCAGCCAACGCAACTGGGCATGACGTCTAACGGTTAGGTTGCCTGTTCCATCATGTTCTCCACTTGAATAGCACATAGGTATTAATCCAACAAATGATGCGAGATGTGAGGAGTCT
>JAFTHS010000064.1 GCA_017457295.1 Paludibacteraceae bacterium | reverse complement strand
TTCAAGAACCGCCCATGGGTAGTATTGATGCTCGTAGGTATTGTTTCCTTTATCATGTTTGCTATCCAAAACATCTCCGCGACTTACTACTTCAAGTATTTCCTCGATGCCGAATCCAAGAGCCAAATCTTCAATATCCTTGGTACGGTCGCACTCATCATCGCTATTCCTACCACCAAACCATTGGTCAAGAAGTTTGGCGCTAAGCAACTATATATTGTCTGCTCATTGCTCTCAGGACTATTCTTCTGTTTGCTCTATTTCGCAGGCACCAATTTCGTACTCATCAATGTCTTCAACTGCTTGGGTAAGATTGCCTATGCACCTGCTATCTCGTTGCTATGGACCATGCTCGCCGATGCAGCAGACTATGGCGAGTGGAAGTTCCAACGCCGCACCACAGGTCTTTGCCTCTCTGCTGCGGTCTTCGCACAGAAGATCGGTTGGTCCATCGGTGCTGCTCTCTTTGGCGCTATCATGACAGCCGTTCATTTTGATGCTACAATGGGCTTGCAACAAATTCAGAACGACCCCACTATCATGACCACCATCCATTGGCTATTTGGTATCTTGCCGGGTGTACTCTATGCATCATGCGCTATCCTGCTTGCATTTTACAACCTCGACACCCCAACCCTACAACAAATGAAATCCGACCTCGAACAACGAAGTTCTAGCCTTTAACCTTTCACCTTTAACCTCTCACCTCACATGACCCCTACAGGACACTACATAGACATCAACGGCGAACGCTTCTACTGCATCTATCACTACGATCACATGCAGCCGTTCTTCATATCGCTGGCCAGCGATACCGACCTCTGGATGTACATCTCATCCACAGGCGGACTCACATGCGGTCGCCGCAACCCCGAGCAGGTACTCTTCCCCTACTACACCGATGATAAGATCACCGAGAACTACGAGCAGACTGGTCCTAAGACTATCCTCCGCGTACAAACGGCACAAGGCACCAAACTCTGGGAACCCTTCTCATCGCGTCAGATGGGTACCTACCATATCATTCGCTCCATTGCCAAGTCGGTGACGGGCAACCGCCTCATCTTCATCGAGAAGAATATAGATTTGGGTATCACCTTCTCCTACGAGTGGGCGCCTGCTACCCATCTCGGATGGGTGCGCACTGCTCATCTCTCCAACGAGACCGACACCCCTATCACCGTAGAGGTATTGGATGGCTTGCAGAATGTCATGCCTTCGGGAGTAGAGCGTATCACGCAAAACACCTTCTCCACACTGGTCGATGGCTATAAGCGCACCGAACATGTAGGCAATGGTATGGTACTCTTCCGCATGGAGGCTATCCTTGTGGACCGTGCCGAACCCAGCGAATCCCTTCGTTGTAACTCCGTTTATACATTATTCCCGCCTTTAGCCTCTAACCTTTCGCCTTTAACCTATCTCACCTCCTCTGCCCAACTCGACACGTTCCGTCGTGGTGGCGACATCCAACCAGAATCCGAGTCCAAAGGTGTCCGCGGAGCCATCTTCGCCCATTTCACTGCTACATTACCCTGTAAAGACATATCCCAGCCTTTACACCATACACCTTACACCATACACTCACTCCAGTGGCACTTCATCTGCGACGTCATGCAGGATGCTGTTTCTGTGCGCCGCAGCATGGCGTTCATGCAGCAACCCGATGCAGTAGCGCAGTTGCAATCAGCCCTGCAAACCACTACCGCTAACCTTCACCAGATAGTGGCGCAGAATGATGGTGTACAATCCACGGCGGATGAGGCCAACGATGCACGCCACTTTGCCAACACGCTCTTCAACACCATGCGCGGGGGCTTCTATTGCGACAATTATCAGATCGCTGGTCCCGCTTTTGCTCAGCACATTCGCACCTTCAACCATGCTTTGGCGGACAAACACCATACCTTCCTCACCAATCTGCCCGAGTCTATCTCTCATGCCGAACTCGACCAAGCCGTGCAAGACCGTCAGGACCATCAGCTCCATCGCTTGTTCATGGAGTACTTGCCACTCACATTCTCGCGCCGTCATGGCGACCCCAGCCGTCCATGGAACCTCTTTGATATCCGCGTGAAGGATGAGCAAGACCGCCATATCATATCCTACCAAGGCAACTGGCGCGACATCTTCCAAAACTGGGAAGCCCTATCGCTCTCCTACCCTGATTATGTGAATAGTATCATCGCCAAGTTCCTCAACGCAACCACAGCCGATGGCTATAATCCATACAAAGTAACCTCCGAAGGCATTGATTGGGAGGTCATCGAACCAGAAAACCCATGGTCGAACATCGGCTATTGGGGCGACCACCAGATTATTTATCTCTGTCGCCTACTCGAACTCAGCCACCAGCACAACCCACAGGCGTTGCGCGATATGTTGGGCATGCGCGAGTTTGCTTTCGCGGCTGTGCCGTATCGCTTCCGCTCGTATGCGGACATCGTGCGCGATCCTAAGAACACTATCACGTTCGACCAAGCAGCCCACGACCATATCTTCTCACAACTATCCACCTACGGACAAGATGCTCGCCTCGTGATGGGTACTGACAACCAACCACTCTTGGTTACTTTCACCGAGAAACTGCTCATCACACTGCTCACCAAACTCAGCAATTTCATTCCCGAGGCAGGTATATGGATGAAC
>JAFTHS010000028.1 GCA_017457295.1 Paludibacteraceae bacterium | reverse complement strand
TAAAGTAGCACGTGTTCGCTTGACAAACCAAAAGGAGGTGAACGCTTACATCCCAGGTGAGGGTCACAACTTGCAAGAGCACAGCATCGTTATGGTGCGCGGTGGTCGTGTAAAAGACCTTCCAGGTGTACGTTACCACATTGTTCGTGGTACATTGGATACCGCTGGTGTAGCAAACCGCTTGCAACGTCGAAGCAAATATGGCGCAAAGCGTCCTAAAGCTAAAAAGTAATTCCTGACAAAAACTAACTAAAAGTTCCATACGATGGGACAGATTATTAATGGGTTGATCGGTTGAGTAAGCAAACGGAGTAAGTGAAAAGTGAATCTGAAGAAGTTTGCTGAAGTTAAGACAATCAACAAAAAAAACAAAACAAAACAATGAGAAAAGCAAAACCAAAAAAACGAGTAATCCTCCCAGATCCAGTATATGGTGAGGTGATGGTGGCAAAATTCGTAAACCACCTTATGCTCGACGGTAAGAAGAATACCGCATACAGCGTATTCTACACCGCTTTGGAGACTGTTGGTAATAAGATGAAAGGTGAGCAAACTCCACTTGAAATCTGGAAACAGGCTCTTAGCAACATCACTCCTTTGGTAGAGGTTAAGTCAAAACGTATCGGTGGTGCAACATTCCAAGTGCCAACTGAGATTCGTGCTGACCGTAAGGAGTCGATTTCAATGAAGAATATGATTCTCTTCGCTCGCAAACGTGGTGGTCACTCGATGGCTGAGAAGTTGGCAGCAGAGATCATGGATGCATTTAACAACCAAGGTGGTGCGTTCAAACGTAAAGAAGATATGCACCGCATGGCAGAGGCTAACCGTGCATTTGCACACTTCCGTTTCTAATATGCGCTTGCGCGCGTAATTATTAATACGGTATTAGGAAAAAGAAACGAAAATGGCTAAACACGATTTAAAATTAAACAGAAACATCGGCATCATGGCGCACATCGATGCTGGAAAGACCACAACCTCTGAGCGTATTTTGTTCTACACTGGTTTGACCCACAAGATTGGTGAGGTACACGATGGTGCAGCAACCATGGACTGGATGGAGCAAGAGCAAGAGCGTGGTATTACTATTACTTCTGCTGCTACAACCACATTCTGGCAATACAAGGGTGATAAATACAAAATCAACTTGATTGACACTCCGGGCCACGTGGACTTTACTGTAGAGGTTGAGCGTTCACTCCGTATCTTGGACGGTGCAGTAGCAGCGTTCTGCGCAGTAGGTGGCGTACAACCACAGTCTGAGACAGTATGGCGCCAAGCTGATAAATACAACGTGCCTCGTTTGTGCTACGTAAACAAGATGGACCGCTCAGGTGCAAACTTCTTTGACGTAGTAACACAAATCAAAGAGGTACTTGGTGCAAACCCATGTCCAATCCAAATTCCAATCGGTGCTGAGGAGACATTCAAGGGCGTAGTTGACCTTGTAACCATGAAAGCATGCGTATGGAACGACGATACTATGGGCGCAAACTACACCGTAGAAGAGATTCCTGCAAACCTCGTAGCAGAGGCAGAGGAGTGGCGCGACAAAATGCTTGAGACTATCTCTGAGTTTGATGATGCATTGATGGAGAAATACTTTGATGATCCTTCAACCATCACCGAAGATGAGATTCGTGCAGCAATCCGCAAAGGTTGCTTGAGCATGCAAATCTTCCCAATGGTTTGCGGTTCTTCGTTCAAGAACAAAGGTGTGCAAACAATGTTGGATGCGGTCTGCGCATACTTGCCAAGCCCACTGGATACTCCAGTGATTGACGGTACTGACCCTGCAACAGGCGATGCGATCACCCGTACTCCAGATGAGAGCGAGCCATTGTGTGCATTGGCATTCAAGATTGCTACTGACCCATACGTAGGTCGCTTGTGCTTCTTCCGTGTGTATAGTGGTAAATTGGAGGCAGGTTCATACGTTTACAACCCACGTTCTGGTAAACGTGAGCGTATCTCTCGTATCTTCCAAATGCACTCAAACCACCAAAATCCAGTAGATTTTATCGCAGCTGGTGATATCGGTGCGGGTGTAGGTTTCAAAGATATTCGTACTGGTGATACATTGTGCTCTGAGGAGAAACCAATCGTATTGGAGTCTATCGAGTTCCCAGCACCAGTGATCGGTATCTCTGTAGAGCCAAAGAGCCAAGCAGACCTCGACAAGTTGGGCGTTGGTTTGGCAAAATTGGCTGAGGAGGATCCAACATTTACTGTTAAGACTGACGAGCAAACAGGTCAAACAGTAATCTCTGGTATGGGTGAGCTTCACTTGGAGATTATTATCGACCGTTTGAAACGTGAGTTCAAGGTAGAGTGTAACCAAGGTCGTCCTCAAGTAGCATATCGCGAGGCAATCTCTGCTCCAGTAGAGTTGCGTGAGACCTACAAGAAGCAATCTGGTGGTCGTGGTAAATTCGCGGATATTATTGTTCGCGTTGAGCCAGCAGACGAGGGCTTCGAGGGTAGCTTGCAATTTGTGGATGTGGTTAAGGGCGGTAACGTTCCAAAAGAGTACATCCCTGCCGTAGAGAAAGGTTTCGGTACTGCTATGAAGACTGGCGTGTTGGCTGGTTATCCAGTAGATAAACTGAAAGTAACTTTGATGGACGGTAGCTTCCACCCAGTTGACTCTGACCAACTCTCATTCGATATCTGTGCTCAAATGGCATTCAAGAGTGCTTGCGCTAAGGCGAAACCAGTATTGATGGAGCCAATCATGAAAGTGGAAGTTGTTACTCCAGAGGAGAGCATGGGTGATGTTATCGGCGACTTGAACAAACGTCGTGGTCAAGTAGAGGGTATGGATACCGCTCGTACAGGCGCACGTGTGATTAAGGCAAAGGTACCATTGAGCGAGATGTTCGGTTATGTAACCGCATTGCGTACCATCACTTCTGGTCGTGCAACTAGCAGCATGGAGTTCTCGCACTATGATGCAGTTTCCAGCACCATCGCTAAGACTGTTTTGACAGAGGTAGGCGGTCGTGTGGATCTCGTATAAGAAACAATCAACTGATAGGTCGGGAGACCGACCTATCGGTACTATAAAAAATTGAGTTCGAATGTTCGAAAAGGTTGAGCAAAGGGCCGCTCAATACTTCAAACCTCTTCACTCCCGCGTGCATGTGCGCACGCAAGCGCGTACCTATATATTATAATATAGTGCGCAAACATAAGACAACCCCAACGGCGTGAGTCATCTGAGCAAATGACTCTTTGGGTGTGCGAGCGCCAAAGGATAAGTAAAACAACATTAAAAAACAACAAAACAATGAGTCAAAAAATTCGTATTAAACTGAAATCGTACGACCACAATTTGGTTGACAAGTCAGCTGAGAAAATTGTGAAGACCGTAAAAGCAACAGGTGCTGTAGTAAGTGGTCCAATTCCATTGCCAACACACAAACGCATCTTCACAGTAAACCGTTCGACCTTCGTAAATAAGAAGAGTCGTGAGCAATTTGAGTTGTCAAGCTACAAGCGTCTTATCGACATCTATGAGTCAAACCAAAAGACTGTAGAGGCATTGATGAAGCTCGAGCTCGCAAGCGGTGTGGAAGTAGAAATTAAGGTTTGATAATTAGAACAAAAAAACAAGGACCAAGAGCCAAACCGAATACTGTCGGGTCCAATGACGAGAGTAGGAAGCCAAGGCAGGAGGTTCGAAACAACAAACCAGACCACTTCCCACGGATAGACAAGGTCGAAAGACACGTAACCCCGAGGGCGAGAGTGGAGAAATAATTAATTAACAATTTTAATCGCAGCAAAAAATGCCAGGATTATTAGGTAAAAAAATCGGAATGACATCCGTTTTCGGTGCTGATGGCAAGAATATCCCATGCACCGTGATTGAGGCTGGTCCTTGCGTTGTTACCCAACTCAAGACAGTTGAGAAGGATGGCTATGCAGCTGTACAAGTTGGTTTCATGCCAAAGAGCGAGAAACACACCAACAAGGCAGAAGCAGGTCACTTCAAGGCTGCTGGTGTACAACCAATGCGTCACTTAGCCGAGTTCGATGGATTCGAACAAGAAGTCAAACTGGGAGATACCTTGACCGTTGACATGTTTGAGGAGAACTCTTACGTGGACGTAGTAGGTACTTCTAAAGGTAAAGGTTTTCAAGGTGTAGTTAAGCGTCACGGCTTCGGTGGTGTAGGTCAATCTACCCACGGTCAAGATGACCGCTTGCGTGCTCCAGGTTCAATCGGTGCATGTGCTTACCCAGCTCGCGTATTCCCAGGTACCCGCATGGCAGGTCACATGGGTACAGATCGCGTAACTGTACAAAACCTTGTAGTATTAAAGGTGATTCCTGAGTACAACTTGATTATGGTCAAGGGTAGTGTACCAGGTGCTAAAAATTCAATCGTTGTTATTAACAAATAAGAGGTATGGAACTTAGTATTTTGAACATGGCCGGCAAAGAGACCGGCAAGAAGATCGTTTTGAATGACGCTATCTTCGGTATCGAACCTAACGACCACGCCATTTATTTGGATGTAAAACAATATTTGGCAAACAATCGTCAAGGTACAGCAAAAGCTAAACAACGTAGCGAGAACGCTCACTCTACACGCAAACTCGGTCGTCAAAAAGGCGGCGGTGGTGCTCGTCCAGGTGATTTGAAGTCTCCTGTACGCGTAGGTGGTGGTACCATCTTTGGTCCTGTTCCACGCGACTATGGCTTTAAACTCAACAAGAAGGTAAAACAACTTGCTCGCCGCAGTGCACTTGCTACTCGCGCACAAGCTGGTCAAATCATCGTTTTGGATGCTCTCCAATTCGAAGCTCCAAAGACCAAAGCTATGGTCGAGGTAATGAACAACCTTCAAGTTGCAGGTAAGAAGGTATTGTTCGTATTGGCTGAGAACAACTACAACGTGCTCAAGTCTGCAAGCAATATCGAGCGCACCAACGTGGTGACTGTTAATGAACTGAATACATACGCAATCATGAACTCAAGCGCTGTAGTGTTCGTTGAGAACGCAGTAGCAGCTCTCGAGGCAACTTTAGCATAAGGAGGTTACAACTATGGCAATTATTTTAAAACCAATCGTCACTGAGAAGATGACCGCCGCTGGCGAAAAGTTCAACCGTTATGGTTTTCAGGTAGTTCGTACTGCCAACAAGGTAGAGATCAAGAAGGCAGTAGAAGAATTGTACAATGTACAAGTGCTTGACGTAAACACCCTCATCCAAGCTCCAAAGACCAAACAACGCTACACAAAGAGCGGTTTGATCCGTGGCGCAAAGGCTGCTTACAAGAAAGCAATCGTTACATTGAAAGAAGGTGAAACAATTGATTTTTATAGCAATATCTAAAAATGGCTGTACGTAAATTAAAACCCTCTACACCGGGGCAAAGACACAAAGTTATTGGCGCATTTGATACAATTACCGCAAGTGCACCAGAGAAATCTCTTGTGTTCGGTAAAACCAAAACAGGTGGTCGCAACCATCAAGGTAAGATGACCATGCGTTATATTGGTGGTGGACACAAGCAGAAATACCGCGTAATTGACTTCAAACGTAACAAAGATGGTGTACCAGCTACAGTAAAAACTATTGAGTACGATCCAAACCGTTCGGCTCGTATCGCACTCTTGTTCTATGCTGATGGCGAGAAACGTTACATTCTTGCACCTAATGGATTGCAAGTTGGTCAAGTAGTAATGTCAGGTGCTGACGTAGCTCCTGAAGTTGGAAACGCTCTTCCTATGGCAAACATCCCATTGGGTACGCTCATTCACAATATTGAGCTTCGCCCAGGTCAAGGTGCTTGCATGGTTCGCTCAGCAGGCGTGTTTGCACAATTGTCTTCTCGCGAAGATAAATATGCAATCATCAAATTGCCTTCAGGCGAGCTTCGCAAAGTGTTGGCTGCTTGCAAAGCTACCGTTGGCGTTGTTGGCAACAGCGATCACGCGTTGGAGAAGAGTGGTAAGGCTGGTCGCAGCCGTTGGTTAGGACGTCGTCCACGCAACCGTGGTGTGGCAATGAACCCAGTAGATCACCCAATGGGTGGTGGTGAAGGTCGCGCATCTGGTGGACACCCACGTTCACGCAAGGGCTTGCTGGCTAAGGGCTACAAGACACGTGCTCCTAAGAACCAAAGCAATCAATACATTATTGAAAGAAGAAAGAAATAACCTATTAAATTGAGAGAAATTATGAGTCGTTCATTGAAAAAAGGACCATTTATCAACGTAAAGTTGGAGAATAAGGTGTTGGCTATGAATGAGTCTGGCAAGAAAGATGTTGTCAAGACTTGGAGCCGTGCATCTATGATTTCTCCTGATTTTGTAGGTCACACTATCGCAGTTCATAATGGAAACAAGTTCATCCCTGTGTATATCACTGAGAATATGGTAGGTCACAAACTCGGCGAGTTTGCTCCAACCCGTTCGTTCCGTGGTCACTCGGGTAACCGTTAATCCATGAGTCATTCACAACAAATTAAATTTTAGAATTCAAAATGGGTGCTAGAAAACATAATACAGCTGAGGCAATGAAAGAGGCTCGCAAGGGTCAATACTTTGCTAAGCTCAACAACGTTCCTACATCTCCACGCAAAATGCGCCTTGTTGCAGATATGATTCGTGGTATGGAAGTGAACCGTGCACTGGGTGCGTTGCATTTCTCTACTAAAGAGGCATCACGCGCTCTCGAGAAACTTTTGAAATCTGCTATCGCTAACTGGGAAGTAAAAACCGGTAAGAAAGCTGATCAAGAGACTCTGTATGTAAGTCAAGTCATGGTAGATGGCGGTATGATGCTCAAACGTCTGTTGACCGCTCCTCAAGGTCGCGGCTATCGTATCCGCAAACGCTCTAACCATGTTACTATTTTTGTAGATACTAAAAATACTAACGAAGCTAAGTAATTAACGAAATGGGACAGAAAATTAATCCAATAGCAAACCGCCTTGGTATTGTACGTGGTTGGGATTCCAACTGGTTTGGCGGTAAGAACTACGGAGATACTATCCTCGAGGATACCAAAATCCGCGAGTATTTGAATGCCCGCTTGGCTGAGGCAAGTATTTCTCGTATCGTTATCGAGCGTACTCTGAAACTTGTGACTGTAACTGTCTGCACTGCTCGCCCCGGTTTCATCATCGGTAAGGGTGGACAAGAGGTTGACAAATTGAAAGAGGAACTGAAGAAAATCACCAAGAAAGATGTGCAAATCAACATCTTCGAGGTTAAGCGTCCTGAGCTGGATGCTACTATCGTAGCTACCAAGATCGCTCGCCAACTCGAGGGTAAGATTGCATACCGTCGCGCAGTGAAAATGGCTATCGCTTCTACCATGCGTATGGGGGCTGAAGGTATCAAAATCCAACTCAGCGGCCGTTTGAATGGTGCCGAGATGGCTCGTAGCGAGATGTACAAAGAGGGTCGTACCCCATTGCACACGCTCCGCGCTGACATCGATTATTGCCACGTAGGTGCGCTCACCAAAGTGGGTATGATCGGCGTAAAGGTTTGGATCTGCCGTGGTGAGGTGTATGGCAAGAAAGACCTTGCTCCTAACTTCACACAAAAGCAAGAAGGTGGTCGTGGTGATCGTCGTCGCGATGACCGTCGTGGTGGTTTCCGCAGAAACAAAAAACAATAATGTTTAACCGATTTGTAGATTACAGTTATGTTACAACCAAAGAAAACTAAATTCCGCCGCTGCCAAAAAGGCCGCATCAAAGGCAATGCACAGCGTGGTACTGAGCTCGCATTTGGCTCATTCGGTATCAAATCACTTGGTACCATCTGGTTGACAGGTCGTCAAATCGAGGCAGCCCGTATCGCAGTAACACGTTATATGCAACGTCAAGGACATGTATGGATCCGCGTTTTCCCTGATAAACCAATCACCAAGAAACCATTGGATGTTCGTATGGGTAAAGGTAAAGGTGCTCCAGAGGGATTCGTAGTACCATTGGCTCCAGGACGTATCATCTTCGAGATCGACGGCGTTTCATACGATGTAGCTAAAGAGGCACTTCGTTTGGCAGCTCAAAAACTTCCTATTACAACCAAATTTGTCGTAAGACGTGATTACGACCCAACCCAAAATGTATAATAAGGATTATGAAAACAGCTGAAATTAAAGAATTAACAACTGCTGAGATCCAAGAGCGTCTCGCTACCGAGAAAGAGGCACTCGTTCGCATGAAATTGAATCACAGCATTTCTCCGCTTGACAATCCGTTGCAGATTAAGGTGGCTCGTAAAACTATTGCTCGCCTTGCAACCGAACTTCGTCAAAGAGAATTAACAAAGTAAAAAACGAATTGACATGGAAACAAGAAATCTAAGAAAAGAGCGTCAGGGTATTGTCGTTTCCAACAAAATGGACAAGACTATCGTAGTTGCTGTTCACTGGAAAGAGAAACACCCTATTTATGGCAAGTTTGTCAATAAAACTCGCAAGTTCCATGCTCATGACGAGAATAATGAGTGCGGTATCGGCGATACCGTTCGCATCATGGAAACTCGTCCTTTGAGCAAAACTGTTCGTTGGCGTTTAACTCAAATTGTAGAAAGGGCTAAGTAATATGATACAACAAGAATCAAGACTGACAGTAGCGGATAACTCTGGCGCAAAAGAGGCGTTGTGCATCCGCGTACTCGGCGGAACCAAAAAGCGTTACGCCAGCCTGGGTGACACCATCGTAGTAGCAGTGAAAGGTGTAATTCCTTCATCTGACATCAAGGATGGTACCGTAACACGTGCTATCGTTGTTCGCGTGAAGAAAGAGGTGCGCCGTCCAGACGGTAGCTACATCCGCTTCGACGACAACGCATGCGTGCTCGTAAACAACGCAGGCGAGATCCGTGGTTCACGTATCTTCGGCCCTGTAGCGCGCGAGCTCCGTCAAACGAACATGAAAATTATTTCTCTAGCACCTGAAGTGCTCTAATCATCTAAATTCTACAAGTATGGCTAAGTTACATATTAAGAAAGGTGATACCGTCTATGTGAACGCAGGTGCTTCTAAGGGCAAAACCGGCCGCGTGTTGGAGGTGCTCGTAGAGAAACAACGTGCTATCGTAGAAGGTGTCAACATGGTATCTAAGAGTACCAAACCTAATGCAAAAAATCCTCAAGGAGGTATTGTTAAACAGGAGGCTCCTATCCACATCTCTAACCTCAACCCAGTTGAGAACGGAGTACCAGTACGCGTAGGTCGCGTAGTGAAGGATGGTAAGCTCGTCCGCGTAAGTAAAAAATCTGGTAAGGAGATCTAACAATGAATACAGCAAGTTTAAAACAAGATTATCTAGAGCGCATCGTGCCTGCTCTGATGAAGGAGTTTAACTACACTACAGTAATGCAGTGCCCTAAACTCGAGAAGATTGTTCTCAACCAAGGTCTTGGTGAAGCTGTGGCTGACAAGAAGATCATCGACGTTGCTCAACAAGAGATGACCCTCATCACTGGTCAGAAAGCTGTTGCTACGGTTTCCAAGAAGGATATCGCTAACTTCAAGGTTCGTAAGAAAATGCCTATCGGCGTACGCGTAACTCTCCGCGGTGAGCGTATGTACGAGTTCCTTGAGCGTCTCGTACGCGTGGCTTTGCCTCGTATCCGCGACTTCAAAGGTATCCACAACAAGATGGATGGTCATGGCAACTATACACTTGGTATCCAAGAGCAAATCATCTTCCCTGAAATCAACATTGATAACATCACCAAACTGCTCGGTATGAACATCACTTTCGTGACTACTGCTAAGAGCGATGAGGAAGGTTTCGCACTTCTCCGCGAGTTTGGTTTACCATTCAAAAAGTAATTAGACTATGGCAAAAGAATCAATGAAAGCTCGCGAGGTGAAACGCGCTAAACTCGTAGCAAAATATGCTGCTAAGCGTGCACAACTCCTCAAGGATGGTGACTATGAAGGTCTCCAAGCATTGCCAAAGAACGCAAGCCCTGTTCGTTTGCACAACCGTTGCAAAATCACAGGCCGTCCAAAAGGCTATATGCGCGTATTCGGCTTGAGTCGTATTCAATTCCGTGAGATGGCTTCTAAAGGCCTTATCCCAGGAGTGAAGAAAGCAAGCTGGTAAACATCTAAATTTCGCCCAGAGGACATAGGTGCCTCTGGGGAATAAATAAAAATAATTTATTAAATATTGTCCCGAAAGGCGGGATTAATTTAACAAAACATTATGACAGATCCAATCGCAGATTATCTGACTCGACTCAGAAATGCAATCAAAGCTGGTCACCGCGTAGTTGAGGTGCCTGCTTCGAATCTGAAGAAAGAGATCACACGCATCTTGTTCGAGAAAGGTTACATCCTTTCATACAAGTTCGTGGAGGATGGCCCTCAAGGCACTATCAAGATTGCCTTGAAGTATGATCCAGTTAACAAAGTTAACGCCATCAAGAGTTTACAACGTGTATCGACCCCTGGTCTTCGTCAGTACGTAGGTTATCGCGAGATGCCACGCGTACTCAATGGTCTCGGTATCGCTATCCTTTCTACATCTAAGGGTGTGATGACCAACAAAGAGGCTCTTGGCTTGAAGCTCGGTGGAGAGGTTATTTGTTACATCTATTAATTAAAGGAGGAACTGCTATGTCAAGAATTGGTAAATTGCCTATCGCTATTCCTGCTGGTGTAACTGTAACAGTTAGCCCAAAGAACCTCGTGACCGTTAAGGGTCCTAAAGGGGAACTTCAACAACAAGTAAATCCTAACATCACCGTGACAGTTGAAGATGGTGTATGCCATGTTTCTCGTCCAAACGATGAAAAGGAAAATCGTGCTATGCATGGTCTCTATCGCGCACTCATCAATAATATGGTGGTAGGTGTTAGCGAGGGTTATAAGAAAGTGCTCGAACTCGTCGGTGTTGGTTACCGTGTTGAGATGGCTGCGGGTATGCAAAATACCCTCAACTTTGCACTCGGTTATACACACCCTATCTATCTCCAACTCCCAAGTGAGGTGAAAGTAGAAACTAAGTCTGAGCGTAACCAAAACCCACTCGTGATTTTGGAATCTGCTGACAAGCAACTCATTGGCCAAGTTTGCGCCAAGATTCGCTCGTTCCGCAAACCAGAGCCTTACAAAGGTAAAGGTATTAAGTTCCAAGGTGAAGTTGTTCGTCGTAAAGCTGGTAAATCGGCTGGTAAATAATTAGAAAGGAATAAGTTATGAATCAGAAAATTGCAAGAAGACTTAAAATTAAAGCATCTATCCGTACACGTGTTTCGGGTACCGCTGAGCGTCCTCGTCTGACTGTATTCCGTAGCAACAGCCAAATTTACGCTCAAGTAATCGACGATTTGCAAGGCAAGACTCTTGCTTCTGCATCTTCGCTCGCTATCAAAGATAAAATGACCAAATCTGAGAAAGCTGCTCAAGTAGGCCGTCTCATCGCTGAAGCTGCTAAGGCTGCTGGTGTTGAGGCTGTAGTATTTGACCGCAATGGCTACCTCTATCACGGTCGAGTTAAATCATTGGCAGACGCTGCCCGCGAGGCAGGTCTCAATTTCTAAAACAAAGAGACTGTTATGAATCGAGTAAAATCAACCCAAGACTTGGAGCTCAAGGAGCGCCTTGTTGCTGTCAACCGCGTAACTAAGGTTACTAAGGGTGGACGTACATTCACATTTGCAGCCATCGTTGTTGTAGGAAATGAGGCTGGTATCGTAGGCTGGGGCCTTGGCAAAGCTGGTGAAGTTACCGCTGCTATTGCTAAAGGTACTGAGGCTGCTAAGAAAAACCTTATCCAAGTGCCTGTACTCAAGGGTACTATCCCTCACGAGCAATACGCTAAGTTCGGTGGTGCTCGCGTTTATCTCCAACCTGCATCTCACGGTACCGGAGTAAAAGCCGGTGGTGCTATGCGTGCCGTATTGGAGTCTGTGGGTGTAACCGACGTGTTGGCTAAATCTAAAGGTTCTTCTAACCCTCACAACCTTGTTAAGGCTACTATCGCTGCTTTGGGCGAGATGCGTGATGCACGCACCGTGGCTCAAAACCGTGGCGTAAGCTTATCTACTGTGTTTAACGGATAATAATTTGTGAAAATCATGGCAACTATTAAAATTCAAAAAGTACGCAGCACTATCGGCTGCCCACAAGTGCAAAAGGATACAATGTTGGCTCTTGGTCTTCGCAAGATGAATGCCATCGTTGAGCATGAGGCTACTCCTGCTATCCTCGGTATGGTAAACAAAATTAAACACTTGGTTAAAGTTATTGACTAATTAAAAAATTCGAACGTTATGGAATTAAATAATCTAACGCCAGCTGCTGGTTCTGTAAAGACCGCTAAACGAATCGGACGTGGTCCAGGTTCTGGTCTTGGTGGAACTTCTACACGCGGTCACAAAGGTGCTAAGTCACGTTCTGGTTACTCTAAGAAAATCGGTTTCGAAGGTGGTCAGATGCCTATGCAACGTCGTTTGCCTAAGTTCGGCTTCAAGAATATCAACCGCGTTGAGTACAAAGCTATCAACCTTGCTACTTTGCAAGCGCTCGCTGAGGCTAAAGGTTTGGAGAAAATCGGTCTCGTTGAATTGCACGAGGCTGGTTTCATCAACAAGACTCAACTTGTTAAGATCCTTGGCAACGGCACTTTGACTGCTAAACTCACCGTAGAAGCTAACGCTTTCTCCAAATCAGCTGAAGCTGCTATCACAGCTGCTGGTGGTACTATCAACAAAATCTAATTAGTATGCGTAAGTTTATAGAGATAATCAAGAATATCTGGAAGATCGAAGATCTCCGTAATCGTCTCTTGACCACACTCCTGTTTGTGCTCATTTATCGATTCGGTTCGTTCGTGGTTCTTCCAGGTATCGACCCTACAGCATTGACCGCACTACGCGCTCAAACTGCTGGAGGTCTGATGGCTCTGCTGGATATGTTCTCTGGTGGCGCGTTCTCCAATGCATCTATCTTTGCATTGGGTATCATGCCATACATCTCTGCATCTATCGTAATCCAACTGCTCACTATTGCAGTGCCTTACTTCCAAAAGATGCAGAAAGAGGGCGAATCTGGTCGTCAAAAGATGAACCAAATTACCCGCTATTTGACCGTAGCGATTTTGCTCTTCCAAGGCCCAAGTTACTTGGTAAACCTTTCAGTGCAAATGGCTCAAGCTGGTCAAATGCTGGAGGTGGGCTTCAACTGGTTCACTATCTCATCCACTATCCTTCTCTGCGCGGGCTCAATGTTCGTGATGTGGTTGGGTGAGCGTATCACCGATCGTGGTCTTGGTAATGGTATTTCCTTTATCATTCTCATTGGTATCATCGCTCGCTTCCCAGCTGCTATCATCCAAGAGTTCTCTTCTCGTCTCAACGACGCTGGTGGTGGATTGATCGTATTCATCCTTGAGGTCGTTATCCTGCTCTTCGTGTTTGCATTCGCAATCATGCTCGTACAAGGTACACGTCGTATCCCAGTACAATATGCAAAACGTATGGTAGGTAACAAACAATACGGTGGTGTACGCCAATACATCCCATTGAAGGTTAACTCAGCTAACGTGATGCCTATCATCTTTGCACAAGCAATCATGTTTATTCCAATCGCGCTCGCTGGTTTCTCCAATGCGGAGAGTGCAAGTGCTTTCACTCGCGCTTTCATGGACAACGATGGATTCTGGTACAACTTCGTATTTGCTATCTTGATCATCGTTTTCACCTATTTCTACACAGCGATTATCATCAATCCTGTACAAATGGCTGAAAACCTCAAACTCAACAATGGCTTCATCCCTGGCGTTAAACCAGGCAAGAAGACTGCTGAGTATATTGATACCATTATGAACCGTTTGACATTGCCAGGATCTGTTCTCCTTGCAATCATCGCTATCCTGCCTGCATTTGCTCGCCTCTTCGGTGTCAGCATGGGCTTCGCGCAGTTCTTTGGCGGTACATCACTGCTCATTATGGTAGGTGTAATCTTGGATACGCTACAACAAATCGAGAGCCACCTGCTCATGCGCCACTATGACGGATTCTTCGAGTCTGGCATGCGCATCAAAGGTCGCTCAGGTGCAATGGCATATTAATTCGAAATGATCTACCTCAAGACTGACGAAGAGATTGAGCTACTGCGCCGCAGTAATGACTTGCTCGGACGCACCTTGGCTGAAGTGGCCAAGGTCATCCGACCAGGTGTTACCACAGCCCAATTGGACAAGGTAGCATATGAGTTTATCTGCGACAATGGTGGTAAACCTTCATGCCTCGGCTACGAAGGATTTCCTGCTACGCTCTGTACATCAGTCAACGAGCAAGTAGTACACGGCATCCCATCCGACAAGGTTGTGCTGCGTGACGGAGATATTATTTCTGTGGACACAGTAGTAGAACTGAACGGCATGCATGCTGACTCTGCATATACTTTCCCTGTGGGAGAGGTTGCACCAGAGACATTGCGTCTCATGCGTACTACCAAAGAGGCTTTGTATCTTGGTATTGAGCAAGCTATCACCGGACGTCGATTAGGCGATATTGGCTTTGCCATTCAAAACTACTGCGAGAAAAACGGATATTCTGTGGTTCGCGAGTTTGTGGGACATGGTATTGGCCGAGAGATGCACGAGGAACCAGAAGTGTGCAACTATGGTCGCCGCGGCAACGGACTCGTACTAAAGTCAGGGATGGTACTTGCTATCGAACCAATGATTTGCCTTGGCAGACGACAAGTGCTATTGGAAGAGGATGGATGGACTGCACGCACTATTGATCGCAAACCTGCTGCTCACTACGAGCATAGCGTTTGTGTGAGAAATGGTAAGGCAGACATTCTATCAACCTTCAAGTATATTCAAGAAGTCTTAGGAGATCGTTTTATTTAATTATCAACCACTGTAAATAGTATGGCTAAACAAGATGCAATTGAAGTAGATGGAACTGTAACTGAGGCGTTGTCCAACGCGATGTTCCGTGTACAATTAGAAAGTGGTCATGTCATCATCGCTCATATCTCTGGTAAGATGCGTCAGCACTATATCAAGATTCTTCCTGGTGACCGTGTGAAAGTGGAGATGAGCCCATATGACCTCACCAAAGGACGTATTTCGTTCCGTTATAAATAATCGGTACGAACCCCTTATAATTAACACTCTAAAACTCTATTAAAAATGAAAGTTAGAGCATCTGTAAAAAAGCGCAATGCTGACTGCAAACTCGTGCGTCGCAAAGGTCGCTTGTATGTAATCAACAAAAAAGAACCCAAAATGAAAATGCGTCAAGGATAAGCATTTCATCGAGGTAAACCATTTAATCAATATCCTTAAAGTAAATAATTATGGCTATAAGAATTGTCGGTGTAGATCTGCCACAAAACAAGTGTGGTGAAGTCGGATTGACTTACATCTACGGAATAGGTCGTTCAAGCGCAAAGAAAATCTTGGCAGAGGCAGGCGTTGACCCAAGCATCAAGGTACAAGATTGGACGGATGACCAAGCAGCTAAAATCCGTGAGATCATTGGTGCAAAGTACAAAGTAGAAGGTGATCTCCGTTCGGAAACACAACTCAACATCAAACGATTGATGGATATCGGTTGCTACCGTGGTGTACGTCACCGTATTGGACTTCCAGTACGTGGTCAATCTACCAAAAATAATGCCCGCACGCGCAAGGGTAAAAAGAAAACTGTTGCTAATAAGAAGAAAGCAACGAAGTAATCAAGTATCAACAACCTATAATATCTATCAATTATGGCAAAGAAAACTGTTGCAGCTAAGAAGCGCGTTGTAAAGATTGACGGTGTTGGTCAACTTCACGTAATGTCTTCTTTCAACAATGTTATTGTTACACTTGCTAATGGCGAGGGTCAAGTTATCTCTTGGTCATCTGCAGGTAAAATGGGCTTCCGTGGCTCTAAAAAGAATACTCCTTACGCAGCTCAAACGGCTGCTGAGGATTGCGCAAAGGTCGCTTTCGATCTTGGTTTGCGTAAAGTAAAAGCGTACGTTAAAGGTCCTGGACAAGGTCGTGAGAGCGCTATCCGCGCCGTGGCTAATGCAGGCATTGCAGTAACTGAAATCGTTGACGTTACTCCTATGCCACACAATGGCTGCCGTCCTCCTAAACGCCGTCGTGTATAATTTATCTCTATTATTAACTATTAAACACTAAAGAAATGGCAAGATATATTGGACCAAAATCTCGTATCGCTCGTCGCTTTGGCGAGGCTATCTTCGGCCCTGACAAAGTTCTTGACCGTCGCAACTACGCGCCAGGTCAACACGGTGTAAACCGCCGCAAAAAAAGCTCTGAGTATGGTACTCAGTTGGCTGAGAAGCAAAAAGCTAAATACACCTATGGTGTACTTGAGCGCCAATTCCGTCTCCTTTTTGCTCAAGCTTCTCGTATCAAAGGTATTACTGGTGAGATTCTTCTTCAATTGTTGGAGTCTCGTCTTGACAACGTAGTTTATCGTCTTGGTATCGCTCCTACACGTGCTGCTGCACGCCAATTGGTTAGCCACCGCCACATCACTGTTGATGGCAAAGTGGTGAACATCCCTTCATACCAAGTTAAACCAGGTCAAGTAGTGGCTGTTCGCGAGAAAGCTAAATCATTAGAGGTAATCGCTGCTTCGCTCGAAGGATTCAACCATAGCAAATATCCATGGTTGGAGTGGAATGAGGCTGACAAAGCTGGTAAGTTCCTCAACATGCCTCAACGTGAGGAGATTCCTGAGAATATCAAGGAGCAATTAATCGTCGAGTTGTACTCTAAATAAAAATTAAATTCATGGCAATATTAGATTTTATTAAACCTGACAAGGTGATCATGTTGGATTCGAGCAACACACGCGGAGTTTTTGAATTCCGTCCGCTCGAGCCGGGTTATGGTATTACAGTGGGTAATGCTATTCGTCGCGTACTTATTGGTTCGCTCGAAGGTTTTGCTATCTGTTCAATTAAGATCAATGGTATTGATCATGAATTTGCTACTATCCCTGGTGTCATCACTGATGTTACCAACCTGATTCTTAATCTCAAACAAGTACGTTTTATCCGTAAAGAGGGTATCGAAGTAGACGGCGAGACTATTCGCATGCACGTTAAGGGAAACAATGTTCTTTTGGCTGGAGAGTTGAATAGCTACTTGCAATCTTTCGATGTTCTCAACCCAGACCTCTTGTTGGCTGAGATGGATGAGACTGCTGACTTTGAGATTGAGATCACACTTAATAAAGGTCGTGGCTATGTTTCTGCTGACGAAAATCGTCAGGCGAACGATGCTATTGGAGTTTTGGCTATTGATAGTATCTATACTCCTATCCGCAACGTGAAATATAGCATTGATCCTTATCGTGTTGAGCAACGTACTGACTATGAGAAACTTACTCTTGAGATTCTTACAGATGGTTCGATTACTCCACAAAATGCTCTCACTGAAGCTGCTAAACTCTTAATCTATCATTTCATGCTCTTCTCTGAAGAACGCATCATTATCGAAGATCAAGAGAAACCTGCATCTTCTGCTTTCGATGAGGAGCATTTGCGTATGCGTCAGTTGCTCAACCAACGTCTCCAAGATATGGACCTTTCTGTTCGTGCACTCAACTGCTTGAAAGCTGCTGAAGTAGATACACTTGGACAGTTGGTTAAGTATCATCGTTCCGACTTGCTCAAATTCCGTAACTTTGGTAAAAAATCACTTACCGAATTGGATGAACTCCTCGAACGTAACGGATTGGCGTTTGGTATGGATATTAGCAGATACAAACTCAATGATTAATTCTGTTGTTGTTTAATATTTAAACATTCAACATTCAATTTAAAACAAAACAATGAGACATAATAAGAAATTCAATCATCTTGGTCGTAAAGCAGCACACCGCAGTGCTATGCTTTCCAATATGGCTTGTTCACTCATCATGCACAAGCGTATTTCGACCACTTTGGCTAAAGCAAAAGCACTCCGTATGTACGTAGAGCCATTGCTGACCCATGCTAAAGAGGACTCTACGGCTAATCGTCGTCTCGTCTTCGCTAAACTTAAACAAAAAACTGTTGTAACTGAGCTCTTCCAGAATGTAGCAGAGAAGATCGCTAACCGTCCAGGTGGTTATACACGTATCCTCCGCACAGGTTTCCGTCTTGGTGACGCTGCTGAGATGTGTATCATCGAGCTTGTTGACTACAACGAGAACATGCTCAAAGCTCCTAAGGCTGCTGCTAAGAAGACTACACGTCGTGCTGGTAAGAAAGCGGCTCCTAAGGCTGAGGCTCCAGTAGAAGCACCTGCTCAAGAGGCTCCTGCTGCTGAAGCTGTTGCAGAATAATTAGCGAATAGGCAAATACACACAAAAAATCGCACCAAAAGTGCGATTTTTTGTGTATTTTTCATCACTCACTCTCGAAGGGATACCGAACCCTTGTCGAAGAATATGGTGATAAAGATTATTTCCTATCTGGAAACTCTCCATACTCCTCAAACGTATAGTTCAAGAAGTCGTTAATAGGTTTGGCAGCGTATGCAATCTCTGTGGCCAAATCTATAAAATCGGGTGCGCACACCTGTTTATCCGTCAAAGGAGTAGAAAAGGTGTAGTACTTCCGCTTCAACCAGTCTGCATGTCCAAAGTCCGCAGGAAATCCCTGTGGCACTTTCTTGAGCATATATTCCATATCAAAGTCTTGGAAATACTTGTTGGTCATGGGATTAGCAAATATATCTTCCACCTCGTCATAGTTCGCCAAAATCTCTCTGCGTACTGCGTGAAGCAAATCTTTGTTGGGGCACCACATGCCGCCGCCAAACATACAGCGATTAGGTTGAATATGAATATAGTATCCACCTCTATCGCTTTTCTTGCCGCCTTTCACCGCAGGGAACACCCCAAACCACTCTTTGAAAGGGCGTTTGTCGGGTGAGAAACGCACATCGCGATATATACGCCAGATACAATCCTTTGGTTGTAATGTTGCCAAATCAGGATCCATCTCCGCCAATCGCTTCAACCACTGAGCTGTAAATTGCTCAAAACGTTGCTGACAATCGCGGTACCAATCTTTGTGCTCATTAAACCACTCACGGTTGTTATTGCACGATAATTCCGACAAAAAATGAAGTATCTCTTTCATATTTCAAAAAAAAGTAGTACCTTTGCAGCCGCGTTACTTTGTAGCCCCATCGGGAATCGAACCCGAATCTAAGTCTTAGGAGGACCTTATTCTATCCATTGAACTATAGGGCCTCGCGTTGAGCACTACCGATTTGTGGCTGCAAAGGTACAAAAAAAAATGTATATGGCAAAACAAAAGGCGAATTTTTATGTAGTTTGGCAAGGGCGCGAGACGGGAATCTACGACTCGTGGGCTGCGTGCGAAGCCCAGGTGAAGGGAGTCGCTGCCAAGTATAAAGGTTTTGCCACTTTAGCTGAGGCCCAGCAAGCCCTCGCTGCTAATCCCGAAGATTATATCACTCGTAAATCTACAGCCGCAGGCAATCTGCCATCTACAGCGAAGCCAATTCATCTTCCCGCTCTCGCAGTAGATGCTGCTTGTTCGGGTAATCCAGGCTTGATGGAGTTTCGCGGTGTGATTGCCGACACGGGCATGCAGGTCTTTCATCGTGGCCCGTATGTAGGCGGAACAAACAATATTGGCGAATTTCTTGCTATTGTACTGGGGTTGGCTTACCTAAAAAAAGAGAAACTAGATTGGTCGCTCTACTCTGATAGCAAAACTGCCATTGCATGGGTACGCCAAAAGCAATGCAAAACCAAAATTGAGTGGAACGCCCACAATCAGGACCTATTCATAGCGGTTCGTGCTGCAGAGAAGTGGCTGCACGAACACACTTGGACCACTCCAATCTACAAATGGGATACCGAATATTGGGGTGAAATTCCTGCCGATTTTGGTCGAAAATAACCTTAAAACGTGTTTTTTTGTAAAACAAAAATAGCAAATACACAAAAAATTTGCATGTTTCACAATTTTTATGTAATTTTGCAGCGATTTTGAGAAAGTGGGGTCAATTAACCACTTGAACCATTTGAAAAATAATTTATTAACCCAATAAAAATTTTAACAATCATGACAAAAGTAGGTATTAATGGTTTTGGCCGTATCGGACGTTTCGTTTTCCGTGCAGCTATGAAACGCAATGACATCGAGATCGTAGGTATCAACGACCTCTGCCCAGTAGATTATTTGGCTTATATGCTTAAGTACGACACCATGCACGGTCAGTTCGAAGGAACTATCGAGGCTGATGTT
>JAFTHS010000027.1 GCA_017457295.1 Paludibacteraceae bacterium | reverse complement strand
TGCTTGAGGCTCTTCCACAGAGTCTTTATCTCCAGAAAGGATAAGACCGATGACTTCTTTGTCATCTTCGGGATACTTGTTGTAAGGTAAAACCTCGCAGAAAGTATCTAATTCGCGCACGCGACGTCCAATAAGTTGGGTTGTGTGCGAACCAAGATCAAGAATAATAATTTTCTGCATATATGTATTGTTTAGCGTTGTTTATTGTCCACGAGTGTAGTTTGGAGTTTCACTGGTGATGGTGATGTCGTGTGGGTGGCTCTCGGTCATACCTGCGGCTGTAACACGAACAAATTTGGCCTGTTGCAGTTCGGCAATGTTATGAGCTCCGACATAGCCCATACCCGAACGAAGACCGCCCATGAGTTGGTAGATCGTTTCGCTGACATTACCTTTGTATGGTACGCGACCTACGATGCCTTCTGGTACAAGTTTGTTGATGTTGGTCTCTTTGCCTTGGAAATAGCGGTCTGCTGAACCTGCTTTCATAGCATCGATAGAACCCATGCCTCGATATGATTTGAACTTACGACCATTGTAAATGATGGTATCGCCAGGAGCTTCTTCGGTACCAGCAAACATAGAGCCGCACATCACGCAGTTGCCGCCAGCAGCGAGGGCTTTCACCACGTCGCCAGAATAGCGCAAGCCACCATCGGCAATCATTGGTACACCTGTACCTCTCAATGCTTCTGCCACTTCGAAGATAGCCGTGAGTTGTGGAACACCTACACCTGCGATGATACGAGTAGTACAGATACTACCAGGACCGATACCTACCTTCACACCGTCAGCACCGTTCTCTACGAGGTATTTGGCTGCCTCAGCAGTAGCGATATTGCCTACTACCACTTCTAAATCAGGATAAGTGGACTTGATAGTACGGAGTGCATTAACGATATTCTTAGAGTGACCGTGTGCAGAATCAAGAACGATAGCATCTACACCTTCTTTATATAATGCAGCTACGCGGTCCATAAAATCAGGGGTAATTCCCACACCTGCTGCACAGCGAAGACGACCTTGTTTGTCTTTGCATGCGTTAGGGAAGTCTTTGAGTTTGGTAATGTCCTTATAGGTTACGAGGCCTACGAGTTTACCATCTTTATCCACTACAGGTAGTTTTTCCACCTTATGCGCTTGAAGCGCGGCCATAATCACTTCATTTTCAGTAGAACTGATAGTGATGAGGTTCTCGCTGGTCATTACTTCGCCGATTTTGCGTGAATAATCGGTTTCGAAGCGGAGGTCACGGTTGGTAACGATACCTACGAGATTGTTCTCTGCATCTACCACTGGAATACCACCGATATGGTTGTCGTGCATGAGTTGCTCGGCATCGCCCACGGTTTGCTCAGCGGTGATGGTGATAGGATCAGAAATGAGTCCGTTCTCAGCACGTTTCACACGGCGTACTTCGGCTGCTTGTGCAGCGATAGACATGTTTTTGTGAATAACGCCAATACCTCCTTCACGAGCGATAGCAATAGCCATCTTGGACTCGGTAACGGTGTCCATAGCTGCCGATACCACAGGAATATTCAGGTGGATATTTCGGGAGAATTGGCACTTGAGGTCCACTTCACGAGGAAGTACCTCTGAATAGGCAGGGACTAGCAATACATCATCGAATGTGAGTCCCTCTTGCAAAATACGGTCGGTCATATTTATTTACAATTTACTAATTTACAATTTATGGTCGCAGTAATAACAGCGGAGGACGCCGTCAGCGTCGGTGTAAGCTTTGCGCTCTACTGGTTCGGTAGTGACAATGCAACGGTCGTTGGAGCATAATCTGTCGGTGAGGACAGTATCCACATGATGCGATTCTTGTTCTTCTTTCCAAGAGAGCAAGGTATAGATAAGTGCCATACGGACATATTTACCATTTTCCACTTGACGGAAGTAAGCGGCACGTGGGTCTTTGTCCACGTCCACAGTGATTTCATTCACACGTGGGAGTGGATGGAGAACAATCATAGACTCTTTACCCAATGCCATTTTCTCGGTATCAAGGATAAAGGCATCTTTGAGACGTTCATACTCCGCTTGGTCAGCAAAACGCTCTTGTTGTACGCGCGTCATATAAAGGACATCGAGTAGAGGCATTGCTTCTTCGATAGTAGAATATTCGCTGTAATTGTCGCCTAACTCATGCTTCATGTAATCTGGCAAACGAAGCTCTTCTGGAGATATAAGTACGAAATGTACGCCCTCGTAACGCTTCATTGCCTTGATGAGCGAGTGGACAGTACGACCATACTTAAGATCGCCACAAAGTCCTACTGTCAGATGATCGAAATGCCCTAATTCTCTGCGGATTGTGAGAAGGTCGGTGAGTGTCTGCGTTGGGTGCGAATGGCCACCATCACCCGCGTTTATGATAGGTATTCGGCTATATTCGGATGCTACACGTGGTGCACCCTCTTTATAATGACGCATGGCAATGATGTCCGCAAAGCTACTCACTACGCGCACTGTGTCTGCCACCGTTTCGCCTTTGCTCACACTACTACTCTTGGCATCGGAGAAACCAAGGACATTGCCACCAAGTTCCATCATTGCTGCAGTGAAACTTAGGCGAGTGCGAGTACTTGGCTCGTAGAAAAGTGTAGCCAATTTTTTGCCATGGCATGCCTCGGCATACATCTCCTTGTGGTCAATGATATCCAACGCACGATTGATGATGATATCCACTTCGGCAGTGGTTAGATCAGTAGGGTCAATCAGATGTCTCATATATTGTAACTTGTTAAAAAAGTTTTAATAGTTTTAAATGTTTTAGGGGTGTAGTAGCCAGTTGATGCAGTCGGAGTACAAGGCATCAAAGTCTTTTACCGATTCGAGCATAAATGGCAGAATAATCATTCTGTTCTTGTTGTCTTGGTATGCAACACCTGCATTTACATAGGTGTCATCATAACGAGCGATACGTACACCACCAGTCATAGGCTCAATACCATCAGGCCATTCACATTCAATTACTTGTGGATTGGGCTTGGTGTAGTATTCATATTGCTTGGTAGGTAGTATGTCGTATTGGAAGTTGATACGTCCGCATGTGGATGCTTTCTCTGTTTTGTAGCGATAGTGCAAGACGTTGTGTGTGAAAGCTGTGTCGCACGTATGGCGCATGTCGCTAGCGATATATGAACCAGTGAGCAGGATTTTGCCACCCTGATTGGTATATGCTTGTATTGCGTTGCGGAGATGTGGTGGAATACAACCGATAGTATCTGTTTTCTCGCCTTTCTCTTTACCCATGATTATGTCCACGAGGGCGTATGGTTGAAGAGATTCGATGGCGTTGATAGAAGAAGATACATATGAAACGCCCATTCTTGCTAAAGTTTTGCCGTGCATACTTGGGTAGTCAAAGGTATTGCCTATGTTCACTTCTTTCTGTTTGTCGGCATGGCACATACCAAAGCCACAGTCGTCGTCGCTCTCCCACATATTGGTGCGGTCATAGTCAAACTGCTCGCCAAGGAAGCTGATCTCTTTGCCATACGATACGGCAAAGGAGCCAGGAACAACACCACCTGTTACACTATCAATACCGAACATCTCTGGTGCATCTACGCGATGGAAGCCATTGATGATAAGTGCCAGGTTGTTGTTGTATGCAGGGTCGATATATGCGCTCATGACTTCGCTTGGCATACTGACACCACCGTTATTACCTGCACGTACCATGAAATCGTATTTCACACCGCGTTGGATAGCCACAGTAGCATTGTTTTGCTTTACCATTACACCATTATCCCAATCGGTGGTTTGCCATTCGCCATCTTTCAGTTGGCTCGTGCGCGTGTACAATACATAATAGGATGGGGTAGCTGTTGGTTCGAGGCTATCTACACGCTCTGCCCAACGGATTTGGAGTGAATCATTATTGGCGTATGTAACGTTCATTTGTTGAACAGGCAATGGTTGTACCACGTATGGGGTGCCAGTCGTTTGGTGAATGAAACGCAACATGCCTTTGTAGATGGCACGGCTGACAATGAACTTGAACTTAGGATCCAATCCGAAAGTCATATCGTAGTAGTTGTGGTGGCTAAGCAACTCAATGATTGTGGAAGGCACTTTAGGATTGCGCGTTTCCGACATTGACTTCTGCATGAGGTGGCGTTTTTGCCATGTTGGCATCATGGTTTGGCGTATATCCTCTACGATTTGTGTTTGGATATAGTCTGCAAAATCGCGATTACAAATGCGGTCACCGCCCGCGGGATAGGTGGTTTCTTTGTCATCGCCTGTGATGGTGTAAAACATGAATGTACCCACAAGTTTGTCGGTTGGATAACAACCTGCATCGCTGTGGAAAGCCACGCTCATGTTCACAGGGATATTTAATCCAGGTCCTTCAGGATATGCAGCACTACCGCCTGCGAGATAGTTCACCCAGCGGCCACGACAACTGAAGTCGTCGGTATAATCGTTCTTGCTGCCAGTATAGTTGTAAACACTATCAGGAATACCTGCATATTGTAACCAATAGCGTGCGCCTTCTATATAACGTGGATAACCACTGGTAGTAGCAAAGACTTGCATCTCTTTGTGGCTGGTGGAGTCGGTGACTACCTCTTGTGAGTGGGTGTCTTTCTTAGTGTAGAAGTCATCGTGTCCTATTTCAGGGTGTGGATAACGTGCTACAGAACCCCAACCGCCACCAAACTTGATAGCGTCGGTGGTGGTGATGTGTTTGCCTTTGTGAGTAAGTGCGACGTAATTGCTATTGCCATCGGTGCCAAAGTCAAATGTACCGAGGTATATCCATGTACCGCCACCCATTTGTTGGTTTACATGATAGGTGGTGCTGATACCTTTGTGCACTACGGTATATTCGGCTTGTGGATTGCTCTTGGGCAAGGATTTGTAACTCACATATACAGCGTATTCGCCAGCCTCTGGTAGGTTGGGCGTATATCGAGCCGTGCTCTTGACTGTGCTATAACCACCCATAGCAAATGGGTTATCGCCTTCGAGTAGTGGTTTGAGAGGTCGTCCCCAACCGCTGCCTTCTGCAGGAGCGATACCTGTTGCGAGTTGCGAATCGTCCACAATCACCTCGTTGAGCTGTGGATCACGTTCGCGGGGTTGCAATACTACTGCACCTGCGTTCTCCAGCATTGGCACGAGGAATGGCATGGTGTAACTGCTCGTGTAAAGGTCTTCGATAGTAGTCCACAGACGGGCGCGTTGCCATTTCCACATACGGTATGCTTGCACGTAGTAAATGCCGTGACTACCCCATAAGGCAATGTGCTTGCCATCTAAACCTTGTTTGGCAGAGTAGGGTTGCGAAGCATTGTGTACCAATGGATACTTGGCACTGGCAGGTTTGTATTGCAATTTCTTGTCGCGTTTCTTGTAGAGGGCAGTTACCCATTCATCTAGTTCTTTGCCATCAGAGATGATACTCACAGTGGCTGTAGGCGCACCGCCTACCCATTGGCGCACTGATTCTTTGAGTTGGGTAATTTCCTGTGGTGTGAGAGAAATACATGATAATCTATTACATGTAGTGACGGTGATATTCTTTTCATCGATTTGAATATCACTTACTTTCACTTTGCCAAGATAGGCTCTTTCGCTGGCAAATACGTTCAGCGAATCAGCCAATTCTTGTGGGGTAATAGCAAAAGTCATTGTCGCACATAGCGCAGCAATGGCTAATAAGAATGACTTTTTCATGCGTCTCATTTTTTGTGTTATTATTTCATCCAACTTTCGTCGGAAGGATTGTTGCGGAATTGGATTAAGCGTTCTTTGTCTTCTGGAGCGATGTATGCTTTCTCTGCAGCTACCTCTACAAGGGTGTCAAGGTCGCAAAGACTAATGTTCTTCACTTCGGCAGCAGCTAAGCGTTCAATACCTTTCTTCATGCCGTAGGTGAAGATACTCACAACGCCGAGGACATCGGCACCTGCTTCGCGGAGGACATTCACTACCTCGATACAGCTACCGCCTGTGGATATAAGGTCTTCTACTACAACGACTTTCTGACCAGGGAGGAGTTTTCCTTCAATCTGGTTGCCACGGCCGTGGTCCTTTGCGCCACTGCGTACATAACCCATAGGGAGGTCGAGGATAGTAGCGGTGATAGCCGCGTGAGCGATACCTGCGGTGGAAGTACCCATGAGGACTTCTGCTTGAGGATAATGCTCTTTTATCAATTGAGCGAGGCCGTTCTCTACATCGTTGCGCACTTGTGTGTCGCTAAGCGTGAGACGGTTGTCGCAATAGATAGGACTCTTGATACCACTGGCCCATGTGAATGGCTCGTTTGGACGGAGGAAGACGGCTTTAATATTGAGCAAGTCTTCGGCGATAAGTTGTTTCATTATTTTTCGTTTATGAGTTTATCAGTTTATGGGTTTATTATCCGCAGAACTCTGCTACGCAGCGTTGGTAGGCGGCAACTGGGTCTTCGGCAGCAGTGATTGGGCGACCGACTACGATAAAGTCAGAACCAATTTCGCGTGCTTTGGCTGGAGTAGTGATACGTACTTGGTCGCCTACTACGCCATCGGCAAAGCGGATACCTGGGGTAACGGTATAGAAGTCCTTACCGCATGCTTCTTTTACCATACCTGCTTCGAGTGGCGAACAAACGACACCATCCAGACCAGCGGCTTGTGCGTTCTTGGCATAGTGCACCACTACATCGCCGATATTGCCAGGGATAAGCAAGTCGTTGTGCATACGCTCCTCGCTGGTAGAGGTGAGTTGAGTAACTGCCAAGAGGATAGGACGAGTACCGTCCTCGCGAGTAAGGCCCTCAACAGCGGCTTTCATCATTTCGATAGTACCTGCGGCGTGGAGGTTGCACATATCTACATCCAAACGAGAGAGTACGGACATGGCTTTCTTGACGGTGTTAGGTATGTCGTGGAGCTTGAGGTCGAGGAAGATCTTGTGTCCACGGCGTTTGAGTTCGCGCACGATAGCAGGACCTTCTGCATAGTAGAGTTCCATACCAATCTTTACGTAAGGCTTTACATCGCCCATCTTGTCAAGGAAGCGATAGGTCTCTTCTGCCGAAGCGAAATCGCATGCAATGATTACATCTTTATTCATGGTTTACTATTCCAATTATATCTGTTAGTTTTTCTATTTTCAATTCATCCATTAGGGTTGGTAGGCGGTCGATGATTTCTTTTGCTACCATTGGGTTGGTGAGGTTGGCAGCACCAATCTCTACGGCTGTTGCGCCTGCCATCATCATCTCTATCACATCTTCTGCGTTGCTCACGCCTCCGCAACCGATGATAGGAAGTGAAGTGGCGCGTGCTACTTGGTTCACCATACGTAGGGCGAGCGGGAAGATACCTGCGCCCGAATAGCCACCATAGCGGTTGGCAATCACGGGACGGCGACGGCGAATATCAATGCGCATGCCGAGTACGGTATTGATGAGACAAAGTCCGTCTGCTCCTGCTGCTTCGCATGCTTTGGCAATCGCCACGATGTCGGTGACGTTGGGCGATAGCTTCATATAGACGGGTTTGGTAGTTACGGCTTTAACCGCTGCTGTCACTTCGGCTGCTGCCTCGGGGCTGGTGCCAAATGCCATACCACCGTTGTGGACATTAGGGCAGGAGATATTTACCTCGAGGATGTCGATAGGTTCTTTGTCAAGTAGAGCGCAAGTCTCTACATAGTCTTGCACGGAGAAGCCGCTGACGTTCGCCACGATGCAGCCATTGTAGTGGCTTTTGAGGCGAGGGAGTTCGTGAGCAATCACATGTTCTACGCCTGGGTTTTGCAACCCCACCGCATTAATCATGCCATAGTTGCCACACTCAGCGATACGAGGCAACGGATTGCCATAGCGTGCTTCGCGGGTGGTGCCTTTGAAAGAGATACCGCCAAGGCAGTTGATATCGTATAACTCAGCAAACTCGTCGCCAAAACCATAGGTTCCTGATGCAGGGATGATAGGGTTGGCGAGGGTGATGCCTGAGAGGGATATTTGCAATTTATCGTTCATGTTTTTATTTTACAACAACTTAAACAACATTTTTCAACAACATTCCGCTCGCCAACACCGCGAGCGGTAAGGGATTATAATTGTAATATTTCTGCGGGGAAGACGGGGCCTTCTTTGCAGACGCGTTTTGGTCCTTGGGTGGTTTGGATGGTGCAGCCCATACATGCGCCAAAGCCACAACCCATTCGTTCTTCCATGCTCACTTCGCCATTAGTGCCAGCAGCTTGAATGAGGGCTTTGATCATTGGCAATGGTCCGCAAGTGTAGTAGTAGGATTGCTTTCCATCTAAAGCATTGGTTACAAAGCCTTTTGTGCCATGACTGCCGTCCACAGTGGTGACGGTGACATCGCAACCTAAGGCACGAAACTCCTCTTCGTAAAAGACTTCCTCTTTGGTGTTGAAGCCAAGGATCACGCGTACCGCTTTGCCCATTTCACGGAGTTGGCGAGCGAGCATATACATGGGTGGAACACCTACGCCACCGCCCACAAGCAATGGTTTGTCGCCTGATTTCGAGAGGTCATAGCCATTACCCAGAACAGTCAGTACGTCAAGTTGGGTGCCGATTGGCAGGCGACTCATCGCCTCAGTGCCTACGCCTACCACCTTATATATAATAGTAAGGAGTGGTGTAGCGTGGTTTAGCGGTTGTGTAGTGTTGTTTAGCGGTTGTTCCACATTGCAGACAGAGATGGGGCGGCGGAGGAACTGTCCTTCCACGCGGATATTTACGAACTGACCAGGAATAATGCCCGTGGTGTCACCACTGAGCTGCATACGATAGACATTCTTGGCTATCTGTTCGTTAGTTTTTATTTCAAAAGTTAGTTGCTTCATTTCTTGTTTATGTTATGGTTGTTTATCGGCGAGGTCTCGATGAGGTCACGATGAGGTCACGATGAGGTCACGATGAGCTTCCGATGGAGATAGGTGGCAAATAGGCAGCAACCTACTGGTTGGTATTGTTATAAACTGTTATTCCATTTACGATAGTTTTAACGCATTTGCCATACACTTCCCAACCTTCGAACGGCATGGCTTGCCCCATGGATAGGAAGTTGGCAGGATCAATGCGATAGCACGCGTCCAAATCGAAGTAAGCATAGGAATTGCTGTTGTCCAAACCAATGATGTGGGCAGGATTCGTGGACATGAGTTCAATAAGGCGTTCGAGGGTGATGATACCCGTTTTAACAAAATGGGTGTACATCAGTGGGAAAGCGGTCTCTAAGCCCACAATACCAAAGGCACTCTTTTCCAATCCTCGGCTTTTCTCCTCTGCGCTATGGGGCGCGTGGTCAGTGGCGATACAATCGATGGTACCGTCCTTGATGCCCTCAATGAGTGCGAGGCGGTCTTCTTCCGTGCGGAGAGGTGGGTTCATTTTCCACTTGCCGTCCTCTTGGAGGTCTTTGTCGGTGAGGAGCAAATAGTGTGGTGCCGTCTCGCAAGTTACGGGCAATCCTTTTGCTTTTGCCTCGCGGATAAGTGCCACACTCTCTTTGGTAGAGATATGGCATATATGAAAACGACACCCAGTCTCTTCTACTAGACGGATGTCGCGTTCTATCTCTTTCCACTCGCTTTCAGACACGATGCCACGGTGATTGTGTTTTGCGGCATACTCCCCCGCGTGGATGTAGCCGCCATTGAGGAGGGATTCTACTTCGCAGTGAGCCACCATCACACGATCTACCGCACGAATGCGTTTCATGGCCTCACGCATAAGTTCCTCATCTTGCACGCCTCGTCCATCATCAGAGAAGCCGCGTACATAGGGCGCAAGGGATTCAAAGTCAACGAGTTCGCCAGCACCTTTCTGCCCTACAGTGATAGAGGCAAAGGGATAAACGCCCGTGTAGGTATCGCGACGGATGATATCCAATTGCTCTTGCAAATGCTCCACGGTGTCGGGAACGGGATTGAGGTTGGGCATGGTAAATACCGCGCTGTAACCAGATGCAGCTGCAGCCATGCTGCCTGTTTGGATAGTCTCCTTATACGAAAAACCCGGCTCACGAAAGTGGACATGAAGGTCCACAAGAGCCGGAATCTGTACTATGTTGCGGTTAGACGCCATGTTTTTTGCAAATTTTTAATTTGCGTGCAAAGGTACTATTTTTTTTTGATATACGCAAGTGAAGTAAATGTTTTTTTATGATAAAAAATGAATTGTATTTTCGACTTTGCAGATTCTTTTTTCGTGATTTTGTTAAAAATACGTCAAAAATGTAAAAATATTTGGTTGTTTGAAAAAAAAGTAGTACTTTTGCGGTCGATTTTTGAAAATAATCCGATTAAAAACAATAAATGTCGTATTTTTTATGTCAAATATTCGTTTCGATGCCCTTAAAACAGCATGGGCGCACCAACCAAATAATGTAGCATCGGTACAACGTGCTAGTGTAATCTTCTCGCAAAATGTGTTTACGCGCGAAAAGATGAAGGAGTATATTGCCAGCAATATTGTGGGGGAACTCTTTGACTTGATGGACAATGAAAAAACGCTGAGTAGAGATATTGCTAACAGCGTGGCTATTGGTATGAAGAAATGGGCTATGGAGTTGGGAGCTACGCACTATACCCACTGGTTTCAACCCCTAACTGGTGGTACGGCAGAGAAACACGATGCTTTCTTCGATTTTGATGAGAAAGGGGCACCTATGGAGAAATTCTCGGGCTCGGTGCTTTATCAACAAGAACCAGATGCTTCATCTTTCCCTAATGGCGGTATTCGCAACACCTTTGAGGCGCGTGGCTATTCGGCATGGGACCCTTCTTCGCCTGCGTTTGTGATAGGTGATCGATTGTGTATTCCGACTATCTTTGTGGCATATACAGGTGAGGCGTTGGATTACAAGACTCCGTTGCTGCGTTCTATTACCGCAGTGGGTAAGGCGGCAACGGCTGTGGCAAACTATTTTGATAAGAACGTAAAGCGCGTATATACGTATCTAGGTACGGAGCAGGAATTCTTTCTTGTGGATGAAGCACTATATAATGCCCGTCCCGACCTGATGATGACGGGTCGCACACTCATGGGGCATTATGCCAGCAAGAGTCAGCAATTAGATGACCACTATTTGGGTACTATTCCAGAGCGCGTTTTGGCATTTATGACGGAATTGGAACAGGAAGCGTTGAAATTGGGTATCCCTGTCAAGACACGCCACAATGAGGTAGCTCCGAATCAGTTTGAGTTGGCACCAATCTACGAAGAAGCTAATCTTGGCAGCGACCACAACCAATTGCTCATGTCACTCATGGAGCAAGTGGCGCATCATCACCAGTTCCGTGTACTCTTTCATGAGAAACCCTTTGGCGGAGTGAATGGTAGCGGCAAGCATTGCAACTGGTCGTTGGGTACAAATACGGGTGTTAATCTTGTTGCGCCAGGCAAGAATCCGTATCAGAACTTGCAGTTTGTAACTTTCCTTGTGAATGTGCTGAAAGCGGTACACCGTCACAATGGCTTATTGAAGGCGACTATTGCCTCTGCCACCAATGCGCATCGTTTGGGTGGTCATGAGGCACCACCTGCTATTATTTCCGTTTTCCTTGGTGCACAAATCAACGAGGCATTGAATCAGATTGAGAACGCCGATGTGGATAAGGGTATTATCATCAATGCGAAGAAAGAGATGAAGCTTGGGGTAGGGAATATCCCTGAGATTCTGTTGGATAACACGGACCGTAACCGTACCTCGCCTTTCGCTTTTACGGGTAATCGTTTCGAGTTCCGTGCGGTTGGCTCTTCTGCCAACTGTGGCGCTGCGGTATTGGCATTGAATGCTGCGGTGGCAGAGCAACTAAATATCTTCCGCGAAGAAGTGGATGCGCTGATTGCAAAGGGCGAAGCCAAAGAGCGTGCGCTATTTACGGTTATTAAACGTTGTTTGAAGGAGTGTCGTGCCATTCGTTTTGATGGCAATGGCTATAGTCAGGAGTGGCAACAAGAGGCAAAAGCGCGTGGCTTAGATACAGAAACGAGTGTACCACTGATGATTGACCAATATCTCAAAAAAGAGAGTGTGCAGATGTTCGGTTCTACGGGCGTACTTAATCTGGCAGAGTTGCAGGCACGTTGCGAAGTGAAATGGGAGAACTATTCGCTCAAACTGCAAATAGAAAGCCGTGTCTTTGGTGATTTGGTCATCAATCATGTCTTGCCTGCTGCCAAACGTTATCAAGCCATGTTGCTAGAGAAAGTCGCGCATCTGAAGCAAGTGTTTAATGCAGAAGAAGCAAAGGTGCTCAATGAGCAGGACTGCCTACTAATCCGCCGTATTGAGGGGCATGCTAGTGCGATTATAGCAGGAGTAGATAAGATGACAAGTTTGCGTATAAAAGCTAATCATATTGAGAATCAACGCGAACGGGCGTTGGCTTTCCATGATACGATTGTGCCTATCATGGAGGATATTCGCAAGCATGTAGATGAGTTGGAGATGTGGGTGGATGACCAACTGTGGACACTGCCTAAGTACCGCGAGTTGCTATTCGTGCATTAACATGCGATGGTTCGTTAGGGCGAAGTGAAAAAAACATGGCTGCTTAGAGAGCAGCCATGTTTTTTTCATTCATTAGTTCTTTGCCTTCGGGCGTATAAGCATATTCAATTCGGTCGGCATAGAATTCTTCTACCTTGCCACGTACGATTTTCATCGTGGAGTTTACCATATGGTTTTGCTCAGTGAATGGCTCTGGCAATACGGCAATCGCTTTGGGCAACCATTGTTCGGGGAACATTCCTGAAAATTTGCCATTGCGATATTCGTTCACCTCATCTTGAATCTTCTGCAACATGGCTTTTTTTCCTTCCTCGGTTGCAGGGTCCAATCCTAACGATTTGGCATGTTCTTTCAATGCGTCTTTGTTAGGCACAATGAGTACCATAGTGTATGGATCTTGGTTGTTGTGCAAGATCACTTGTTCGATATACTTACTGCCATCAGTCAGACTATCTTCAAATCCTTCTGGGCTATATTTCTCGCCATCAGCACTGATGAGCAGCGATTTGAAGCGACCTACTACCCACAAGAATCCTGGGTGTTGGTCGGTCACGTAACCCATATCACCTGTATGCAACCAACCATTAACAATAGTCTTGGCTGTAGATTCTGGGTTTTTCCAATAGCCCGCCATCACGTTCTCTCCTTTGATAACGATTTCGCCTTTTTGACCATGTGGCACTTCGTTGCCTTCGTCATCGCATATTTTCAAATCCAATGGCTTAACGATACGACCGCTGGAACCAAAAATAGCGTGGCTCATAGAGTTGGCGCAGATGATAGGTGTAGCTTCGCTCAATCCATATCCTTGGAACATAGGCATGCCTACCGCGCAGAAATAGCGTTGCAACTCAATGTCAAGCAATGCACCACCACCTACAAAGAATTTCATACGTCCGCCAAAGCCTTCGCGTACGGCCTTGAAGATAATTTTGTCGAATAGTTTTACCAAAGGCCAACGCCATGCTTGCCAGCCGCCGCGATTCCAGTACTCTTTGTTATATTTGATAGCGTTGTTGAGGGCGAATTCGTAGAGGCGTTCTACGGTTTTGCCTTTCGCTTTGATGCTTGTTTCGATGCTCTTGCGGAAGTTACGTGCCAATGCTGGTACAGACAGCATCACCATTGGGCGCACTTCTTTGATAGCGATAGGGATGTTTTTCAGCGTAGCAATGGCCGTTTTGCCTACTGGTACAGTAGCTATGCTACCGCCATAGGACATCATGGTGTAGAATCCTGCCACGTGTGCAAAGCAGTGGTCAAGTGGCAAAATAATGAGCATCACATCGCCTTTGTTACATTGGATTACGCTACTACCTTGCTCCACATTGGCGGTGTAGTTGCGATGTGTGAGCAATATTCCTTTAGGGTCGGCTGTCGTGCCCGAAGTGTAACTAATATTGGCATAGTCATCTGGTCCAACTGACTCATACAGAGCACGAAAATCATCCACATGGTCTTTTAGGTATGCCTCACCCATAGCAATTATTTCGCTGATAGGCATCTCGTTTTCCTCGTATGTCTCTAATGGGTCAAGAACGATGATTTTCTCTACTTTGGGGCAGTCTGCAATGATGTTGCGTATCTTAGGCAACTGCTGTTCGCTCACAATCACATAGCGTGAATCGGAGTGCTGTATGCGGAAGAGTAGGTCGGTTGATTCGGTGAGTTTGATGCTCAATGGTACATTTACACCACCTGCATAAAGAATACCTAACTCGCTAGTAATCCATAGATTACGGCCTTGAGAGAGTAGAGATACTTTATCGCCTTTTCTGAGTCCGAGTTGATAGAGACCCGCACCTATTTTATATGCTTCTTCGCGTGTTTCACGAAAACTGGTTTCTGTCCACACTCCATTTACCTTCTCGCGAAGGAAAGTGAGTTCACTAAATTCGTGTGTGTACTTCTCAACGAAGTCAATGATTGTTGTTCGTTTCATAAACATTTATTTCTAAAAAGTGTGCAAAGGTACAAAAAATAATTTGAATAGGCAAATATATGTGCTTTTTCTTTCAAAATGACTTCTTGACTCCCCTCTCCCCTTTCCCTTTACAGGTTCTTGACGGGTTCATAACGGGTTTTTACCTCGCTTTTTCCTTTATTTTTTATTATGGGTAGATAAGAGTGCAAGTATCTCACTGGGATGGTTTACCATATAATTGGGCTGTGCTGTTTGCAATTGCTCTTTCGTGCAGAAGCCCCATGTGCAAGCCACGAAAGGCAAATTGGCTGCTTTCGCGGTGGCGGCATCCACTAGCGAATCGCCTACATATAAGGTTGAAGGTTTATGGTTTATGGTTGAAGGCAAGGAAGCTAATATATCCCATACGATTTGTGGGTCGGGTTTGCGAGGAACGCCAACGCGTTCGCCCAAGACTACATCAAACGTATTGGGAAAGTAGTGAGCAACAATCTTCTCTGTGGCTGCTTGATACTTGTTGCTGGCTACCGCCAAAAATAATCTCTCGCCTTTTCGCCTCATCGCCTCATCGCCTTTTTGCTTCAGTGCTTTTAACAACTCTGGTATGCCATCATACGGACGGGTGAGGTCGCAATTGTGTCGGTCGTAGAAGGGCACAAAGTGTTCGCGCAGGCGAAGCACCGTGGCTTCATTGCGATGCTCTTCTGGCAATGCACGCTCAATGAGTTTGTTGATTCCATTGCCTACTAAACGGGGATAGTCATCAATCTTATGTGTGGGAAAACCACAAGCCGACAAGGCATGGTTGCACGCCTGCCCCAAGTCATCAATCGTATTGATTAGTGTTCCGTCTAAGTCGAAAATTAGTAGCATATATTTAGATCGCTTCGTTGTTAGTGGTTAGGGTTACATCCATATGTGGGTAGGCAAAGGTATATCCATGTTTGGGCAGTTCCGTGTAGAAGAGTTTGTTGAAATGGAAGTACACATCCCAATAATCGGCAGACTTCACCCATGCGCGCACAACGAACGAGATGTTATTATCGTTCAAGGAAGAAAGCGCAACAAAGGGGTCTGGAATAATTATTTTGGTGGTGTCAATTGCTACAGGCGAAGCATTCTTTGGACGCTCATGTTGAGAGGTCAGGATACGTTCGTCGGATAGAATCAGTTCTTTCAGCAGTGCAATACAACCATCTGCATCCACACCATAGTCCACACTGACAGTCCAATCCACGCGGCGCAATACTTGTGCCGATACATTCTCAATCGTGCCATTGAATAGTGCTCCGTTAGGCAAGATAATCACGCGGTTGTCCACGGTGAGAATACGTGTGGTGACTATGGTTACTTCCATTACCGTACCGCTTACGCCTTGCGCATTGATAAAGTCGCCTGCCTTGAACGGACGGAAAACCAACAACATAATACCTCCTGCGAAGTTCTGCACTGTACCCGACAATGCCATACCAATAGCCATACCGCCTGCGGTGAGCAGTGCGGCGAAAGAGGTGGTGTCTAATCCGAGAGTGCCTATCAGTACAAGAATAAGTATAACGGTTAGCGCAATACTGGTAAACGATGTTACGAACGATGCCAAGGTGCGTTCGGTCTTACGGCGCTCGAAGATACGCTCTAACATTCGTTTGATGCGACGAATCACCCATGCTCCTACAAAATAGAGCACTAATGCAATTACTACTTTGATACCAAAATCAATTGCACTATCCAACCAACTGCGCAACACTACTTCGGGTTCGCTTTGCACCTGTTGGATGAAATTTTCGGTTATATGTTTGATTGAATCTGCTGGCAGAATCTTGGGAGCAGGTGTTTCGATATTCAGAAGCATATTGGCGATTATGAACTTTTAACTATAATATCATGATTATTGTATTAGCTGCGTTGTCTAACCGCTTCGTACAGCATCACTCCTGCGGCGACGCTGACGTTGAGCGACTCAATCACACCCGACATAGGGATACGTACCTGATGTGAGCAAATACGCAAATTGCCCCCATAAATACCCTTATCCTCGCTACCCATTACGATAGCCGTAGGCATGGTCATATCCACTTCGGTGTAGTTTGCCGTCGCGTGTTCGGTAGCTGCCAATACGTTGAAACCCGAATCGCGGAGATACTGCAATGCGTTTTGCAAGTTCTCTACCTTGCACACAGGCAAATGATACAACGCACCTGCTGATGTCTTTACTGCATCGCCATTGATAGCCACACTGCCGTGTGTACCAATGATTAGTGCGTGTGCGCCAGCGCATGCGCATGTGCGTGCAATAGCACCGAAATTGCGCACATCCGTTACTCCGTCTAATACCATTAGCAGAGGCGTCTTACCCTCTTCAAAGAGAGTAGGGACTATCGATTCAAGATTGCAGAAATCTATCGGGCTGAGGAACGCAATAGCACCTTGGTGATTCTTGTCGGTATATTGGTTGAGTTTCTCCACAGGCACTTTCTGTACGGGCGTGGTAGTGCCCATCAGTTTCTTGAGCAGTTCTTTGCCAATAGTGGAAGTCATGTCACGGCGCAGGAGAATCTTATCCAAGGTCTTGCCTGCATCTATCGCTTCGATAATTGCGCGGATACCAAATATCATCTCCTTCTCAGGGGGACGACGAGTATCGTACGAGCGATTGCCGCTTGGTGAACTAGAGAAACTAGATTGTCTAGGATGGCTAGATTGTCTAGAAAAAGACTTTTTCTCAAGCATAACTTAATATTTTAACCATTCCAAGAATTTCTGAATATCTTCGTCGTACGCATAACTGCCTTCTACGATGCGGTTACCATCGGCATCCAACTGTACATAGTATGGCTGAGCATTTGATTGGTAGTGAGCACGTTGCATATGACTCCATTTGTCGCCGATAGTTTTTAGAGTTACAGTCTTACCATTCTCTTCTACTGTGATAGGCTCAGTCAATTTGGTTTTGTCATCCACAATTAGTGAGATCAGTACATACTGATGCATATGCTCTGCCACTTCAGGTTTGCTCAATACGGCAGCCTCCATCTTGCGGCAGTTTACGCATCCAAAGCCGTTGAAATCCAAGAATACGGGCATACCATTTTCCTTGGCATATGCCATACCTTCGTCGTAGTCAGTAAAGGTGATTTGTCCGCCGTGGTTGGTCATGGTCTTATATTCGCCTGTAGTACCTGCTGCGTTGGCTACAGGTGCTGCACCAGGTGTCATTACCCAGTCTTGGGTAGTCATTGGTGGCGCAAAGGCAGAGATAGCACGCAATGGAGCCCCCCACAAACCAGGTACCATATACATTGCAAAGGAGAGTGAAATAACTGCCAAGAAGAAGCGTGTAACGCTAGTCTTGCGATGGTCTTCATCATCGTGTGGGAACGAAATCCATCCTAATAAGTAGCAGCCCAAGAGCGAGAAGATGATAATCCAAAGCGATACAAATACTTCGCGGTCGAGGATATGCCATCCGTATGCCAAGTCTGCTACGCTGAGGAACTTCAATGCCAATGCCAACTCAAGGAAAGCGAGAGTTACTTTGAACGTATTCATCCAGCCGCCTGATTTAGGCAATTTCTTCAGTACCGATGGGAACATAGCAAAGAGTGAGAATGGCAATGCCAATGCAATGGCGAAACCCAACATACCCATCGCAGGTGCAAGTATCGATTTGCCAGCAGCCTCCACGAGCAAGGTGCCAATGATAGGACCTGTGCAAGAGAACGACACAATCACCAATGTGAATGCCATCAGCAGAATGCTGAGGAAACCAGTCGTATTGCTCGACTTGCTATTGAGTGCTGTGGACCATGAACTAGGCAAGGTAATCTCAAATGCCCCGAAGAACGATGCTGCAAATAATACCAGAATCAGGAAGAAGATAATGTTCACCACTGCGTTGGTACTCAAAGCGTTGAGTGCAGAAGCACCGAAAATGAGTGTTACCAATAGACCTAAACCCACGTAGATAATCACGATGCTCAATCCGTAGAGAATAGCGTCACGAACCACTTGTGCGTTGGTTGTTCCTTTGGCAGCACCGCCGCGTTTGATGAAGAAAGACACCGTCATTGGAATAATAGGCCATACGCATGGGGTGAAGATAGCCAATAGACCACCTAGCAAGCCCATGACGAATATCCACCAGATGGATTGACCGCCTCCATTACCTTTCGCCTCATCGCCTGATTGCCTCATCGCCTCATCGCCATTTGCAATCCACTCCCATGTCTCAGGAGCCGTACACATCTTGTCATCGCAAGCATTGTAGCGCACGCGCACCGTGTCGGCTTTGGCTACTGTTTCAGTGAATGTACCTTCGTACTCGTCCATGTAGAATCCATCACCGAGTTCGATGATGTTGAGGTGCCAACCTTTATCGATGGTGGCTGTGAGGCGAACGCTATCACCAACTACTTCGCCCGTCCATTTGATAGGTTGCACAATCTGTGCTTGTGCGGTCAATGCTATCGCTATAACCGCAAATATAGTCATTATTTTTTTCATATTCATTTTTTTGTGTCGCGAATCGGGAATCCTATGATTAATTGACTGCCACATCACTCGGCATTCTCCAATCGCCACGTGGCGACAAACTCACGCCTACCACTTTTGGTCCGTCAGGTAGGCAACTGCGCTTGAATTGCTGTGTGAAGAAGCGGCGCATAAACACGCTGAGCCAATGCTCAATCACTTCTTCGCTATATACGCCGTCAAACGCCATGCTCGCCATAAACGCAATCTTCTCGCGAGTAAAACCATAGCGCAAGAAGTAGTAGAGGAAGAAGTCGTGCAACTCATATGGTCCCACCTTATCTTCGGTTATCTGTGCGATATTTCCCTTGTCGTCGGTAGGCAGCAACTCGGGCGATACGGGTGTGTCAATCACATCCATCAGTATCTCGCGCAATCGCTCGCCAAAGATGTTCTCTGCTGCATAGCGAACCAGGTAGCGTACCAATGTCTTGGGCACGCCTGCGTTCACACCGTACATCGACATCTGATCGCCGCAGTAAGTCGCCCAGCCCAACGCCAATTCGCTCATATCGCCTGTGCCGACCACTAGTCCATTGTACTTGTTGGCGAGGTCCATCAGCACGAGTGTACGGATACGCGCTTGAGCATTCTCGTAGGTGATATCGTGGTTGTTGAGGTCGTGATTGATATCATTGAGGTGCTGTGTCGCCATATTGCGGATAGGTATCTCGTGTATGCTTACGCCCAACTCTTCCATCATAGCGAGGGCATTGCTGTAGGTGCGATCACTGGTGCCAAATCCAGGCATCGTCACGCCTATCACTTGGCTGCGATTGTAGCCCAAGCGGTCGGCAGCCAATACACTGACAATCAGCGCGAGAGTGGAGTCCAGTCCGCCCGATATGCCAATCACGAGCGATTCGGTGTGGGTATGTTGCCAACGGCGCAGTAGTCCATGCACTTGCAGGTTCAGCACATCCTCGCAGTACTCATCGCTATCTTTCTTCTTTGGTAAGAACGGCGTCTGCGTAAAATGGCGATGTAATGGTCCTTCGCCATAGCCCATTGGGCGTCCATTATCTAATAGCGCAGCATCCAGTAGGCGCGTCGCGCCGTCCTCTAAACTGGGCTCCAACGGCGCCACCTGCACATGGCGGAACTGCCCATGCTTATCGTGGGTGAAGTTCGTATTGCGTTGGCGGTCAATGCGCAGACGCTCCACATCTATCTCCGAGATAATCATGCTGCTCTCCATTTGGAAGCGTTCGCCAATCTCTAGCATCTCTCCATTCTCGGCAATGTATGTGCTACCCGAGAACACAATGTCTGTCGTCGATTCGCCTATGCCAGACGATGTATATACATATCCGCAGTGCACGCGTGCTGACTGTTGGGTGATCATGCGCTGACGGAAGGCATGCTTGCCTGTCACGCAGTTGCTGCTGGAGAGGTTGAAGATGATCTCTGCGCCCTGTATAGCGAGTTGTGTACTCGCAGGTAGAGGCGACCATAGGTCCTCGCATAACTCAATACCAAAACTATAATCTTTGGTGGTGAATAGTAGGTCAATACCAAATGGCACATCATTACCCCATAACTCGATGGTTGGTATGCGCGGACGGATGCTGTTGACGTTGTTTTCCAGCACATCGCGTCCACTGGAGAACCATCGTTTCTCGTAGAACTCTCCTGTGTTGGGTAGGTTGATTTTGGGTACAATGCCTATGACTTCGCCGTCGGTCATCACGAAGGCGCAGTTGTATAGGTTGTTGTCCACCTTGAGTGGTGCACCTACGAGCACGATGATAGGCAGGTCGCGTGTGAAAGTGCACACATCTTCCAGTGCACTGAGTGCATCTTTCTGCAATTGCTGTGTGAAGAATAGGTCAGCGCAGGTGTATCCTGTGATGCTGAGTTCTGGGAAGCAAACCACTTGTACGCCTTCTTGTACGGCTTCGGTGATTTGTTTCTTGATTTTACTTGCGTTGTATTGGCAGTCTGCCACTCGCATATGTGGCACTGCAGCTGCCACGCGCACATATCCAAAACTAGTTGTCATAATCCTAGCTTATTGTATTTTATATATTATATTTATGGTCGCAGGGTGCGACGCTCGCGCATGCGCACATTTCGTTGCAAAGGTACTGCTTTTTTATGAAATATCAAAAAAAACACACAAAAAATGCATTTTTTTTCAAAAATATTTGGTCATATCAAAAAAAAGCAGTACCTTTGCAGCCGCTTTCGATGAGGAAACGCTAGGGTGCTATCGTCTAGTGGCCTAGGACAACGGCCTCTCACGCCGTAAACCGGGGTTCGAGTCCCCGTAGCACTACCAAGAACGACTGTCTCACTGAGATGGTCGTTTTGTTTTTTCCATTAAGAAGAAGTTTCTACGGGATGAATAAATCGCTTGATATATCTTCTGAGGGTGGAGCGATTGGTATGCAGTCTACGTACTATTGTACTTTGCTTCATACCGCTAGCTATAGCACGACGGATATAGGCATCATGACGAGAGAGATAAAAATGCTTTGGACTATTTAGTTTGCCTTTAGGGCGACCAATATGTTTTCCCTCTGCACGTAATCTTGCTAATGCTTCTTTTGTGCGTTGTGAAATTAAGTTGCGCTCAATCTCAGCTGACAAACCAAAAGCAAATGCCAGTACTTTGCTTTGTATATCATCACCTAAACGATAACCATCCTTGATGGTCCAAACATAGCATTCTTTTGTCATACAAATACTAAGAATCTCCATAATCATATATAGATTGCGGCCCAAGCGTGACAGTTCGCTACAAATGATAATATCACCTTTTTTAGCCTTACGTAATAAGCGGCCTAATTGCCGTTTGGTATAGTTCTTAGTACCAGAGATGGTTTCCTCGATCCAACCATCAATATGCAAACCTTGTTGATTGCAGAAACGTTGAATTTCAAATCGCTGGTTCTCCACAGTTTGCTTGTCAGAACTTACGCGAATGTATCCATAAATCATAATTTTTTTGTTATTTTTTTGCAAATATCGCAAAAATACATTACTTTTGCAAAAAAAAATATCAAGATGAAGAAAATATATTCCTTTTTATTGTTGTGCATGCTTGCGCTAACACTACAAGCTACAACCTATTCTGGTACATTACCTATAATGTACATTCAAACGGAGAATAATGCTCCTATTGTAAGCAAAGATGATTACTTGAATGCAACGTACTATGTGGATGCTTTAGGGATTAGTGGTTATGAGAACATTGGTAGTGCTGCTGCACCTCTTACGATGGAAATTAAAGGACGTGGCAACTATACGTGGACAGGATTTAATAAGAAGCCTTATCGTATAAAACTAACAGAAAAGCAATCACTTCTCGGAATGAAGAAGAGCAAGCATTTTGCGTTGTTGGCTCATGCTGATGATGCGCTAAATAAAAAGGGATTTATGCGTAATCAAGTAGGGTTTGAACTTAGCCGATTGATAGGTATATCTTGGACACCAGAAACTAAACCCGTAGAGGTGGTGCTCAATGGTGACTATATTGGTTTGTATTTTCTTACCGAAACAATCCGTGTGGATAAGGATCGTGTGAATATTGTGGAACAGGCGGATGAAGAAACTGATTCTGTAGCAATCACTGGTGGTTGGTTGGTAGAGATTGATAATTATGATACCGATCCACATGTGACGATTAAAGAAGGAGATGAACATACCATGTGGTTTACCTACAAGACTCCAGAAGTACTATCTAAATCACAAGAGGATTTCCTTATGAAAGAAATGCTGCGCATAGATGGACTAGTATATGGCGATAAGAATTCAGATCAACTTTGGCAATACCTTGATATGGATGCTTTGGCGCGTTTCTATATTGTACAAGAGATAATGGATAATTATGAATCCTTCCATGGTAGTTGCTATCTGTATCGTGAGATTGGAGATGGACAAAAATGGAAATTTGGTCCAGTATGGGATTTTGGTAGTTCATTCAATCGCAGCAAATCGCTGTATTTGTACGAGGGCGATGTTTGGCACAATCACTGGATTCCAGAAATATGTCAGTTTCCAGTGTTTATGGAGTGTGTCAAGAAGATTTGGAACGAATTTTATCCTACTAAATTCAATAATATCTTTACGTTTACAAGCGAGCAATTGACTCTACTGAAATCTGCAGCTGTAGCAGATGCCAACCGCTGGTCAGAGTATAACGGTAATGCTGATTTGACAAAGCGTATCAACAATGTGAATACATGGTTGAGAAGTTCTACTGCATGGCTCAATGAGCAATGGGGTAGTGGTGGATCAGCTGCTAATCCAGAGTATAATCCAGATAGTGTGGAACAAACGATAATGTACGTTTGGCAAAATGGTAAGCAAATAGAGTATAATGTGGCTCAGGTGGATAGTATTACTTTTGCAAAGAAAGACAAGGGTATTGTTGTAAAAGCTAAAGTGCCAGCTAATTGGAAGGAAACTATTTATGTATGGATTTGGGGTGATGGCATTACGACTTATGAACACGTGGCTATGAAGCAAGGCGATTGGTATGTCTTTGCTTATGAGGGCGAAGAATTGAATATTATCTTCAAGCAAAGGGAAGGATGGACAGGACACCCTAATCAGTCGGAGGATATTTATACCACGCGTAGTGCTTGCTATATTCTCACGCAAGACGGCGAAGAAAAGGCACAAGTAACGGAAGTGGATTGTCCGTAATAAAGATAAAAGTTTAGATTTGGAAGGCAATAGGATGAAAACAGACGAGGGTGTCCCCGTCTGTTTTTTATTTATGTATGGTGTGTTACTTAGCCTTATTGCGCCAATATAGCCTCAATCTCTGCTTTGTTGAGGTTGCGACCTACAATCACGCCCTCTTTGTTGATGAGGATGGTGGTTGGAATAGCAGAAATACCATAGGTATCGCTTGGGGTGTAAGGCTCTGCGCGTTGGTCGCGGATATGCAACCAAGGCAACTCGTCCTCTTCGATGGCTTTGAGCCATGCTGCCTCGTCGCGGTCACAACTAACACCTAAGATTTCCAATTTGCCAGATGGGTGGTACGACTCGTATAACTCCTTGAGTACAGGCATCAATCGGCGGCAAGGACCGCACCATGAAGCCCAGAAGTCCACCAATACATAGTCGGTCTTGCCTACCAATTCACTCAGTGCCAATTCGGTACCGTCTGCCTTCAGTGATACGATGTCAATGTATGGATTGCCCGCTGAGGTGAGCAACTCAATTCGGTATTCCTTGTACACGAGCTTGAGGAGAGGCTTCTCCCAACGCTCTACTGGAATGGCTGCAATGAGCTCGGCTTTCTGCTCAGGGGTGAGCATATAGAAGTGTGACAAGACGATAGAATCACTGGTCACGTCCTCTACATTCTCCATGATGAGTGTGTAACCGTCTGTGATAAAGCCCTCAATGAGTGAGTCTTTCACGGCACGGTCTTCTACGGTTTCCAACTGTGCTTCCAAATCATTGTACAATTCGGTGTATTGTTCGTATGCCGTTTTCTTGGGCGTACACGCTACCAAGCATCCTAATGCCAGTAGCGAAATAAAAATCTTTTTCATATTATTCGGCATTTGCTAATGGACTTGCTTGTGTATAAACGCGTGCTGCGAGTTCTTGGTCGAGTTGGTAGAGACCGTAGCCATTATCGCCAATAAGACGAAGCTTATGTACTAAGTCTGTTGCGTTTTCTTCTTCTTCCACTTGCTCATCTACGAACCAGTTGAGGCGACTTTGGAGAGCGAAGTCTTTTTCCTCTACGGCAAGTGCCATCAAGTTGTTGATGAGGGCGGTTACTTTGCCTTCGTGAGCGAGTGTGTGCTCAAACGCAGCCAAAGGAGAAGCCCATTCGGTATCTACAGCAGCAATAGGGGCGAGTAATACGCGACCGCCACGACTTTGCAAATAGTTGAAAAGTATCATAGCATGGTCTTGCTCTTCTTTGAATTGAATAGCAAACCAGTTAGCCATGCCAGGCAGACCTGCATCTTGGCAATATGCAGACATACTCAAATAGAGATAAGCCGACCACATTTCGGCATTAATTTGGGCATTGATAGCCTCTTCTAATTTCTTTGAAATCATAATTATATGTATTTAGAATATATTATTGCTTTGATTATTTTTGCACAAAAATCGTGCCATTTTACATCCTCAACTTGAATCCCGAAAGGATCGTGTCGGGCTTGAAGTGGAACACGCTGGCCATCTCGCCTGCCATGCAGAAGCCACACACGCGGCATTGCTCTGTGCCATAGCCCAAGCACAAGCTGCGGCTACCATCAGTATATATGAAGTTCGTTACAAAACATTCCTTGCCCAACTCTATCTCGCCTAAAGCATTACGCTTCATGAGTTTCAATCCAGAACGTGAGTTCATGATAGGGTAGCCCTTTTTCTTGTAGTCGAGTACTTTATCTATGAGTTCGGCTTTCTTCTCGGGTGGCAACATCAAGTATTCCGTACCAGGATAGGGCGTGTGGAAATTGATAGATATTTGCTCAATAGCAGGGTTATTCTTTGCATACTCCATTGCTGCATCCAAAGACTCATAGTTAAGGGCATTTACCACCATGTTTACGCATATGTGTTTGAATCCCGAATTGCGAATATTTTCTTCCAACCGAGCAAACGAACCTTCGCCACGAATACGGTCGTGGTATTCTCCTACACCGTCCATGCTGACCCAAATAGATTGGGGACGAATCCAAGAGAAATCCTGCTGCGCATTGGTCGTTACGGTCACCGAGAAGAAGCCAATTGCCATCGCAGCATCAATCAGATCGTTGATGGTACGTCCGTCCTCTTTCCACAGCGTAGGTTCGCCACCTTCCAAATCAATGAAGCGAGAACCTAGTTCATAAGAATAACGCATGTCTGCCACGATATCTTCGAACGTGCGTTGCTTATAACCCGCACTGCCATATACGGAGCAGTGCTTGCAGCGCAAGTTGCATTTGTCTGTGATAAACAATACCGTCTGCAATGGTGCACGGCGACCTAAGAAGCGCGCACGGGCAAACCATTGCGCCAAGTAGATATAATGTCCTAATGTCTTAAAGATATTCATGTTGTATTTAGTGAACGCGGCTGCACCGCTACTGTTTAGAGTTTAGTGAACAAAGATATGCACGATCATCAGTATCAAACAGAAGAAGGTGCAGATATTGCGGGCAAGTAACCAACGGAAGAGGAACCAGTCCATACCCGCCTTCTTATAGCCATCCCAGTCGCCCATAGGGCCCATCCACCAGCGTGGTGTGTCGTTGCGGGGCAAACCGTAGGCAAATAGTCGGGTGGAGTGGATGAGGAAAATGGACATAGGCAGGGTGACCAACGTTAGTAGATACCATGGACTCCACCAACCCAATACGATACCTAAACCCAACATAATGAATGGGATAATAGCAAAGATACCGATAAAGACAATCATCGCTGGCTTGCTCTTTAGCAGTCGAGCAAAAGTCATCTTACCCAATTCGGCATCCGCATTCACCTCCATCACTGAGTGTACATAGACGATATTTGTCACCATACAGCCAATACCTATGCTCATGCATAGCATTTGCCATGAGAATGGTGCACCTGTGAGGGCGGCTTGTACGCCTAACATATTCAGCGGACCGAACATCAAGCCAATGACCAATTCGCCTAATCCGTGATAACCCAATTCGAGCGGTTTGCCAGAGTAGTTGATTCCTACAAATAATCCCAGCAGTGCATAAATCACAATACCCATAGCAGCTTGCCAACCATGTAATAGCCATTGTGCTACGAAGGCAATACAGCCCATTAGTGCTGCAAATCCAAGAAAACCAAATATTGCCCAACCCAATTGATGGAGTGTGGCTTTTCCGCTTTCTACTTCTCCGTTTTTGCTTTCAGCAGAACGGTCTAAATAGTGACATTTCTCCATACGAGCGCGTACACTATTGCTGCTGATGTCGGCACGGATACGTGAGTCGTGTTTGAAATCGAAATAGTCATCTGCAAGGTTCATACCAAGGTGTGCAGCACATATGCCTAATAGTACGGGTAGTGCGAGCCACCATACAAACCCTTCTTGACCGATGCAAAGTACTATCGCAGTCAGACAGGGAAGGGCTGACTGCGGTAGTGAGATGCTACGTGCGTTTTGTATCCAAAAGCCAAGTTTAGACATATAATTACTTGATTCCTAATTTTTTGCGAATATCTTTTGGAATAGCGTTCTTATGAACGAGTACGTCGTTGGTCTTGTATTGCATGTATGCTTCAGATACATACCAGATACCTTTGTATTCGCTTTTCTTGGTACCCCATGAGTTTTTCACCATGTAGTAGCGTTTGCCGTTTTGGTCTTTAGCAGTACCAAAGATTTGCATACCATGGTCGTCGGTGTTCTCCCAACTATCGTATGCTGCTTGACGCATCTCTTGGGTGATAGTTTTCTCAGGAAGAGGTTTCTTGGTAAGCTCATCGCGTTTATCTGTAGCTGAGAGTCCCAACCAACGAGCAGCATCGCTGCCTGTGAGGTCAGCTGCTTTCTCCTCCTCTGGCACGACACCAAGACCCTTGCGGGTGAAGCACATCTCGCTGACATCGGCACCCCATGCGAGGGTGTAACCATTAGCGAGTGCGTTGTCGATGATAGCCATCATCTCCTCCAAAGGCACGTTGTACATTTGGTCCATACGCCAGTTGTCGGGTACCTCCAATGCGAAAGTGGTGTAGAATGGATGGTGGGTATAGCTGGTGATGCTTACATAGTCATCTGCATTCAGTCCCAACTCCTCGGCAAAGCTCTTTGGGGTATATTCCTTGCCATTGTAGGTGAAGGTCTCTGGGCACTCGCCGAGATAGGTGTCATATACTGCGGTGAGGGCTTTTTTCCATACAGGGGTCAGTTTTTTTAGTCCGCTATTGGCCACTGCATCTACTACGCCACCTGCTACAGCGTCCAATTCAGTATGAACAGGCAATGTGTCAGCAGGAGTGCTGCCATATTGAATACCAGGCATAACCTCTTGTGGTACAAGACCATAGTTCTTCAAGCAGTAGATGACATCGTATGCCGAACCACCAGGAGCAAATTGTGCAGTACCGTACATGCGTACTACATATTCGGCGCGGTCGAGCATGGTGTGGTGAACCACAAACATCTCGCTCAAATCGTATTCGCCTTTGCCCATACGCAGGAGTTCGCTCTCGAGGAAACCGATGGTAGAGTAGCTCCAGCATGTTCCGCTGCGGTTTTGGTCTTTGACTGGAGTGATAGCAATGCTATCTACTGTGGTGAAGCGGAAACCCTCGATGGAATCGCTTGCAACTTGTGCGGTGTCGGCTTGTGCCATACTATTGAGTGCAAATGCACCAAGTAGTACTGATAAAAATACTTTTTTCATATTGAGTAAATTTAGTAGTTCTAGTTATTCTAATAGTTCTAGTTGGGTTAGTTCTGCTAATCAAACTAGTTAATCTGGGAACTCCATCAAATATGCCTTGATGAATTCATCTATGTCGCCATCCATCACGGCATTCACGTTGCTGGTTTGGTAGTTGGTGCGGTGGTCTTTCACGCGGCGGTCGTCAAAGACGTAACTGCGGATTTGGCTGCCCCATTCAATCTTTTTCTTGCCTGCTTCTACTTTCGCTGCGGCTTGGCGGCGTTTCTCGAGTTCGAGTTCGTAGAGTTGGCTACGCAAGTGGCGGAGGGCATTCTCGCGGTTCTTTGGCTGGTCGCGTGTCTCGGTGTTCTCAATCACAATCTCATCGGGTTGGTTGGTGAGTGGGTTAATGAACTTATAGTGCAAGCGCACACCCGATTCCACTTTGTTGACGTTCTGTCCACCTGCACCCGATGAACGGAAAGTGTCCCAAGAGATACCAGCAGGATCGACGTGAATATCGATGGTGTCGTCAATCAGTGGCACTACGAATACCGATGCGAAGGAGGTCATACGTTTTCCTTGCGCGTTGTATGGACTCACGCGCACAAGGCGGTGCACACCATTCTCGGATTTGAGATAACCGTATGCCATATCGCCTTCGATATTGAAGGTAACGGTTTTGATTCCTGCTTCGTCGCCTTCTTGCAGGTTGGCGATAGTTACTTTATAGTCATGCTTCTCGCAATAGCGTTGGTAGAGGCGCATGAGTTGTTCTGCCCAGTCTTGTGCTTCGGTACCACCTGCACCCGACACGATTTTTAGTACCGCTGGCATTTGGTCCTCTTCGTGAGATAGCATGTTCTTCATTTCGAGGGCTTCTACCTCTTTGAGAGCGTGAGCGTATGCGGCATCTACTTCTTCTTCGGTAACAAGTTCTTCTTTGCAGTAGTCGAAAGCGAGTTGCAGTTCTTCGGTAGCGGAGCGCACACCTTCGTAGCCCTCAATCCATGCTTTGATGCCTTTCACTTTGCGCATTTGCACTTCAGCAGCT
>JAFTHS010000026.1 GCA_017457295.1 Paludibacteraceae bacterium | reverse complement strand
TTTTTTGTTGTATCTTTGCAGAGTCTTTCATTAGTAAACCTTTTTAGAATCGTAGTCAACCTTTTTAGGAAACGAGTCAAAAGTTTACGTTTTTTAAGATCATAACTCAGTAATCGAGTCAACCTTTTTCAGGTTTAGTCACTCCGCTCCATATAGAGCTTCCGCCTATCTTCCGCTTTTGGTCTAGTGTTCGGCATTAATTCGCCGAGTAACCCCAGCCTCTAAACTGAAAATGGCAAAAAAATCGCTATTTTCTTGCATTAATGCAAAAAAATCCGTATCTTTGCACCCGCAATTCCACGCCGGGGATGTCTGCGCGTCATCGGCTGGGGTAGCAGACATATTAAAAAGGCGTTTATTGACGCTCTGTTCTGATGCTCTGAAACTTCGCAACTTTCATATTTGTATTCAGGACTTAGCAACGGTAGATGTCCTACGGGATATAGATTATCCCTCTTGTGCCTATTGGTGTTGGTACGTCTTTTGCGTATATGTGTATGCGCACACGCGTACCTTAACTATGTAGCACGAGAGTATATTTATATTCGGCGTGGGCTTCGCGTTGTCGGTCTAATACAAAGGGCAATGCGAAGGCCTAAGAGCATGGAACGACAACAGTCGGACTCCACGCTTTTTTTATATGCCTAATCACTTAACCACAAATCCGCATAGTTGGGAGTTCCTATGCACTACATGGCATTAACCAAAACAGATTATACTATGCGTTGCAAAAACTGTGGTTGGGAAAATCCCAACGGACTCACCAAGTGTGAGAAATGTAACACACCACTCGCTGGTGCAGTCAACAACCAACCTGCTTATGGTACCGTTCCTGAAGCACCTCAAGCAGCACAAAATCTCAACAAAACTGTCTTCGAGGCAGAAGTTTTCCCTCAGGCAGCGCCTGCTGCTAATGCATGCCCCAATTGTGGCTATCCTATGCGCCCAGGCGTGACTGATTGCCCTAATTGCCACCAACAAGCGGCGCAACCTGCTGCTCCTCAACCAGCACCTCGTCCTGCGGCTCCCGCTCCTCAGCAAGTCAAGGCAGCACCAATGTCAGGCACCGTTAACCCATGGGTACAAGTGGCTCCTGCTAACAAGTGTAGCCTCGTTCCTGTAGAGCAACAAGGTGTAGAAACACCTGCTACTCTCAATCTCAAAGGCGATGCACATGAGCTCAATCGCGCTAACCTCGATCCAGAAAACCAAACCATCACATCTAAAGTGCAAGCTCAACTAACTTGTGAGGATGGTCAATGGTACATCCAAGACAAGAGTGCACAACACACCACTTTCATCTACGCAGGTGAGAAAACCGCGCTCAAAGAGGGTGATGTCATTCTCATGGGTAACCGTCAATTTGTTTTCCACATCGACTAATCTTCGTGTATCATGGTTGAGAGATGTGCGTTTAGTACGGGCGACCGAATAGACAACCGCTACACCGTTACCAAAAGCCTCGGCGAGGGTGCTTTTGGTATGGTATTTAAGGTTTCTGACTCGCACGGCAAGGAATATGCGCTCAAGGTACTCAAACTTTGGGAGGTACATCCAGAAATCCGCCAGCAACTGGCTGACCGCTTCGAGATGGAGTATCAGACCGGACAAATCAGTAGTCCTTATTTGGTTCACTCAGTCGGTCATGGCACCATCAAGGGCAACCCTTATATCTTGATGGAGTTCTGCCCTAAAGGTGACCTTGGCAATGCACCATCCAATACGGATTGGAACCTCGTGGGACAACAAATCCTTCTTGGTCTGAAAGCCCTACACCGCTGTGGAAAGGTCCACCGAGATCTCAAACCAGAGAATGTACTCGTCAAAGCGGATGGCACTGCTGCCCTCACCGACTTTGGTATCTCTGGCGACCGCAACAAACGCATGACCGAGCGCAATATCCTCGGCAAGCCCATGCAGATTTTCGGCACATATGCTTACATGCCTCCCGAGCAAGTCAATCCTCAGAAAGATGCCACTGTTCTCCCAACTACCGACATTTTTTCCTTTGGTGTGATGATGTACCAACTCATCACGGGCAACCTACCTTTTGGCACACTCAGAGATGAGAACGAACTCGTGCTTTATCTCAAAGCAGGCAAAGAAGGCCGTTGGAACCGCAGCGCACTCAGCATGTCGCACTACGGCACTATGTATCTACCTGTCATTGAGGGCTGTCTTCAACCCGATTTCCACAAGCGTTTACAATCGGTAGATGAAGTACTCGCATTACTGCCACCAACAGATATGCACTCCCCTCAAGGTTACACCTCAAACGATGATCTCATTACACCTTCTGTTATTCGTGGACTTCTGCTGCGAGTGATGCAGGGCGAGGAGTATGGTCGCACATACGACATCTCTGCCCTCGGCAAACTCAACCACGGCTTGCTTACTATGGGGCGCAATGACCGCAGCACCTTCAATACCCTGCCTATTTGCGAAAATCAAAGTCAGTACATCTCACGCAAACATTGTACTATTGAGTATGACAACACCAACGGCAACTGGTTCATCCGCGATGGTCAATGGGATAGAAACTATGCGGGCGGCTGGAAAACATCCCTCAATGGTACATTTGTCAATGCTAAAGAAGTCACCCCTAATGGCTACTTCTTGGCTATCGGAGACATCATCTCTATTGGCGACACCAAACTTCGTGTAGAGGCATATTAACCCTTGCCTTTACACTATACACGTTACACCATACACTTTAAAAACTCTTGCACAATGGCTCAAATTACAATCGGACGCAACGCACAATCTACAATCGTAGTGGATGCGCAGTATAATACCGTCAGTGGCAATCATGCTACTATTTCTTATGATGGTGTTGCATATATCTTGCAAGACCACAGCACCAATGGCACCTATGTCAATGGTAATCGCATTCACCACGCATCCTGTCAAATTCGTTTAGGTGACCATATCACTTTGGGTACACAATATGTCCTCAATATGAACGAAGTCACCTCTCTCTTAGGTGGAGGACGCGCTACCCAACGCCGTGTGGACACTCCTGCTACAGCACGTGTGGCTCCACAAGCACAACCTATGAATCAGCAGATCAATATCAATATTGGTGGCACCCCTGCTAAAGAAGAGAAATCAAAATCAATCAAAGAAGGCGAGCCGTCTATAGTCAATAAATGGAATTGGGGAGCATTCTTGCTCGGTTGGATTTGGGCTATTGGTAATGGCGTATGGTGGGGATTAATTGGCTTAATCCCTTATGCTGGCTTTATTGTTAATATCATTTTAGGCGCAACTGGCAATAGAAGCGCTTGGGAAAAATATGAGGGGTCTGCTACAAGCTTTGAAGAAAAACAACGCACTTGGACTAAGGCAGGCTTAATTATATTTATTATATCCATGATTTCTGTAGCTGCAATAACTGCATCTATATTATCATATTAACCATCTAAATCTCTATAATTATGTCACAACCTACTCAAACTTACAAACGCTCACTTGCAGGTTCTGTGGGCGCTGGACTTAGTTCTGTATTCAACGCTGGAGGACGTACATACTATATCCTCGAACACAAAGTTTCTTCACAATACCACCGCGCTGGAGAGGCACAAGAGATCATCGTTGACCAGATAGAGATTGGTCGCGACCCAAAATGCCAAGTACAGTTCGATGAGAACTTCAAGACGGTTAGCCGCCGTCATGCTGCCATTGTCCGCGATGGCGATAATTGGAAATTAGTTCAACTCTCCAAAACCAACCAAACTTTCCTCAATGGTCATCCAGTAGCAAATGAATGGTATCTACAAAACGGTGATGAGATTCAACTCTCTGTCAATGGTCCAAAACTCGGCTTCATCGTTCCTACTGGCAACAAGTCCAAAACGGGTAGTATCGCCCTCAGCCGCCGCTTGTCGCTCTTCCGTCAGCAGGCACTCAAACCATACAAGACTGCAATGGCTGTCATGGCTACACTCATTGTCTTGCTTATCGCTGGTGGTATCACTTTTGGTGTGATGGATCACAAGCAAGATGTTGCTACTGCCGCACTCCATCAGTCGCAAATAGATGCTGCTAATGAGCAACTCCAAGCTGCTATTGCTGCTTCAGAACAACAGCAAGAGCAAATCAAGAAAATGCAAAAAGACTACGCTAACTTGCAAAAGAAACTGAAGGACATTGATTCTCCTTCTGCTACCAATGCCAACAAGCGTGTCTCTGGCTCTAATACCACCAACAAGACCATTGCTGCTTGCGAGCCATCTGTATATTTTGTACTCATGCGCAAGATTGTACTTACCTATGAGGGACAAACCAAGACTTTCGAAAATGTAGGTGCAGGTACTGGTTTCTTACTCAACGATGGTCGTTTCATCACAGCGCGCCATGTCGTAGAACCTTGGATGTATCCTACCAACGAAAACGATGAGGTCAATCTTCTCTGCAACGCTATTGCGCACAACGGCGGTAAAGTGGTTTGCCACCTCGAAGCATATTCACCTACAGGCAAAAAACTCACTTTCCAATCTACCAATGCACGCATCAATCGCAGTTCTGACAACAGCCAAGTTATTGATGGCGTTCGCTTCGTAACTGCTTCGCTCGATGCCAGCGATTATGCATACTTCCGCACCAACGAAACAGGAGGTCTGCCATACGACAATGCGCTCTCGCGCAGACTACCAGTTCAAGCTAAACTGACTGTATTGGGCTATCCTATGGGTATTGGAGCGAACTCTCCTACAGACATTCACCCTATCTATAGCGAAGCTGTGGTAGCACGCGAAGGACTACAAAACGGCTTAATCCTCACCACTGCCACAACTTTCGAGCATGGCAATTCAGGTGGTCCAGTATTTGCCACTACCACTGATGGTGAACTCATCGTAGTCGGTATCGTTTCTGCGGGTGCAGGTCGCTCTACTGGCTTTGTTGTTCCTATTGCTTCTATTCAATAAACATAAACCTTTATACAAATGAAAACGAATAACATTCTATTCCGAATGGCTGCCCGATGCGAAGCAGCAGGCAGACCTAACAACGAGGACAATTATCAGTTAGATGACAATCTGTCCGACAACTCTTGGGGCTTCACAGCCGATACCGAAGTATCACTAGGCGAAAAGGGTGCACTGCTCGTTGTCTGCGATGGCATGGGCGGTATGAATGCAGGTGAAGTAGCTTCCGACATTGCAGTCAAAACCATCAAAGAATGGTTTACTACCGACAAACTCACAGACGCAGTCGTTGCAGCCCCATGCAAGTATATAACTTCTGCTATTGTAGCTGCCGATGCTGCTATCAAAGCACATAGCAAAACCAATCCAGACACCGAAGGCATGGGCTCTACTATTGTTTTAGCATGGCTATTAGGGCAAAAGGTATATGTCGGCTGGTGTGGTGACAGTCGCTGCTATCGCTTTAATCCCGCACTGGGATTAGAGCGACTCAGCCACGACCATTCCTATGTACAAGAACTGGTTGATGCAGGCAAACTCACCGAAGAACTTGCTTTTGACCACCCTAATAATAACATCATCACTCGTTCCTTAGGTGATCCTCGCGGTGCTGCTCAACCTGACTGCAAAGAATTTGACCTGTATAATCAAGATATTATTCTTCTCTGTTCCGATGGTCTTTGCGGCACACTGCGTGATAATGAGATAGCCGAACTCATCAAGCAACACCAAACATCTATGCAAGAATGTCGTGATGCACTTTGGGATGCGGATGAAGCAGCAGGTTGGACCGATAATACAACTATTGCCCTCGCACAAATCATTAGCGGTGGCAAGGATGCAACTACTGCTAACAAGACTGCAACAGCCAGTACGGATATCAGTACATCCAAAGCCAAACTCATTGCAGCCAACAAGAGATTAAAACTCATCTTATTGGGAGTAGTTGTCATCATCCTTTTGTGCGCTATAGTTGCCACTGCATACAAGTACAAAGCTCAAATCGCCTCGCTCTTCGACAAAGAAGAACCCGCAACAGAGCAAGTGGTGGATACTGATTCTTCAACAGAATCTGTTGATACAAATTCTAATGAAGATTCTAACAATGTGGATACAGATTCAGAGAACAACTCCGAGCAATCCTCTACTACATCTAATCCTCCTGCAACGGATAACAACACTACAAAATCTTCAGAGGAAATACCAGATGTAGAAACTCTACAAGAAAGGACTGCACAGACAATAAACGACAATTCACAACAGCCTTAACCCCAAGAATAACTATGCAATTACAAGAAAACACTCTTTTTGCCAATCGCTACCAACTCATCAAACTCCTCGGTCGAGGTGGTTTCTCTGAGGTTTGGTTAGCCAAAGATAATTGGACACATCTCCAAATCGCAATCAAAGTCTATGCCCCAGGACAAGGTATGGATCAAGATGGTTTGCAAGATTTTTGTGGCGAACTTGCCAGCGTTTATGATCTCAATCATAGCAATCTGCTCAAACCACAACACGTGGACACTTGGCAAAACATGCCATACCTTATCATGGCATATTGTCCTGCGGGCTCATGTGTGAAGCGCGTCGGCAAAATGACCGAGCCTGAACTCTGGAAACTTATCCACGATGTGGCAGCAGGTCTTGCATACCTACATGAGAAAGATGTCATCCACCAAGACATCAAGCCAGATAATATCCTTGTAGATACAGAGGGTAATTATCTCATTACTGACTTTGGCATCTCTACCCGCGCTCGTAGCACCTTACGCAAGAGTGTGATAGGTGGCAATACATCTGGTGGTACAACTGCATATATGGGACCTGAACGATTCTCTCGCCAACCTGCTCCAACTAAAGCTAGCGACATCTGGTCATTTGGAGCCATGGCATTTGAGTTACTCGAAGGCGTAACTCCTTTTGGCGAGATTGGTGGTGGCATGCAAAAAGGTGGCGCAGAGATTCCATTTATCAATGCACCAGTATCGGATGCACTCAAGTACACCATTTTCAAGATGCTCAGCAAAGAGACATGGGATCGCCCTACCGCAGCAACCCTCATAGAATGGGCAAACAATCCCAACGCAATAGAGGTAGACTATGATTTGCTAACCGATAATGATGATACACCAGCACAATATCCTGCAACTCAAGTTGTTAAGGAGACTTCTGAAGGTCGTGACACACAACGATTTGGCACCTCTTCCGCATCTAACGACACAAATGCCACCGTTGCTTTTGGAACTGCTATTTCGGAAGAATTAACGATTTCCGTCAATCCTGAAGAAATCAATGTACCAGCAGAAGGTGGCAATGCTATTGTTTATGTGAATACGAATGGAGAGTGGACATTGCCAAAAGCAACCACGCAAGACTGGATTAGAACTACCAAATATTCGGATAATGCATTTACTATCAAGTTCGACAAAAATAATACAGGAAAAGAAAGAGCATATACCCTTGTAGTGCCAGCAGTTGGTAATGGTAATAAAGCATTTGCTAATATTGCCATCAAACAACCATCCTTGAAAAGCAAAGCTTGGATTTGGTGGGTACTGGGTGTAATAATTGTTATTATTCTATCTGTATCTATTTCCAATGCTGTAGAGCGAAATCGCATTGAGCAACAACGAATCGAACAAGAAAATGCGAGAAAAACGCGAGTGAAGAACGATTATGCAGGATTGATTTCAACCTGCGAAGCTAATCTCAAAAGTGCAAGCACTAAGAATATCCAGCCACTGCTTAGTGCAAGAACGAATGTGCAAAGAATGAAGCAAATAGAGTCCAATAATCATTGGCTTGTCGCTAGATCTACAGAGATGGATACAAAAGTAGAAAATAAGTGTGTAGAAATCTATAATAAGTTGAATGAGTCTTCATCTAAACTTGCAGCAAAGGCTAATAATGGCGTATTAAACTTCAATGATGTACATACGCAAATCTATGAATTGCTGGATAAACAATACCAACTTTTCCCTACAGATCAACTAAAAAAAGCACGTGACTCATGGAAATAAGAAAAACATTTATGGTATTATTTGCTATAGCAATGCCTATCATTGCTATGGCAGATTGCTATACTTCTTTGCGTCAAAAGGCAATTGAAGCATACAACCGAGGAGAATATAACCGAGCCAAAAACACATTCCAAGCTGCAAAAGAAGATTGTGATGATGCTCCTGTAGATAATGATATTGATTTATGGATTCAAAAATGTAATTCTGCGAAGAAAAAACAAGCAACAGTAGAGCAAACGCCTCCAAAGCCAGTGGAGAGTATTCCCGTAGAGGAAGCTCCTGCACCTGCCTTACTACCAGAAGACTGCTTCTTTGAGGTAAAGGCAATTTTAATTCCAACAGATGTTGTGGGCGAGTGTCTTATAATGGTTCAAAGTTATAATAACCAGATTTTAAGTATGTGCGATGTATATGCTGAGAAATTAGTTGACTACACCCACAATGCATCCTCATGGAGTAGTGCAGTGGCAGACTTTAGAAGAGAGGAAATTATCGAAATGCGTTCACGTATTTTTATGTTTAGAGAAGCCGCTATTGCCGACGTTCGCAAATGCAATAACGAGAAATCGATCACAACTATCAATGGTCAGGTTATTGATTCTAAAGGGGAACCTATCATAGCAGCACAAGTAATAGAAAGTGGAACATCCAATGGTTGCTTAACTGATTTTGATGGCAAATTTACCTTGAAAGTCAAAGAAGATGTCATTTTATATGTTTCATGTAAAGGCTACAATGGACAAAATGTAAATGCTCGTAAGGGAATGACTGTTACATTATTAAAGAATGGTGAAAAATCCAATATGACTAACTCAGCATTCCACAATAATCACGAATATGTTGATTTGGGATTATCTGTTAAGTGGGCAACTTGTAATGTAGGTGCAAGAAGCATAGAACATGTAGGACTATATTTCGCTTGGGGCGAGATTTCTTCAAAGAGTTCATTTGGTTGGAATACTTACAAACATTGTAAAGGGAGTGAAAAAAGCATTACCAACTATTGTACCAGTAGTAACTATGGAAAACTTGACAACAAAACACAGTTACACACATTTGATGATGCTGCATTTGCTAATTGGGGAGGAAATTGGCGCATGCCAACTTTTAACGAATGGATAGAACTAAAGAGCAAATGCAAGTGGAAGTGGTGTAAGCAAAATGGCATAAAAGGCTACAAGATTACAAGTAATATAAATGGCAATAGTATATTCCTACCAGCTTTAGGACACATAGGAAAAAATGGTTTTGAACTTTTAGGAACACATGGATATTATTGGTCCAGTTCCTTATACTCATATAGTCCACATACTGCTTATATTATGCAATTCAGCAAATCGGACATACGCGTTACTAATTATTTCCGTTGTTGCGGTTTGCCTATCCGTCCTGTTTGCCCATAATTCGAAACGAAAGATAAAACCTCGCAAATATGAGAACAACAAGTCTAAAATTCTTTCTTATTTTAGTAGGCTTTGTATGCTTACCAGCAATTGTTGCCGCAGATTGCTATACCACTTTGCGTCAGAAAGCAATAGAAGCCTATAATCGTGGTGAATATGATAGAGCAAAATCCACATTCCAATCAGCAAAAGAGGACTGCCCTGATACTCCCTCAAATAATGACATAGATTCGTGGATACAAAAATGCAATAGAGCTAAGAATCAAGCACAACAAGTACAGCAAACACAACAAAATAATACTTTTGGGAGAACAAACACCATTCCAACGGACCTTTACAATGGACACGAATATGTTGATTTGGGATTATCTGTTAAGTGGGCAGCTTGTAATGTGGGTGCGAATCGTCCTGAGGAGTATGGCAATTATTTCGCTTGGGGAGAAACGACACCAAAATCAAATTACGATTGGAGCAACTATAAGTATTGTAATGGAACTGCATTTTATTTGACAAAATATAATACACAGAGTAAATACGGAATAGTTGATAATAAACTTCAACTTGATGTATCCGACGATGTGGCGTGTGCAAATTGGGGCGGTTGTTGGCGTATGCCTACTGATGCGGAATGGACTGAATTGCGAGAAATGTGTATATGGACATGGACGGCTCGAAATGGAATAAGTGGTTATAAAGTAACAAGTAAATGCAATGGTAAAAGCATTTTTCTTCCTGCTGCTAAAAATGGCTACGATAGTGACCTTAGGCGCGAAGGAAGGATTGGTGCTTACTGGTCAAGTTTGGTTTATACGACTTATCCATCTAATGCATGGTTTGTGCATTTTGGCTCGGCTCGTGTAGTTAGAAACTATGGTAACCGCAGTGGAGAACGATCTGTACGACCAGTCTGCCCTTAGTGTACAATCGACTTTGTAACATTATAAATTTTATGAATTGTATGAGTAAAAGCGCAAGATATACTATCGTATTTGTAACTATTATTGCTATTATTTTAATAGGAGTAGCTATATCCATCTATAATAATGATTATTGTCTCGCGTTTAAGGTAAAAATAGACCATAATGCCACATTATCTTTTGTTGGACTTATTGGAATGATTCTTACGCCAGCTGTTGGAATCATTACTGCAATCTTATATTATTCATCCCTACGCGAACAACAAAAGCAGAATTTTGATATGAAGTGGCAACATTTGTTAGAAACACAACTCAAAATAAGAGATTCGCAGGAGATAGCTTTCAAAGTATTAGATAATAATTGGAACGATAAAATCAAACATCTTCGTGGTTATCAGTGTATGCTAATGGCTTGGATGTTGTATAAAGATTTGATTGCCGTACTTCGCCTCAAAGAGAATTGCTTAAACAGGGAAAAATTACAGGAATTGGAAGATAATTATTACAACTCTCTAACAATGGATGATAATTACCAAACAGAAATGGAATATTTGAGGCAGTACGAACCAAAAGAATACATGAAGGTATTAAGCGAAAATAAAAGAAAGCAAAGAATGATAATGACTGGAAATATCTTTGGTATTTCAGGTGATGAAAAAGATGATCCTAATGAATTAGCATTTCGATTAGTATATGACAAATATTTTTCAAGAGCATCAACCTACTTCTCTCATATTATTTCTATGTTGCGATTCTTGGATAGATATGAAGAGTTGTATTCGAAGAGTGCAGCAAAGGAGTGCATCCAAAATCTAAAAGATAATCTAACTTTTTGTGAATGGGAACTTCTTATGCAATATGCTGAATATGACACAAAAAATAATGCATTGATTACAAAATATATCACTAAATAATTCACACTCTATGAAACGTTTTCATTTATTACTCATCAGTTGCTTATTCGTAGCAATATCATTTGCTCAAGGTTATTCAGAGCAACAATTGGCGTCTGTAATGGACTCCGTGTCAACCAACCCTGACTATGTTATCCGCTGGGCAGATGGCGCAATCGAGCAGAATGCTAAATGTGCCGATGCCTACTTTGTCAAAGCATTTGTCTTTGTCGCACAAGAGGATTACCTGCAAGCATTGGAACTCATCAACAAATCCTTATCGCTTGTTAGCAAGAAATCTGTAGTTTCTAAATCCTATGTGTTATGTACCAGAGGTGCTATCTACCAAAAAGTAGAGGACTACGATCTCGCCCTCGCTGATTACACACAGGCAATCTCTGTTGCCCCCAAGGAAACAGATGCATACGAGTGCCGTATCAATCTCTACAAAGATTTTCAAGCATACGACAAAGCAGAAGCAGACTGTCGCACTCTTCTAACTATCAAAGATAGTCTTGAGTACAAATTGGAGTTAGCATCGCTTCTTACCTATCAAGAGAAAACGGACGAAGCATTAGACATTCTTAACAAAATCATCAAGTATCAACCTAAGTTAGTCACTCCTTATGCTTTGCGCGCATGGGTAAATGCTGTGGCAGGTAACGGACAAGCTGCTATCAGTGATTATATTACTTTCATGGCACTTGAGGGTGACTATTCTTTAGACTATCTTGTTACATATAGTGCTATGGATTATACATATGCTATTGGCGCACTAAGTAATCTTGTATTATCAGATAGCGATAACCTCATATGGCTTTCTGCTCGCATACGTGTAAATATAGCACGAGAAGATTATGAAGCTGCCCTCACAGATTTGGATGTCCTTGAGACGGTGGCAGATAAAAGTCCATTCTCACTTTACCAACGCGCACAATGCTATCAAGGCATATATGAGTTCAGTAAACAAGTTGATGCCATGACGGCTTTGATTGCCCTCATGGAAACCGAAGATGCCGACCTCTACACCATGCGTGGCGTAGCATACCGCCAAATGGGCAATACCAAAGCTGCAATATCAGATTTTGACAAGGCTTTGCAGATTGCACCTACCGACCCATCTGCCCTCGCAGAACGTGGTTGGACCAAAGATATGCTCAAACAAGATGCCGAGGCAATCAAAGACTATACTTCTGCCATTACCTATGCTGAACCCAACGCATGGCTATATATCCAACGTGGTCGCATGTACCAATCTACAGGAGATAGTCTCAAGGCAAAAGCAGATTTCGAGACAGCTCTGCAATTAGACACTATCAGTAGCACACATGCCTTCGCATTGATGCACTTAGGCAAAACACAAGCAGCAGTCAATTTTATGAAAGCAATTATTGCCGAAAACACAAACGATGGAGGCGAATACTATAATTTAGCCTGTTTATATTCCCTTGCTAACATGAAGCCTGAGGCTATCGTTGCATTGCAACGTGCTATTGAGTTGGGATATAAGGCATATAGTCAAATTCAACTCGACCGAGACTTAGACAACATTCGCACAGAACAAGGCAACAAAGACCTACTCAATAACATTACCAAATCCAAAGTCTCTAAAATGTTAGAGGGATTCACTAAATAATGCTTTAGATACTATGTTTTCATTCCTAAAGAAAGATACCGTTGAATCGGTACGCGAAAAATTGTACAAGATGTACCAAAAAGGAATTACCTTATTCCCAGAGGAGTATTTCTGTTTATACCTTTGGTACCGCGAAGAACCATTATTAGAACTAGCTGTGCAAGCAAAGCACGCCCGAGCATTACGCTTCATGTATCAAAAGACACAAGACATTAACTACCTCCGTATGGCAGCAGATGAAGGTGTATGCGATGTGGTATCTATTTCGGAGCTTTGTCAATACTATTGGAATAATGCAGACTATGCTAGTTATTGGAAATATATTACCAAACCTTATGATGGTTTCCATATGAGTCCATACAATGAATTCGCACAAGCATACCGCGAAGGATTGGGTGTAGAAGTCAATCAGGATATAGCAGCATTCTTCGAGTACCTACAAAATCCTGCATCCTTAACCCCACAAGAAGCGGAATGCTTACTGCAAGTAGTGCTCTCATCTGATAATTTGTATGTGCAATATTGTGCTATTCAATCTTTGCAAAACAGCAACAAGGAAGAATATCTAAGACTCTTGAAGCAACTTGCTGATCAAGGATACCAATTAGCAAAAGAGACTTTGGTTTCTTATACATTTACTCCTAATCGATTCAAGACCTTCGAACAAGAGTTCCAAGACGCTTCACCTTCGCAAAGAATACAGATGTACATGACTCAATCTGTCCCTACAAGCGAACAAGTGCTACAAGCCTTGCTCAAAGCTTTAGAGAATGATAATTTATTAGAGGTTTATGAAGTCCTAGATATTTTTCCAGAGTATTACGAACCTGAAGAGTACAAAGATGTATGTGAAGACCTTGGTCTAGAACCTAACTCTGAAGGGCATCAAATAGAAGTTCTTCTTACTCCTACCCAATCTATAGACTTGAGTTCGGGCGCATCTATATCCCGTGAATACACAATCCAATCTTCATTCCATTATGACTATGCCAACATGGCAGCAGATGTGCTGGAGAAGTTAGGATATGATTCCACCCATGCCAAATTCTATCGTCTTTTTGCCACCCATTGGGAAATGACTGCTTTTTAAGTAACGAGTAGGAATCCTATCATATCACGCCCACAGCCATCCTGTGGGCGTTTTGTATATGTTATTAGCACTTTCTTCAAAAAAAAGTGCATTTTTTTGTAATTTTCTTTGAGATACTGACAAGTTTTAGCAGTTTGATGTAGTACCTTTGCAGCGGATTTCAAAAAAACTAGTAAATGTTTAACTAATAAAGACTAGCAATTATGGCAAAGCAAGTACCTAATGAATTGATTACAACCAAAGAGCAAAGTACCGACAATCAATTTCTGCAAATCGAACCTCTTATTCGCACTATTCGTGGGCAACAAGTACTATTAGATAGCGACCTTGCTATCCTGTACGGAGTAGAAACTAAGCGTTTGAACGAGCAAGTTAAACGCAATATTGAGCGTTTCCCAGATGACTTTATGATTCAACTAACAAAAGTGGAACTCATCAACTTGAAGTCGCAAATTGCGACCTCAAGTGCAACTAACGATTCTCTAAGATCACAAATTGTGACCTTAAACACCGAGAACTATTCTATAAGGTCGCAAAATGCGACCTTGAACGAGGGTACAAACTTGAGGTCACAAATTGCAACCTCAAGTCAAGAAGTAAGTTTGAAATCACAAATTGTGACATCAAGTCATGGAGGCGTGCGCTATCTTCCTTATGCCTTTACAGAAAACGGAATTGCTATGCTCAGTAGTGTTCTG
>JAFTHS010000025.1 GCA_017457295.1 Paludibacteraceae bacterium | reverse complement strand
TCCAGCCAACTGGTTAGTGAAGTTGGAGCATGATACCTATCGTTTCTCTTTTAACTTTTATGGAGATAACCTCGTTGGTGTATATTCGTTGCAGGAGAGTGATTTCTTAGAGGATTACACTTATGGTTATGATAAGCAAGTGAAACCTTATGCTGAGAGAATTAATTTCGAAACCTGTGTGCTGACAATTACCGAAACACATCCGAGTGCTACCATTACACGCTATATTTTAGAGGCAAGTATTGTTACAACCGATGATCTTAGCTATCTAGTCAAGGCAACTCACGATATCTTAACTGCTGTAGAAACCGTAGAAGCTGAGATCCTAGATGCACAAATTCATCCTACTGACTATGGTTTTGTTCTTGTTGCTGATGATGAAAGCAATGATTTAGATATCAATTTATCTATCAAGTGGGCATATGGTATAACTGGCTATTTTAGAAATTATCATGTTGATTCGGTTAATACAGTAATCACTCATCATGGTCAAACGTTTATTCCATCTGAATTGGAAATGGAGGTTCTGCTTGTTGAGGCACTTAGCAACGGTCAAATAGGGTATCGTATCCCTTCCATGCAATTCCTAAGCCCTGACGTAGTCGCATATGATTTGAAGATAGAAGCACCGATAGTGTTTGCCGATACCATTAACATTGCATGTACCAATTTGCTCTGGGATGATTCGCAAAAAGCAGAAAGTACCATTTTCTTTGAAGCTTCTAATAGCAATTACGCTATATCTGGTGTCTTAAACGAAAAAACTTTGGAAAAAGGAGTCTATAATGGTGATAAAGTTTCTGTAGAAATCATAGAAACTATTACTAGTCATACTATCACTCCGCTAAAAAGTACAATCACCCTCGATGGTAACGCGCTGAAAGGTTTTTCTATCATAGGTGAGGTTTTAGGAAATGATCATCAAGTGTATCAGATTACTCTGTCCAAGCAAACCAATCCAACTGCAATACAAGATATAACTGCAACAAAGACTGTCCAAAAAACACTTCAAGGTGGTCAGCTAATCATCATCAAGAATGGCGTTAAGTACAATGTCTTGGGCGCAATCGTTAAGTAATTAACCATAGCACCATACACCAAAATAGGCTTACTCATCACGAGTAGGCCTATTTTTTATCTCTAATACTGCAATCTATAATTTTTTTATAAAAAAAATTGCATATCTTACAAATTTTTACTACCTTTGCATGCTAAATTCTAACTCTTAAGGTGCTGATTAAACAATGAAACGAATTTTTACTCTTCTCCTGCTATCTATGATGGTGGCTGTTATTTCTGCTTTGCCACAAACTAAACTGTCTGTATTGCAACCATCTTCGGCTATTACGGAGCTTTCTGTTCCTTCCAGTCAGCAGGAGGAGGTCGTGCAATTCCTTTCCCAAGCTATCAACAAACGTTTGGCTCGTCCTGAGCAGGCAGTGGATTTGCCCACAAAGTCACTTCCATGGAAGCAGCATGCGGTTAAATCTGCTCAAAGAGCTGCTGCGGATACTATCTATTTGAATGGCAATGGCTTCTTGGTTGGTCCTGAATACGAAGCTGAAACTAGCGAATGGTACATCGCTTTGGAGGCCCAGGGTTACACTTTCCGCCTGTGTTGGTTTGGCCCAGCGAACACCTATTGTGGCTCTTTTTCTTTTGATGACATCAGTTGGGATTACACATGGGGCTGGTTCCAATCCGCTGACCTGTTCTACGAGATTTATCCTGCTGATATCAATATGACGATCTCGGAGCGAAAAGTAGGTAACTATCTTAGTCAAATTGTGTTAGATGCTGTTATAGAAGCGGAAGAAACGATATATGTCCTGCATGCAGAGCATGATATGTATATCCCAAAATCCACGATAGAGAGTGTCATTGACAACGCACAACTCTCGGTGGGCAACGGAAATTTTGTCATAGATGGCAATAATAGCAATTTGGATTTACTTCTTACCGTTAATTCCTCTACTGTTGATGGGGTATATACTAAGGAGCATTTTGATTCCAATGCCACAAAAGTAGTCTATAATGGGGTGGAGCAGCAAATCTTGCAAGCCAACCTAATGGTCGCAGGAGGCTATTTGGACAACAATGCGTTGGGTTATCTGGCGGAATTTTCTTTTTATAATCAAGATACTATTCTTCATACCGTATCTGTCGCCGCTCCGCTTCCTCCAGTCAAAGATACAATCAAGGTATCTTGTGTCAACTTAGAGGTTGACGAATCTGCCGCTGCATATAATATGATTATGATTAGTGGCTCATCCAACTTATACGATATTCTTGCAATCTACGAAGCTACATATGCCGAGGCTGGAGTATATGATGTTTCAGTAATGATTTCTGATATGATTACGTGGGAAACAGTCCAATCTATCAGCGCAAAACTCACGCTTACGGAAGACGCTGATGGCTGGCATGCTAATATTGAGGCGTATGGCAATGACTATAATTGGTATTCCATTGATATGTCGTACGTGGTACCTGAACCAATTGACACGGTAGATATAACCTTCGAAACAACGGCTATTGGCACCTATCTTCCATACGACAACAATATGTTGCAACTCATTCACTATGGAGATGATTACGAGGCTTCTCTCACCGTTTATGGCAAAAGACTTGGAGACACCTTCACGATGGATAATGTCTTGCTTGACTATAGTGGTATATACAACAAGGAGATAGGTCGGAGTGTCATTTTTGCAGATGTTAATGGTACGCTCAATCAATATGGTGATACTACTGTTATTTCTGCTAGTGTCATTGGTTTTGATGCTGTGCAATACAACCTCCATCTCTGGTATGTGGCGCCAATACCTATTGATACTGTCGAAATAGAAATGCCTATAGAGTTCATCAATTCAATGGATTATGGCTATTACACCTTGGGTGCTTATACCCCTGATTCTGTGTGGTATGTGTCCCTTAGTCCTATTACCAGAGAGGTGGCAGGTTCGTTTGCTAACGATGGGCTCTTTGGCATGCTGGGGGCTGAAGGTGGACAATACGATTTCTATGGTGGCGAAACCTATATCTACGAAGAGGCTACATTAAACCGTTATTCCGTAGAGAAAGGTACGCTTACAGTGGAGATGAAATCTGATGGCAAAATTACTGCTGAAGCAAAAGTAATTTGCTCCAATGCCATTTACTACCATATCAAGATGACATCGGAGTATAACACGCACCTTGATTTTGATGAACCTGACATGGATGTTGATCGTGTCTATACTACTGAGGATGATGTGTTTATTGAAAATCAAGTAGAAGAAAATGGCTATATCTATCTTGCTATCACGGCAGGTGACAAATCGGATAAGGCTGCATTCTTCTTCTATACGGAAGAGGTAGATGAGGATATTATTATTCCTGTAGGTGTATATCCAATCAATTATACAGAGGAATATGGTACGGTGCAAGCGAATCCAGGTGTGCAAGGTAATGGCGTATTACCGTCGTTCTATGCTAAGATTTGGGAGGATGGCTTGGTTGAAGTGCCATTATGGCTGTTGGTAAGCGGTACAGTTGAGATAACCAAGGATGATGATGGCAATCCACACATGGAGGTAAATGCTTTTAATTCTTACGGTGTACCAGTACATATTGTATATGATGGCACTCCGACTACCCTCAAAAATGTTACTACTAAAGATGTTGTGATTAAAAAACAATTGCGTGACAACCAACTTCTCATTATTCGCAACAACGAGGTATATAATGTGATGGGGGCTCAAGTTGATTAGTTTATTCTAAGGTGATGACGAGATAAATGATTTTGTAACAGATTATTAGATATATGAAAAAACTTCTTTTCATTTTCTCTCTATTGGCAACATGGTTACTTGTCGGTAATTCCTATGCACAAACAGTAGAGGAAATAGAATTCACCATTACTCACAAGGAGGTAGTAGGAGCTTCTGGAAGTCGCCCTTGGCTTGAGCTTTCAGGTAAGCACGACATTTATGGCAAGATAACCATTTGCCTCGACTCATACCACGGTGCCTACAATGATGCTACACTAACTGATGTAAAGAATATTCATATACTTCATGATAAAGTGTCTAAGTACTTTCAGAATGGGCAACTAATCATTCGTAAGGATGGGGTAGAGTATAATGTGCAAGGTGAAAAATTGTAACTATATAAAAATATATTAACTAATTAAATAACAAAGAAATGAAAAGAATTCTTACATTTGCTTTACTTGCTTTCGTGACTATCGTGGGCTTTGCGAATCCAATGGAAGCAACCACCACACTAGCAAAAGGAGATGCCATGAAGATGCTCCTTCAGCGTGAGGCACTCAGTATGAAGATGGCTGCTAACAAGCAAGTCACAGAGACTGCTACTAACCAAACCAATACATTGGATACAGTGGAACTTGTATTCAAGAGTTTTTACGATGATCCTATCTATATCCCAGTAGAAATAGTAGAAACTAGAAATGGTGGATTAGATACTATTGGAGGCGATTGGCTCATCACCCTGAAGAATGATCGCTATCAATTCAATTTTGACTTCTATGGTGGCACACCTGAAAGTCCAGAAGGAACATATACAGTGGACGACCTTGATTTAATGTATTGTTGGGCTACTATACCTGCTGCGCCTAACAACTCAAGCTATCCCAAAGTCTGCAATTTGACCATCAAGAAAGAGAAAATTGGTGGAAGTACATACAAGTATATTTTGGATGCCGTGATTGTTACTACGTTTGGTGTTGGTGGAGAAGAGAATGGTATTTTCAAAATTCATGCAGAGCATGAGATAGTGCTTGCTAGTATTCACTACGATGTGGCTATTTTGAATTGCGTGGTTACTCCAGAAGATGATCGCTTCAACATTGCTGGTAATAATGATACCATGGATGTAAATCTAACTTTCTTCACTGAGTTAGGTGTTATAGGTTACTATTCGCACAATTTGTTGGACTATGAGACTGTGAAATTAGTGCACCGTGGCACATCTTACGATATCATGGAGCTAGAAGGTGTTGTCGTGACGGCCGAACTTAAAACGGGTGGATTGGCATATGTGGCAATGGTGGAAATTCTTGCTGAGAGTGCAACTGATACTACATTCTTTAATATAGCCATGGAGGCACCAATCATACCTACCGAAAATATAGATATCTTCTGTAGTAATCTCATGTTAAATGTTACTATGGATGCTGTAGTAGCAGAGGCTAGCAATAGTCAATACGAAATCTATGCTGGATACAACGATGTTATAATTCGCGACTCTGCTAATTATGTAGGCACTTCTAATTCGGGTAACGCAATGGTGTATATTACCGAGGTGGCTACTGAGAAAATTATCGGAGCGTTGACTACCAACTTGACTATAGTGGGCACCAAGAAGAAGGGCTATACTCTCAAAGCTCAGGTGCTAGGTGATGACCACAAAAGTTATAATCTCACTCTTACCAATGTTTTGCCAGACAAGATGGATACCGTCAATGTGGACTTCCCTGACAACTCCAAAGCCATGTTTGATATCGATGAACTCGGTTTGATTGAATTGTTGATGGACAACTCCAACGGCGATTATTCTGTTTCATTCGACATTCTCAATATTGACCAAATCATGGGGGGCTCTTTCACCAAGAGCGACTTGTTTCTGGATGATAAAGAAGTAACCACCTATTTCATCAAGCATACTGCCAATGGTGATGTGCCGGTGGATTTTGTACAATTCGAAGGTGAAATCAAGCAAAAGCACGACAGCACGTTCATAAAAGCTATGCTTATTGGCTTTGATTCTACGGTCTATAACATCTCCATGTACTACACCGTTCCTACTCCTACCGACACCATCTCATATACCTTCAACGAGAACAATACCTTCTTCACCAATGCACTACCTCAGGGCATCTTCATCTTAGAGGGTATGACCGACGATGGACAAGCCATGTGCAACATCCAAGTCAATCGTACACGCTCTGTCGAAGGTACTTTCATTTGCGATGGCAAGTTCGTGGAGAATCAATTTGAGCCATCTGAGACATATGTAGGTATCTATGAACAAGCTACCAAGAAATATACCCCCCATTATATGCAAAAAGGCGAGATGACCGTCACAATCGACAAGGAGAAGCTGCTTATTGTAGCCACTGCTTCGTTTATTTGCGACGATGCGAAACTCTATCAACTCAATTTAACTGCTCCTTATGATATTCCTCACTTGCCAGACGATGCAGAAGACGAAGGAGCAAGCTATACCTTCGGTATGAACACAGAAGTAATCGTGATGGATGACTACCTTGAGAGCGATGGATATATCGAATATATTCTCTACGTAGAGAATCCATTCAACATGTTAGACCTTATCTTCTTTATTGATGAGACCGATCCTGATATTATCATTCCAGAAGGCGTTTACCCATTCGGTGCATATGGCAGCAAAAATCATGTGCTCGCTAGCCGTGGTATGGTACAAGATCCACATACTGGAGAAATATACCCTCTGCCAAGTTATTATCAAACACTCGACGAACTCTCACAACCATATGGATACTTCTTAGTAGCAGGACAAGTGACTGTGGAGAAGGTAGATGGACACATTGTTCTGAATGTAGATGCTATCAACTCCAACTATTTGCCAGTCAAAATCCTGTATGACCCATCCATAACGGCGGTAGAAAACATAGAAACTGATTCTGTAACCAGTGTACAAAAGCAAATCATCAATGGCCAGTTGTTCATTATTCGCAATGGAGAAACGTTCAGCATAACTGGTTTGCGTGTGAAATAAGTGCAATATACAAAGCGTAATGCATAAAAAACAGGGAGTACACGTACTCCCTGTTTTTTATATGTAAGAGGTATATATTTGTTACAACGTATTACCCAAAATAGTGAATTCCATGTCGCCTTTACGAATAATCAATTGTCCATTACGGAAGAACTTATTATGTTGATCTTTGTCTGTTAAGATTGTTTCTACCGAAGTTGTAGGTATTGTATAGCGCATCGTAAAATGCTTACCATTGTAGAAATTTCCTGCGGTCAATATGTTACCTTGTTTGTCTACGGCCAATTTACCTTTGTTCAGACGCCATGTGAAGAATGGAACCAACTCGCCTTGTTGTAAAGCAATAGGGTCAACATAGTGGTAACACGAGCCCCCGAAAGAGAGAGAGTCTAGTTCGAAATATCCTGCCGTAATAGAGTTAAGTTGATCGCCATGAAGAATATCTAAAGTATCAATAGGCAATGTATCTGCTGTGGTATTAATGTCCAATACTAATACAGGTTGCATGGTCCCATATACACTATGAGATACCATCTCTTTAGACAAGAGAAGTGCTTTTAGTTTATTGTCTGATGGCTTATTTACTACGATAGAATCAAATGTAATCTTATCTGGAGCATTAGGGGCATTCATAGATGTAATTCCCATAGGATAATAGTGTTCGCCACCTGTAGTCTCGGTTACAATAGGAGTTTGCTCAGCGTTGATAATGGGGTTGTTAGTTTCAGGAGTGATATATGCTACTATGCAGCAGTTTTCAGGAATCCATGTCTCATCCATTGTATAGGTATAAGTCTTGTTATAGGATTGATTTTCTACTACAACTTTATCACCCATTGCTGCTGTCAAGAAACCGCGTGACAAACGTGGGTGAAGAAACTCTTTCCACGTACTGCCCCAAGCGTAATATGCATCGCTCTGTCCGCTAATCACACCATTTTCTTTGATTAATACTGTAAGAAGGTAGGCAGTTGTGGTGGTATTAGCTACTTGTCCACTAATGGTAATGGCCAATTGACGAGTCTCTGTATCAAAAGTGTGATCTATTACTACTGAAGCTTCTGCGGTGGTCTTATCAGTAATAGTCATTTTAGGCAAGTAACCTGGGTGAAAACCCATTCCTTGCGACTGTGGAGTACGATTGAGCATCATTGCAGGAACCCCAACTTGATTAGCAGGAACGGATGACGCATAAATATTGAATATATCATATCCCTCTTCCGTACTATATGTATCATCTATGTGATGGCTAACCCAAATATATGGAACGTCGGACTCTTGAATGGTATAATCGATAGCAAACATTCCATCTGGACAATATGCACACCAAGTGCCTGTAAAATGCTCAATTAAGAATTTTCGTGGAAACGAACTGGGCACTTCTTGTGCCATAGTGACTACTGCAAGTAAGGCGAGTAGCACAAAGGAGTAAAATTTTTTCATAACCTTAAAAAATATAAACTAATATGTTACTTATTGTATTTGCGTGGGTAATTGCATAGAATACCTATGAGTGCCACTCCGCCCAATACCATAGGGTAGTATAGATAGCCAATAATTTCAAACGGAGTAATTGATGCCAATCCTGCTGCCATAAGCAGTTGAGCACCATAAGGTATCAGTCCTTGTGCAAAACAACTGAATGTGTCAAGAATCGAAGCACTCATTCGTTTATCTATGCCATATCGGTCGGCTATTTCGCGTGCCATAGGGCCTACAGTTACTAATGCAATAGTATTGTTGGCTGTGCACAAATCGGCCAATATAACCAATAGTGCCATTGTCAGTTTAGCACCACGTTGGCCTTTAATGCGCATGGTCAATGCCTGAATCAAATAGTCAATACCACCATTATGACGAATGATAGCTAACATGCCTCCTGCTAGCAACGTGACAATAATCAGTTCACTCATGCCCATAATACCTTTGCCCATAGCATCCATCCAACCTAGCATATCAAAACTGCCACAAAGAATGCCTATTACTCCTGCAAGTATGATGCCAATTAGCAGTACCACCAATACATTCAATCCTGCAAGAGCCAGAATCAATACTGCCATGTAGGGAACTACTTTGTACCATTCTATCGTTGGTATAGCAGATGGTGTTTCTACTCCTTGACCAATGATAATGTAAATTATTAGCACAATCAGTGCAGCAGGTGCTGCCAACCATATATTGGCCTTGAACTTATCGTTCATCTTGCATCCTTGTGTTTGCGTAGCAACAATAGTGGTATCTGATATAAAAGACAGATTATCGCCAAAGAACGCTCCGCCTACTACGATGGCTACTATCATAGGGAGCGAAGAACCTGTTTGCTCCGCTATTCCCACTGCCACAGGAGTTAGTGCTACTACAGTCCCGACTGATGTACCTATTGATAGAGAGATAAAGCAAGCTGCTAAAAATAGTCCAGGAAGCAGCATATTTGCTGGCAGAAAACGCAGGGTCAAATTCACTGTAGCATCTATAGCACCCATTTGATCGGCTATACTAGCAAATGCTCCTGCTAACACAAATATCCATACCATCAACATAATATTCTCGTTGCCTGCACCGCGAGAAAAGATGTTGACTCGCTCCTTTAGTTTTATCTTAGGTGTAATACAAATAGCATACGCAGAAGCTATCAAAAATGCTACAGTCAAAGGCAATTTATAGAAATCGCCTGCTAATAGCGACCCCACAAGGTACACTATCATGAATACTATGAATGGAGAAAGAGCTAGCAAGGGGATTGATGTTTTATAGTTAGTTATTGCAAAATATGTATTCCTTTTTGGCGACAATCCTCAATCATTTGTTCGTCCCAGACACTGGCTTGTACCTCACCGATATGTCGTTTATGAAGCAAGAGCATGCATAGACGAGATTGACCAATACCTCCACCAATGGTAAGTGGTAATTGGTTGTTTATAATAGCATTGTGATAAGTAAATTGTTGCCAATCAAGATGATTCGTTATTTCTAATTGCTTCAATAGAGCAGATTTATCTACACGAATACCCATCGAAGATATCTCTACTGCTTTCTGCAATGGTGCATACCAAATCAGTAAATCTCCGTTCAAGCCACAATGATTGGGTGCCTCTTTGGTAGGAGCGTGAGTAGTCCAATCATCGTAGTCGGGAGCGCGGAAATCGTGTACTTCACCATTAGATAATGTACCTCCAATTCCGCTGATAAATACTGCTCCATATTCCTTGCATATGCTATTCTCACGTTCTTTAGCAGTTTGATTAGGATAGCGTTGCAGCAGTTCTTCGGAGGTAATAAAATGAATAGTTTTAGGCAGAAACGGAGAAAGAATAGGGAAGTGCTCGCAGACTAAATATTCTGTGTTGAGCAAAGCTTGGTATATCAGTTTTACGCAATTGTATAGAGCATCTATGGTACGTTCTGCAGATATAATTACTTTCTCCCAGTCCCATTGGTCCACGTATAAGCTATGTAGTTCGTCTAGTGTTTCGCTGGTGCGAATAGCATTCATGTCGGTATAGATACCATACCCAGGCTCTTCACGCATATCGAATAACTTCATTCGTTTCCATTTTGCTAACGAATGAACAATCTCGCATTGCGTATTGATACCCGATGCTACAAAACGCACAGGTTCTTCTTTGCCGCTCAGATCATCATTGAGGCCTATACCCGATTTTACAAACAACGGAGCAGTTACACGTCGCAACTTGAGCGATGTGGACAAATGAGACTGAAAAGTGTCCTTTATCAGTTTTATCGCATGTTCTGTTTCTTTCTCGTTTAGCATATATCTGCAACTTACTCTAACTTGCGATAGCGAATACGCTTAGGCTCGGTAGCATCCTCACCAAGGCGCATCTTCTTGTGTGCCTCATACTCCGAGTAGCTACCTTCGTACCAATACATCTTGCTATCGCCTTCAAAAGCCAAAATATGTGTACAGATACGGTCAAGGAACCAACGGTCGTGCGAGATAACTACTGCACAACCTGCAAAGTTCTCCAAACCTTCCTCCAACGCACGCAAGGTATTCACGTCGATATCATTGGTTGGCTCGTCAAGCAACAATACATTCGCCTCTGATTTCAAGGTCAACGCCAAATGCAAGCGGTTACGCTCACCACCTGACAATACACCGCACTTCTTCTCTTGGTCTGCACCGGTGAAGTTAAAACGGCTCAGATAAGCACGTGCGTTTACCTCGCGTCCACCTACACGGATATATTCAGTGCCTTCGGCAATCGTCTCAAACACGGTTTTCTCTGGGTCGATATTCGAGTGAACTTGATCTACATAACCCACACGTACAGTCTCACCCACGGTGAAAGTACCCTTGTCGGCTTGCTCCATACCCATGATCATACGGAAGAGGGTAGTCTTACCCGCACCGTTAGGACCAATAATACCTACGATACCATTAGGTGGAAGCATAAACTCCAAATCCTCAAACAGCAGTTTCTCGCCAAAGGCCTTGCTTACGCCCTCAGCATTGATAACTTTGTTACCCAAACGTGGACCGTTAGGAATGAATATCTCCAACTTCTCCTCGCGCTCTTTCTGCTCTTCGTTCAACATCCTATCGTATGCAGCCAAACGAGCTTTACCTTTGGCTTGACGTGCTTTAGGTGCCATGCGTACCCATTCCAACTCGCGCTCCAATGTCTTGCGACGCTTGCTGGCTTGTTTCTCCTCCATTGCCATACGAGCGGTCTTTTGCTCTAACCAAGAAGAGTAGTTGCCCTTCCATGGAATACCTTCGCCACGGTCTAATTCGAGAATCCAACCTGCCACATTGTCCAAGAAATAGCGGTCGTGGGTAATACAGATTACTGTACCTGCATATTGGTGCAAGTGTTGCTCCAACCAGTCGATTGATTCAGCGTCAAGGTGGTTAGTAGGCTCATCAAGTAGTAGGATATCAGGTTGTTGAAGTAGCAAACGACATAGTGCTACACGACGACGCTCACCTCCCGACAGATGCTTCACTTGTGCATCGTCAGCAGGGCAACGCAATGCGTCCATAGCGCGGTCAAGACGGGTGTCAATATTCCATGCATCGGCACTATCTAACTTGTCTTGCAATTCGGCTTGACGGGCAAGCAACTTATCGAAATCGGCATCTGGCTCAGCGAATGCCATATTGATAGCATCGTATTCGGCGAGCATATCCATGATGGGTTGTACACCCTCTTGCACACACTCGCGCACGGTCTTTTCGGGGTCAAGTTGAGGATCTTGCTCTAGATAACCTACGCTATAACCAGGTGAGAATACCACTTCACCTTCGTAGTTCTTTTCAATACCTGCAATAATCTTGAGAAGAGTGGATTTACCTGCACCGTTGAGACCGATGATACCAATTTTTGCTCCATAGAAGAAGCTAAGGTAGATGTTGTTGAGTACTCGTTTTTGTGGAGCGAAGGTTTTGCTCACTCCAACCATTGAAAAAATAATTTTCTTATCGTCTGCCATATTTTATTTATTAAAAAAAGTTTCAATCAATATCCGATATATCATAATACCCCAATGCGCAAAATACGCAATTTGGGTACAAAGGTATAAAAAATAAATCACTTGAGCAAACATTTATACTTTTAAGACAAGAAAAACACAATTTATGGTATTTTTTTTATGTTAAAGTGTTAAAGTAGCGAAATAAAAAAGAATGATGAAACTACTTTCTTCTGCCGTGAAGAAGTGCCTTGAATGGCACTTCGAGTATTGCGCCCGAAGAGTTCCCACTCTGAGGATTAAGCGCAATACATAGAATGGTGTAACCCTTGCGGTTACGCAGCCGAATGGCTATAGGGTAGTGCCGTACAGGGTAGGCACGACCGCCTAAAAAATGAAATAGTAGGGGTGGAATTTCCGCGGAACTCTTTAGAGTTCCTGCGGAGTTCCTTCGGAGTTCCTTCGGGAGGAGAAGGCAATTAAGAGTTAAGAGTTAAGAGTTAAGAGTGCGGGGCGGTACGCTGTCCATTAGCCTCAAAGAGGCGTCCATTACCCAATAGCGCAGCGTCCATTAGCCCGCAGGGCGTCCATTATCCAAGAGTTAAAAGTTAAAAGTTGAGAGTTAAGAGTTAAGAGTTGGTGGACAGCTGGACAGCTGGACAGCTGTTTCTATAACTTCACCCGTGTGCGGGTAGGTATATATAATTTGGAAATTAGCTGTCCATCTGTCCACTATTATTCTTTTAGTAATCTTTTAAGAGAAACTATTTCTTCCGTATCTCTCTGATACACAAGCCATCCACGAACTCTAATTCCATTTATCAAACGTCTGACCGCTTTGTATCCCAGCTGTCCCAGCAGCATGCCGAGTCGTGACACGGACATAGGTTTTTTGATGTTTCCGTATGTGACGAGTCGTTCGGAGATTTGTGCCGAGCATACTACATTGCTGATTTAGCAAGAAATAATAGGGTGGTAATTGTGGCGGTTTAGACATAAAAAATAAGGAAAAATTTGGACAAGTAAGAAAAAAGCAGTATCTTTGCAGCGAAAAATAAATATATACGGCAGCCGAAAGTAATATAAGCACAAAAGGCGCGATATTTGAAATGTAAATAACAAAACAAAAATATGAAAAAGATTTTTAAGACAATTATTGCAGCTGCAATGCTGATGATGGGAATAGGTGCTAATGCGCAAACAAGCACTTTGGGACCAGTGGACAATTATGGATTTTTGAATGCTCCAGATGGCACAACATGGACATATACAGCTTCGTTTGAGAAGAAGTATGGTATGTACACCTGTGTAAAAGTGCAAGTGTATGATGCTCAGAACCAGTTGGTTGGTGCGATTGTTGACTCGTTGAAGATTGACGACGAGAATGTTACTGGTATCAATCAAGCTGAGATTGATGGCTTGGTGACGGAGCGTTTTTTCGACTCGAATGCCAATAGCTACGAGGTGATGCTTTTCTTGCATGCTACTACGAAAGATTACGAGGGGTTGTACATTAATCATGTGTTCTCGCTTGCAGAAGGCGAAACCGTTACTACTCCTATCAAAACGGTAGAGGGTGTGCGTGTAGCTGCGCAGAATATGGGCGACTACAATGAGAATTATGTAATGGTCTTCCAACGCGACAGCGCAAAGAATAACGCAGATGAGCACACTTTGTGCTTTGATGTTCGTCGCCGAGCTACTTTTGGTGGTGGTGTAGATCACACTTTCCGTGTACCATATGCTAATGTGGCTGCACTCAACGACTTGCAACCATTCTATATGCTTAAGAATGGCAAGTTTATCAACTATGTCGTGCAACAATATGAGAAACCTTATTTTGTTCCTGGTACGCCATACGACCAAGACCCTGTGGTAACGGAGAATAACAATTTGGTTATTAGCTATCTTAATCAAAGTTATAAGGAACTGACTTCCACCAAAATACCTATTGTACAAGACGCTAACGAGAAATTGCTTTATACCTTCCCTAAATTAGGTGGACTAAATGGCTCAAAGGATATTGTGCTGGGGGCTGATGGTAGTGTGAGTTCGTATGTGATTACCCTTGAGAAATACAATTTGGAAGACGATGGTTCTGTCAATTCTTACTTTTTGTACGATGTAGCAGGCAACCAGCAAAAGACTATTGCTGAGAACACCAAGGGTAGTGTGATGATGAGCCCTGTGGTTGGTCAAGAGGATCAATGGATGTTTATCAAGGAGGAGTACGATGGTGAGTTCTTCTTTGTAAACCTTCCTTCTTGTGAATCTCAAACCGAGATTTCGATTTATTTGGAAGACGGCAAAGTGCTCTCAAGCAATATCGACCGTTACGCCAAAGGCGATTCGTATGAGTACGCTGTGGCGCTATTGCAAGGTAATAACGAGGCTGATGGCACTATTAGTCAGGATATTGCGTGGTTGAATGCAGATGGTACTTTCAATCGTTATGAGAGAATTAATATGGGTAAATATATTGAAACAGCACAAGTGAATATCACAGCGGACGTGTTGAACCCATGGTTGATTAACACCGACAACGCTCGCGAGTATATGGTATTAGCCAAACGCTATAATCCCAAGAATACCACCGACAAAGAGACTGTCTTGATGATTTGCAATACCGAAGGCAAAGTGCTGTTGGAGTATGGCGAGGACGATGTCATGGGCGAAGTGAGTATGGTATATTTGTTCGACAATGCTGCCACTCCAATGCTCTTGTGCGTATATGCCAACAACGATGCAATAACCCTGCATTACACTCCTCTTCCGCTCAACGAGAGTGCATTGCAAGGTGCAGGTACTGCAGTTGCACCCTATCAGTTGACTTGTCCAAACGACTTCAAGTTGATTAATAACGCACCTATGGCCCACTATGTAGTGGCTAATGATATTGATTTCTTGTCAGTTCCATTTGAAGGCGTGAAGAATGTATTTGGTGGTAAGTTGGATGGTCAAAACTATAAACTCAGCAACATGTGCTTAGTCGGTGGTGGATTATTTGGTGAGATGGTGGATAGTGTGAGTGTGAGCAATTTAGTGCTTGAGAATCCAACATTGGTTTTGACTGATAAGCATATGAACATTGCAACTGGTATCTTGGCAAATACAATGCAAGGTGGTGGTGAAGAGGGCACAGAAATTTATGCTTCGCTAAGCAATGTGCATATGATGAATCCTGTGGTAAAAGGTGTGGGCTACGAAAATGTAGTTGGTACCTTGGTAGGTGAAGCTAATCTGTACTTAGATGTAAATACCTGCTCAGTAACAGGTGCTGAGATTACGGCTCCCACTGCTCAAGTAGGTGGTTTGGTAGGAAGTGCCAATACTTCTACTAATATCCATGCATGTCTGTTCACTGGTACAGCTAAAGGAGGAGATGTAGTGGGTGGTATTGTAGGTGCTATTAGTAGCGATGCTCCTGTGTATGATTGCCGTGTGGATGCGGATCTCTATAGTAGCCAAACAGTAGGTGGTGTTGTAGGTAAGAGTGGTCGTGCATTGATTAATAATTGCTATGCAGAAGGTACTATTACCTTGTCAGATACAGCGAAGGTAGGTAAAGTGGGTGGTATTGTAGGTGAAGTGTCAACCGATGCAACAGGCACCTCAACCGACACCTTGGTAATGAACTGCTTAGTAGGTGTGAGTGCTATCACAGTTCCTGATGGCAAAGATGTGATAGCTCACCGCGTGGTCGGTTTCTCCAGTGGCGATAGCTATGAGTATGACTGGGATAAAATTACCGATTACAACTCAGATAAAAGCGAGTGGCCAAGAGTCTATTTCCCAGCGGAGAAGGGATTCAAAGACAACTACGTAATCTCTGATTTAGCAGCATTGGACGCTAATGTTCAAATGACAGATACAACCACCGAGGGTGCTAACTTGGCATGGGCTAATGTGACCGTAGAGTGGTTGGGCAAGCATGGATATCAGTTGGGTGAGAATGTGGACGCTCCTTGGGAAATAGGCGACAACCTTGTGCTTTGGTACGAGAGCGATCTCACTACTGATGTAGAGAATGTTTGGGGTGAGGGCTCGGATGTCGTGAGCGGAAAACCTATGGCTAAGAAACTCATTATCAATGGTCAAATGTATATCCTACGCCACGATGGTTTGTACAACGCTTCTGGCGCGCGCGTGAGATAAATTAAATAAGGTGAGAGTATGAAGAAAATAGTTACTTTGTTGATGGTGACAATGTTGACAACTAGTATGTTGGCATTGGAGAAAATTACATTCCCACTTACAAAACAAGGGGATGATGTATCTAAAGTTGTCTTAAGCAAAAGGCAAGATATTCGCAAGCATACTTCTGTATCTCCTGTAAAAGCGGATACACCAGTTAGACGGTATGGCATGCCCATCAAGCAACAAACCTCAACCGACGCCATTATATTAAACGGCGAAGGTTTCTTGGTGGGACCTGAATACGATGCTGAGACAAGTGAATGGTATATTGCTTTGGAGGCGCAAGGATATACATTCCGCTTGTGCTGGTTCGGCGATGAAGATAATTATTGCGGAACTTATACCTTTGATGATATTAGTTGGGACTGGACTTGGGGCTGGTATTCCTCAGATAACTCCTTCTATGAGATTTATTTCTCCGACATCACCATGACCATATCGGAAAAGCAGGTAGGCAACTATCTTAAGCAAATCGTATTGGATGCTCATTTGGTTGATTAAAGATAATACGTATGAATTACACGCTGTGCACAATGTGTATATTCCGAGTTCCACGGTGTATAATCAGATTGATAAAACGACGCTGACGATGTATGATGGTGTGTATATGCTGGATGGTAATAACGCAGATATGGATATTCTTTTGAGTGTGAAATCGAATGTGGTTGATGGTTTCTATACGCATAAGGATTTCGAAACTGGAATGACTCGGATTGAGTACAAGGGTGTAAAACAAGACATATTGCAAGCGACATTAAATGTCGTGGGTAGGTATATGGAAGATGGCTCATTGCAGTATGAAGCAGAGCTATTGTTCTTTAACCAAGATACAGTGCAACACGTTGTATATCTTACAGCTCCACTACCAGCAGCACAAGATACGATTCGTGTGTCGTGCAACAACTTGGAGGTAGATGAGAGTCTTGCTGCATTAGGGTTCATAATGGTTACAGGTTCGTCGAATGAATACGATGTGTTTGCGATGTACGAAGGCACTCGTGCAGAGGAAGGTGTGTATAAAAATGTGGGGCTTACCATAGCCGATAAGGTCACATGGATGGAACAACCAGCCATCTATGCCACACTCACACTTACCCAAGTCACAGACGGTTGGGAAGCAAACATAGAGGCATATGGTAGCGATTACAACTGGTACTCCATTGATATGAAGTATGTTGTGCCAGAGCCAACTAAAACGGTGAAGATTAGTTTTGAGGAGCCTGCTATAGCCACTTTCAGACCTGATCAACTCAACATGATCCAGCTCTTGCACGAGAATACCAGCGCTGATTATGACGCTTCATTGACCATATATAGTATCGGGCTCGGCGAAGAGTTTGGTAGAGACAATGTGGTAATGGATTATTCGGGAATCTATAATAAGTCAACACAACGTTCGGTGCAAATTGCCGATGTGAATGGTGTATTAAATCAGTATGGTGATACCACTGTGATTAAAGCTAGTGTGATTGGTTGGGATTCGGTACAATATGATATAGAGTATTGGTATGTAGTACCAACGCCAGTGGATACTGTGGTGATTGATATGCCAGTGAACTTTACCAATGGTATAAACGATGGCTATTATACCTTATCTGCCTATACACCAGATTCAGCGTGGTTTGTGTCACTAACGCCAATGACTGATGAAGTGGCAGGTACATTTGTCAACGATGGTTTATTTGGTAAGTTTGGTGAGGGACAATATGATTTCTCTGGTGGTGATACATATGTGTATTCCTCGGCAGATATGGCACCTTATACGGTAGAGAAAGGTATCTTAGAAGTGCAACTTGCTACCGATGGTACTATTACTGCAGAAGCTAAAGTAATTTGCTCCAATGCCATTGAATATCATATTAAGATGACAACAACTTATAATACATATTTGGATTATGATGAACCTTATCAGGAAGTAGATCGGACTTACACGACTGCTGATTATGTAAATATTGATAATCAAATCGCAACCAACGGCTATATTTTCCTACAACTGATTGCCGAGGACGAATCCGATGAAGCGGAATTCTTCTTCTATACGGATGAAGCAGATGAGGACATTATTATACCCGAGGGCATATATCCAATCAATTACACGGAAGAATATGGTACAGTACAAGCTAACCCAGGTGTACAAGGCAATGGCGTATGGCCTTCCTTCTACGCTGAGAAAGCAGAAGGCGGTTTTGCTGTTCCGCTGTGGTTGTTAGTTAGTGGTACGGTGAAAGTATATAAAGACGATTTTGGATATCCACACATGGAAGTCAATGCTTTCAATTCTTATGGTGTATCTGTACATATTGTGTACGATGGTACACCTACGGGGCTATCAAATATTCAAAATTCGATATCCAATACCCAAAAAATTATACAAAATGGACAATTACTTATTATTCGTAATAACCAGATATTTAATGTCATGGGTGAGCGAATATAATAGGTATAAAAAAGAAGAGTTCGGTTAATTACCGAACTCTTTTTTTATTAATCTATTATTTGATTAGTGCTTAATAATATTGCCCATTATATCATACTCTTTACCATCTTTGATGATTATGAGATGACCGTTGCGTAGAATCTTTTGTACGTTATTATCATCAATAAAGACATTATCTACAGCCACTTCTGGAGTTCCGTAAATAGCAGATATTTTGGTACCTCCGAAGGTAGTGAAGACAAATGAAATATCTCCATCTTCTTCCACCGTCATTTCGCCTTCTTTTATGCGCCACATATGAGCAACACTGATTATTCCTTGTGTAAGATAATTAGACAATGCAAGTGCTACAAGTGATCCACCTAATGCTCTTTGTTCATCAATGCGATAACCTGCGGTGATTGCTCCT
>JAFTHS010000087.1 GCA_017457295.1 Paludibacteraceae bacterium | reverse complement strand
GTCTTTTTTGCGGTGTTCCTAATTGTAAATGCGATATTGTTGTTCTATAATAGTTACAAGGGTAATTACGTGTGCGTTGAAGGCATCTGTGAGCATATCGAAACAACCGGTCTCAGAAAGCGAATCAAAAGCATCACCCTTGAACTCGCGGAAAACAACCTCAAGATTATGATTCGTCATCGCATAAAGAGAATTGCTGTGGGAGATACTGTTGTTGTGTATCTTGCAGAGAGCACACAGGTGTATGACCAGGACGGCGGATACTTAATTGGTAACTATTACGCTCTGGACATTGGAAAAGGGGTACAAAAATGAATGCAGACAAGGAAAAACTCTATGAGCTGCTTGAAGATATAAAGAAAATCATTGAGCAGAACGAAACCGAGGATGGTAGTTTTCGTTTTGATATTGTCCGGGCTTGCGTAGCTCTGGACTTTGCCAAGACTGAAATTTCAAAGACGATTAAAGACTGATTTTCTGCTAAGGATTGACTAAACGGAATTCATATGCTATAATAACTATGTTAAGTTTCTTTGTTTTCCGTTAGGAAATCACAGTTTATCAGAATTATACAGTGTCATTTATCCCATTTGGGGTGAATGGCACTTTTTTTATTTCCTGGTTTCGTCCTGCATTGCAGGTTGAAATATATTATTTTACTGGCAGCTAAAAACTGCAGAAAGGAGTTTACCATGTTAAAGGTAATCGCAACACAGGTCGTCATATCTAAGGGGTATGACAACAAACCCGCCATCAGCATCACAAGAACCAACGAGTCGTTGGCAGTGAGGTTCCGTATCGGCAAGAAGGTCTACGACCCGAAGGCAGACGGAAATTCGAGATGGCTCAACTATTCCGTAAAGGGCTTCGGCTCCATCGTCGATCGCATCGAGAAGATGAAATTGAAGGACGGTTCCTTCGTGAACATCTTCGGACGGCTTGACGAGGACACCTGGGAAGACCAGACCACGCACGAAAAGAAGAGTGCTCCTGTCATCATCCTTGAGGACATCGAGTATGCTTCCGTTGGCGGCGGTAAGGACGGCAATTCTCAGGGCAATGGCACTGGCAATCAGGCTGCTTCTCAGGGAGCACCCGCACCTACAGGCTCTAATGAAGGTGGTTTCACCGGCTTTGAACCTTTTGGCGGCGGTTCGTTCTTTGATGAGAACTGATTGGGGCAACAAATGAATCTGGCGTATTAAAGGCGCACATGGGTTACTTTCGGGTATCAACATGTGCGCCTTTTTGCGTTACAAGGAGGTGCCTTAATGCGGAATCAAGCGTTCTGTCTTCTTACGGAGACGGACAGGAATCTTAAGTTCAGAGCAATTCTGAACACACGAACCGACGGTTGTTTGACCGATGACGAGCTCAGAAGCATCTTGCTCTGTGTTTCGCCGGCGAAGCAATATCGCATCTGTGTCCATCGAGACAGTGGTGCTTTTCGTCAGGTTCTGCAACTTCGAGATGGTTTTCGCGGAAAGACTGTGTTCGGTCAGGCACTTGCAAGCCATGGGACTATTCCCGGCGAGCTGTACGACCGTACACAGCCTGCGGCCATCATCTTGACAAACCAGGCGGATGAGAATACGGCCAGTGAGCTGCACATCTACTTACCGCCAGATCTTCATGCGAAAGGACAAAAAGTGCTATGAAAAAGGATTGGAAACGGCATATTGCCTACGAAGTAATCGTAATCCTCGGAATGTTTGCGCTGCTGATGTTTTTATGTCGTCTGTGGCCAATCATCTTTC
>JAFTHS010000086.1 GCA_017457295.1 Paludibacteraceae bacterium | reverse complement strand
ATTTGTCTTAATGTTTCCTTTTTCATGCTAATAGCTCCTTTCTTATTCTGCGTAATATCTGCATTTCTCGCACCGTGCATCACATTGCTCGGCTTCTGTATCCGTATGAACATCAAAGCCGTTGCAACAGTAATCATAGCATTCGTCAACGCTAATCTTCTTCTTTAGAACGGGGCAATCTATCGCCGGGCCTTCATCGGCAGGCGGTTTGAGTTTTTCAATAACCGCTTTGACTTTTTCAAAAGGCATAGGTAGCGAAGATGATTGGAAGTATTCTTTCTTTACAACTTTGACAATTCGTTCTTTACCATCGGTTCCAATAGGTACTACGACCAAATCGCCAACATCTATGCTGTTATCCTCAGTCTTATAGTAATACGTTTTATAGGTATCGCCAAATGATACGGACAAGTAAATGATGTCGCCGGGACACAGTTTCTGTGCTTCATAGAACCTTCGATCAAGCAATTCACCTTCACCGTAAAACAATAAAAACTCACGCAAATCATTAGCAAATGATGCCCATTCCGTTGGCAAACCTCTGCGGTCAAAACTTCCTGATATCGTTTTGGACGGAAGGTGGGCAAAGTCTATTGTTATAGTATATGTTTTGCTTTCCTTTGGGTTGTCCATTGCATCTGATGGATTGCCTTCTATATCCTCAAACATATCCGCATCGGTTTCATCTAATAATTGCTCAACGCCGCCATTCACATGGTATTTCCACGTTGTGTCGCATTCAGAACCTATTTTTCTGAAGTACTCTATGGTTTCCGTTTCACGATCAATCGTAAGCTTTTCTGAATAATTCCACGTAATATAATCATAGTCGGCATCGCTCAAATCCTTAGGTTTATCGTATTTGGTAACTCGGCTGTATTCTATTGTTATTCTATCTATCTTGTCTTGGTTGTCCTCACCGTTGAAAAGATATAAGAATGGCATATCGAGTCGTTCTCGCATATCCGAACTAATCTCATCTAACACAGTATCAAGTGGAATTAGAGAACCTTCAAAGCGAAATTCTTCATTATTTTCGTTTGTTAGTATTAGTTCCCATTCTCCGACATCCGTTGCAAATGGCAGAATATGATCGCTGCTCTTAAAATAATCGCCAACAGCTCTTAATATGGCCTCACCATTTTCACGTGCGATTCTTCCATCGAACCTTTGACGCAATTTGTAAGGCATTCCTTCACCATAGTCATACCTGCTAACCCAAATATGTGTTGGAGTAATTGTTATTCGCTGTTCTATCTCCTGATCCGCAAGAGGACAGGGGCCATAGCAAAGACCATTTGAGATTAGCTTCATTTTAGTGGGTGTACCTCTAAAAAGAATGCACTCAGTCATCATCTTCATCCTCCACTTTTTCTAAATTAGAGTCGTGCTTGTGTATATACTTCAATGCATCGAGCATCGACAGAAAAATTCTATGCTGTTGATGATATCTTTCTCTGTTAGGGTGCTTGGCAAGATTAATGTGTTCAACGGTTACCGGTCGTGCCATTATATCGATGCGCCATTTTCCCACAGGCGTAGTCAGTTCAAAGTATTCAGCATATGCTTTCCACTCATATCCATACTGATCGCATAATACCTGTAAATCTTCGATAGTTTCATCTGTGCGAACCTTATTATCGATGGGGATGGAAACTTTAACATCATATCTATCTGTAGGTCTACAATGCCTGCAGGGAGTGTATCCAGCTCTCTTTGCCTTAGCAAAGGTTTCAAAGCCACGGATATCTGTTCGTCCTTCAAATCTCGTGCAGTTCCGCAGATGGAAGTTTTTATACCCACGAGCTGCAAAGAATGCAAAGCGAGGTTGTGTCAGCGTAAAGAGATCTGAGCGTTCTTGTGAGGTCATCTCTTGTTCAAGAGCTCCCGAGAAACGCTCTTTTTGTGATTGCTTCAGTCGAGTCATAGCAGTCATCTCGGAGCGTGTAAGGCTGCTTCTGAGCTTTTTCTTTTGTGGTTCTACCATCCTCCGAACATTTTGCTGTGCCACAAGAGGATTTATCATATCTGCAGGTGAAGGTTTGCAAACCTTGCATGGCCGTAGACCTTTGCTTGCTATGGTATCGTACTTTATTGTTCCAAGCACATGATTAGCGTTCTGCAAAAGATGGCAGTCATATCTGTGAAAAACCGTTCCGTGCTCAGCATACATGAATGTGTATTGAGAGCGATTTATTTCGTCTATAACCTTTTCTCGTTTTGCTTGCCTGTATTCTTCTCGCAAGCATGAACAGGGCTTATATCCTTTTCGAATGCATGTCGCCAAAGTGCTGTACCCAAGCATATCCACTCCTTCGGGAATGTTGGGACACCCTTTTTTATGTACCAATTCATTTGTCACGTCGTACTGATAATCGAGCTGCTCACTCTTGGGATGATTGTACTTTGGTTGAGGTTTGAT
>JAFTHS010000085.1 GCA_017457295.1 Paludibacteraceae bacterium | reverse complement strand
TATTCCGCCTTGTGATAGTCGAGGTAGTTCGGATACTTGGTTTGATTGAAATAGCGAATATATACGCCAATTTTGAAATGGTGATAAGGGCTTGGTATTTCATGTGGAATTGTAGTGATCCAAGCCATATGGTCAGATAGGTCTTTTATCTTCTGCTCATCCTCGGGATCGAGCTTAATAATATTTCCTTCGTCGTCACGACCGTACTTAACCAAATTCCACATATCGTTGCCTTGTTTATGGGTAACAGACAAACGAGATTCGGGTATTGGATTTTTCTGCATTACTTCCTCCTATTAAAACGATTACAAACATTATATGACTGTATGCAGAAAAAGAAAATAACGCCACAGACAAGATACTATCTGTAGCGTTATAAATCACGAAAAAAGTCCAAAAATGCCGAAAGAAAAAAGAGTGAACTTCGAAAAATTCACTCTTTATTGGTCATCTTGCGGCTTGCGCATATTTGCCTTGACGGTCTTCAGAAGATTGAGTAAAACCTCAAGCTCTTGGGGAGTACAATCATCAAAGAGCTCGGAAAACTCCTTCTTGTAGATATTCTTAACCTCGGGAACATCTGAGCGAAGAATGGAATCCGCTGAAACTTGAAGCGCCTCCGTGATCTGACGGAAGGTAATAATATTCATTTTGCACTTGCCGAGCTCAATCTCGCTGATATGCGGCAAGGAAATCCCCGAAGCCTCTGCCAACTCTTGTTGGCTCAATTTTTGATCAAGACGGGCAGCTCTGATACGAGCACCGATCTGCTTCAATTCGGTTAAAATTGCATCTTCCATCGTGTCACCTCCTCAAATATAGTCTATACCCGAAAATATAGCCCATAGACGATATTACCCCTAAATTATATCAGGAAATGGACGATATTTATATAATGCATAGACTGAAATTCAGTCTGTGGTTTATAATTGAGTGTAAATATTTTTTGGAAAGGAGGAAAAATACATATGGCACTCAATTATTTAATCATTGGGCAGCGGATTCAGCGACTGAGAAAACAGCGGCACCTTTCCCAAGCATACGTGTCTGAGCAGATCAACCGATCCAATAGTTACATCTGCTACGTGGAAACCGCAACAAGATTTTTGAGCTTGGAAGCTCTCGTAGATATCGCCAATTATTTTGAGGTATCTGTGGATGTGCTCCTCGGGGATAACCTCAAGCATAACGAAGCAGATATCCATAACGACTTGGATGACATCTTCCGAGATTGTACCGAGTACGAAAAAAAGCTGATCCTCGATATTGCCAAGGAGATTAAACGCTCCCACCGAGAACACAGACCGCTGAAATAAGTATAGGTCATACTTCGAAGTAAAGCAATATCGCCATAGACAGTTATTTGTCAAGATGGAGATAAACCCTCGATCTTGGCTTTGTTTCTGTTTGGGATGAAAAAGCCTTTGAGCGTTCATTCACTCGAGGGCTTTTTCATATCAAACAGATGGTCATAAAAATAAGAATGATTGCTGAAAAAGAAGGACGTGCTCATACATTTCAGCCTTTCGTTCTTATGTTTTCTATTTGGACAGGATTTACCGAATAAAATGTGATATAATCTTTGCAACACAGAAAGGAGATGATAATATGGTGTACTTTACCGGAGATATACACGGCAATGCCAAAGAGATACTGCGAATAAGCACGAAGCTGAACCTCAAGCTCGATGACGTGCTCATTATTCTCGGCGATGTCGGCGCCAATTACTATGGCGAGAGAATCGACTGCCACACCAAGAATGTACTTGCCAAAGCAGGCACAACAATCCTATGCATTCACGGCAATCACGAGATGCGCCCAAGCACTATCCCCACTTACAAGACAAAAGAGTGGAACGGCGGCACGGTATGGTA
>JAFTHS010000024.1 GCA_017457295.1 Paludibacteraceae bacterium | reverse complement strand
TCATCCACATGATAATAAGCAATACTCTGTTCATCAACCTATCACCGAGTGCCCATTGCCAGCGAAAGCAATCATTCCGTTGGTACAACACATCGGTGCGCCTGCGCAAGCAGTAGTGGAGAAAGGACAGAAAGTGAAAGTCGGCGAACTGATCGCCAAAGCAGGTGGTTTCGTGAGTGCGAATATCCACGCTCCTTTCAGTGGTACCATCACCAAGATTGACACCACCATCGATGCATGGGGCATGAAAATGCCTGCCATCTTCATGGATGTGGAGGGCGACGAGTGGCTTGAGACCATCGACCGCAGCAAGGATATCGTTCGCAAATTAGACTACGAACCAAAGCATATCATAGATAAGGTACAAGAGGCAGGTATCGTAGGTTTGGGTGGCGCATGTTTCCCAACCCATGTGAAACTCCTTCCTCCTCCAGGCAAGAAAGCAGAAGTGCTGATCGTGAATGGCGTGGAGTGCGAGCCATACTTGACTTGCGACCACCAACTCATGCTCGAGCACGGCGAGGAGATTATCATCGGTATTCAACTCTTGATGCGTGCGCTGAACATTGAGAAAGCGATTATCGGTATCGAGGCCAACAAACCCGACGCTATCAAGCATATGACAGTTCTTGCAAGCAAAGTGCTCGGTATTGAGGTGAAAGCCCTCAAACTGAAATATCCACAAGGTGGCGAGAAACAACTCATTGATGCATGTATCCGTCGCCAAGTGCCAAGCGGTGCGCTGCCAATTGAGGTAGGTGCTGTGGTGGACAACGTGGCTACTATCTATGCGGTATATGAGGCCGTTCAAAAGAACAAACCACTCATCTCGCGCGTGATGACCGTCACTGGTAAGAGCTTGGCTAAACCAGGTAACTATGATGTGCGTTTCGGTACACCATTGACCGAGGTCGTAGCTCTTGCAGGCGGTGTGCCAGAGGATACAGGTAAAGTGATTGGCGGTGGTCCTATGATGGGTCGCGCAATGAGCAATATCGATATGCCTAGCAACAAGCGCGTGAGCGGCCTGCTGTTCTTGCCAGAGGCAGAGAGTCTGCGCCAAGAGATTACGAACTGCGTGCGCTGCGGCAAATGTATTGGTGCTTGCCCAATGGGCTTGGAGCCATGGCTCTTGTCCAAACAAGCATGGCACAGCATGTGGGACGAGATGGAAGACCACAATATCATGGACTGTATCGAGTGCGGTTGCTGCCAATTCACCTGCCCAAGCCACTTGCCACTGCTCGACTATGTGCGCATGGGTAAAGCAAAAGTAGGAGGAATCATTCGCGCTCGTCAAGCAGCGAATAAGTAGTTGAAAGTTTAGAGTTTAAAGTTTAAAGGCTAGAATAAATGAAACAATTTATAGTATCTCCCGCACCACACTTCCATAGCGGTGATAGCGTGCGGAAAAATATGCTGTTGGTGATTATCGCCCTCCTGCCAGCTTACGCAGTCAGCGTTTGGCAATTCGGTTGGGGCGCACTCATCACCACTGCCATCAGCGTGGCAGCATGCGTGCTGTTTGAGTGGCTGATTGCGAAATATATCTTGAAACAAAAGTCCACTATCTGCGACCTCTCTGCTGTACTGACAGGTCTGTTGTTGGCATTCAACTTGCCAAGCAACTTGCCTTGGTGGATCGTGATTATCGGTGCGTTGGTGGCTATCGGCGTAGCGAAAATGAGTTTCGGTGGATTAGGACAAAACATCTTCAACCCTGCTCTTGTGGGTCGTGTGTTCCTCTTGATCTCTTTCCCTGCTCAGATGACTACATGGCCTGTGCCACAAGGTTTTGCTACCTCGTATGTGGACGCTGCTACAGGTGCTACTCCTCTGGCTGCCATGAAAGTGGCTTTGACGGGTAGCGACAGCATGATGAGCGCAGTGCCTGAGATGTGGGATATCCTCATCGGTAAGATGGGCGGTAGTCTGGGCGAGGTAAGCGCATTGCTCTTGCTCGCAGGTGGTATCTTCCTCATCGCTACCCGCGTCATCACATGGCATATCCCAGTGAGCATCATGGCTACTGTGGCATTGTTTGCTGCGGTAACTGGTTGGGCTGGAATGTTGCCAGAGAGCGTATGCACAGGCGAATATGTGATGCTGAGTCTTTGCACCGGTGGTATGATGCTGGGTGCATGGTTCATGGCTACCGACTATGTGACTTCTCCTATGAGCAATTGGGGAAAGATCATCTTCGGTGTGGGTATCGGTGTGATTGTGATGGTGATCCGTACTTGGGGTGCTTACCCAGAAGGAATGTCATTCGCTATCCTTATCATGAATGCCTGCGCACCATTGTTGAACCTCATTCGTCCAAAACGTTTTGGCGAGAAGAAAAAAGCATAAGGAGGACAGGACTATGGCAAAATTACAAAGTTCATTTAAGAATATGTTGTTATCGCTGACGCTCATCGCGTTGGTGGCTGCGGCTGCTTTGGCTGGCGTATATATGCTGACCAAAGATCCTATCGCTGCGGCAATGACTGAGAAGCAACAAAGCGCTATCATGCAAGTGCTCCCAGAGGTAGAAGGCGATATCCGTATTGCTGAAGCAGAACAGAGCAATGGCGTGACCCTCTACAAAGCGTATGTAGGCGAGGAGTGGATCGGTACTGCCGTAGAGACAAGTACCGAGGGTAACCAAAACATGCCATTTGGCGGCACTTTCCGCTTGATGGTTGGTTTCAACAATGTAGGCGATGTCGTTCGCTACGTGGTATTGGAGCAAGCCGAGACCCCAGGTCTAGGTGCACTGATGAGCACATGGTTCTGCAACCCTGACAAACCAAAATCCAACATTCTGGGTAAGAACCCTGCTACTACCAACTTCAGCGTGAGCAAAGACGGTGGTGATGTGGATGCGATCACCGCATCAACTATCACCTCGCGCGCGTTCCTCGAAGTAGTAGTCAAAGCATACAACGGCATCGCACAACAACCAATGCCAATCGAGGCAATCAGCGGTGCGACACAGGTGGAAGCCCCTGCCGCAGAAGTGGCTGAAGGTGCTTGCCCTTATGGTAATGACCCTGCTACATGCTCAGGTTGCAGCGAGAAACATTGTCAAAAGAAAGGAGGCCAACAATGAAAAATAAAGCATTAAATACAGTATTGAATGGTATCTTGCGCGAGAACCCTGTGTTCGCTCTCGTGCTGGGTATGTGTCCTACCTTGGCGACTACCACTTCTGCTATCAATGGTATGTCTATGGGACTCGCTACTACCTTCGTGCTTGTCTGCTCGAATGTGGTGATTTCACTCTTGAAGAACTTGATTCCCGATAAAGTGCGTATCCCTGCGTTTATCGTGGTGATTGCTACTTTCGTGACGATGGTGCAACTCTTGATGCAAGCATATTTGCCTGCTATCTATGAGGTGTTGGGTTTGTTTATCCCGCTGATTGTGGTGAACTGTATCGTACTTGGTCGTGCAGAGGCGTTTGCTGCTAAGAACACCGTGGGCTTGTCTGCCTTGGACGGTCTGGGTATGGGTCTTGGTTTTACGCTGGCATTGACTTTGATTGGTGCAGTGCGTGAGTTGCTGGGTACAGGTTGTGTCTTCGGACTGAACCTCTATAGCGAGACCTATGGTATGTTGATTTTCGTGCTCGCTCCTGGTGCGTTCATCGTATTGGGCTATTTGATGGCATTGGTACAAAAACTTTTGAAGAAATAAGATTATGGTATATTTTCTGATATTTATCTCTGCGATATTCGTGAATAATATCGTATTGAGTCAGTTCTTGGGTATCTGTCCATTCTTGGGCGTAAGTAAGAAAATCAATACTGCGCTGGGTATGGGTGCAGCCGTGTTGTTTGTCATGACTTTGGCTACCCTTGTAACCTACCTCTTGCAACAATTGTTAAATGCATGGGGCTTGGGCTTCTTGCAAACCATCTTGTTTATCTTGGTGATTGCAGCCCTCGTGCAGATGATTGAGATTATTCTGAAGAAGATCTCTCCATCCTTGTACCAAGCATTGGGTGTGTTCTTGCCATTGATCACCACAAACTGCTGTTTGTTGGGTGTGGCTATCATGGTAGCCAGCGGCACATATAAGTTGCCTATGGGCGCAGAGCCAGGCTTGTTGACAGGTATGTTGTTTGCTATCGCAACGGCTATTGGTTTTGCGTTGGCATTGGTATTGTTCGCAGGTATGCGCGAACAATTAGCGTTGGCTAAAGTGCCAAAAGCTATGCAAGGTACACCTATCGCTCTTTTGACTGCTGGCCTCTTGGCTATGGCATTCATGGGCTTTAGCGGTGTGGTATAACAAAGGCGCTGCGCGCTGTTCAGAATGGTGTAGGATAGTTTAGGGTAGTGTAGCATTGTTTGCAAAAGATACAACGCTACACGACTCTACACCACACTACACAACTCTATACAAATATATTAAATACAATGAAGCAATTTGATTGGAAGAAACTGCTGCCCTATGCTGTGGCAATTGTGGCATTTGTGGCGATAGCAATGATTTATTGTGCACCTCTGCTTGAGGGCAAAGTGCTGGTGCAAGGTGATGTCAATAACTGGAAAGGTGCAGCACAAGAGGCACTTGAGTATAAAGCCGAAACAGGCAAAACTACTTCTTGGACAAACTCCATGTTTGGTGGTATGCCTACCTACCAAATCACTGGTAGTTTGCCTTCAAGTAAGTTCCGAGCAGTTATATCGGATGCCTTACATCTTGGATTTCAAGATAGCAATCCCTTTGGACTTCTTTTTGCTTATTTTGTGGGCTTCTTCATCATGCTTCTTTGCTTCGGTGTTAATCCTTGGTTGAGTCTCGTGGGGGCTTTAGCCATAGGAATGAGTAGCTACTTCTTTATCATCATTCCTGCCGGACACGTTACCAAAGCAATTGCTATCAGTTATTTAGCACCCATCATTGGTGGAGTCTATCTAGTTATGCAACGCAAATATTGGGTAGGTGCTCCTCTAATCATGTTCTATGGTCTTCTGGGTATTGCCTCTCACGCACAAATGACCTATTATATATTCCTATTGATAGGTGTCTTAGCATGTGCTGAACTCTATATCCATATCCGCGAGAAGCGTTGGAAGGACCTAGGCATATCAGTTGGAGTGCTGGCTATTAGTTTACTGCTCGTGTTTGGTACCAAGTTGAGTTGGTGGGAAATGAACCAATCCTATCTCAAAGAAACCATGCGTGGTGGACACTCAGAACTAACATCTAACAGCGACAGCGGTCCAACTTCTAACGGCAATAGCGGTCTTAGTCTTGACTATGCTACCGCATGGAGCTATGGTGTGGATGAGACAATGACTTTCCTCATTCCTAACTGGGAAGGTGGTGCGAGCGGCTATAATGTGGGAGAGAAGTCACAGTTGTGCGAGACAATGAAGGACAATGGCGTGCCTAAACGCTCTGCCGAGCAGTTCTGCCAACAGGTGCCTACCTATCGTGGAGAGAAGGCCTTTACCAGTGGTCCTGTGTATATGGGAGCGATTATTTGCTTCTTGTTTGTGCTGGGCTTGCTGATTGTGCCTGGACCATACAAATGGGCACTATTGGTGGCTACACTCTTCTCTGTGGCTTTGGCGTGGGGAAGAAATATGATGTGGCTCACGGAATTGTTCTTTAACTATTTCCCCATGTACAATAAGTTCCGCGCAGTGGAGAGTATCCTCGTAGTGGCAGAGATTACGATGCCATTGCTGGGTATTTTGGCTCTGCAGCAGATTGTGGATAAAAAGATAGCATGGGAGAAACTGCGTGTAAATATGTTCATTGCAGGTGGTGTGACTGCGGGCTTGTGCCTCTTCTTTGCATTGTTTGCAAGCGTGGTGGATGTTACCAGCAGTTATGACGCACAATGGGTGAACCAAGTGCCTGCTTGGTTGCGCGATGCTATCATGGATGAACGTACCGCGATGATTAAAGCTGATGCTTGGCGTTCGTTTATCTTTATCGCATTGGGCTTTGCGGTGGTATATTGGTATGCATGGAAGTCAAATGCCGAGTCTCTAAACACTAAACACTCAACACTAAACTGCATCCTATATGCTGCGCTAGCAGTATTAGTACTCGCAGACATGCTTCCTGTGAACAAACGTTTCTTTGGCAATGACCATTTCGTAAAAGCCAAAGATGCGGATACGTATTTTGCTATGCAGCCATACGAGCAACAGATTCTGCAAGATGAATCATACTACCGTGTGTTGAACTTGGCTACTAATACGTTCAATGATGCGCGCACCAGCTACCGACTGAAGTCTATTGGTGGTTATTCCGCAGCCAAACTGCGCCGTTATCAGGACTTGATTGATGAGCATATCTCCAAAGAGATGAATCCATTGATGCAAACAGTGATGCGCACACAAGGATTTATGTTGCCTGATGAGAATGAAGGCAAAGATTTCCCTGTACTGAATATGCTCAATATGAAGTATGCAGTGGTGCCATTGCAAGGTGGCAAACAAGCCCCCGTGCAGAATCCATATGCTATGGGCAACTGTTGGTTTGTGGATGAGGTGATTTGGGTGGATACGCCAGACGAGGAGTGCGCTTTGCTTAGCGAGATTAACTTGCACAAGCAAGCAGTAGCCGATAAGAAATTCGCTGAAGCATTGGATATTACCAAGCCCGAAGTAACGCCATTGATGGCGTTTGATGAGAGCAGTATCGAATTGACTTCGTATGCACCGAACTGCCTCCAATATGAGTCAATGAACGAGCGCAACCAAGTGGCAGTGTTCTCAGAGATCTATTATCCATATGATTGGCACTTGTATATCGTAAATGCGAATGGTGAGAGAGTAGAGTTGCCTCTTGCTCGCGTGAACTACACCCTCCGCGCTGCGGTTATTCCTGCAGGTCATCACCAACTCGTAATGGAGTTCCAACCACATGCGTTGCAAACGGACAAGTGGAGTATGGCAATCCTGATATTGGTACTGCTTTTGAGTGTTGGCGGATTGACTTATCCATTGTGGAAGAAAACGATTCGCAAGAAGTAAAATTATAAAGTCTTGATATAGTCAGCAATAGAGGTAATGATAACCTTTTTTATGTAAATCCAATATAGAGACCATCTATACTGATGCATAAGTTGGTTATTCTGTGCGAAGTGGAAGAGTGCAGAGAATGCCTTATGCTTTTCCATTCCTCTAAATACCCCTTTTCGATGACTGATTGATGCGGAATGAATCACGTAATGGTAGAATGTGTCGTTAAGTTGGGCAATATTATTGGCGACCAAATAGCATTGTCCCATAAAACTACTATCTTCACCACTCTTAGCATTTGGGAATTGTAGTTGGTATTGATTCAGCCAATCTCTTTTAAATAGCATTGTGGTAAAATTACTTACATAATGACGAAGAAGATATTTCCGTTTCTTAGTTGTAATGGTGCCACTTCCTACATATGGATTTAGCATTGTTTTATGTGAGCCATTAGGATAATCTAATATGGCTGCGGAAGAGCAAATATCGGCTTGATATTCTATAGCAGTATCGTATAATGTCTGCATCATATTTGGTTCAATCCAATCGTCGGCATCAACAAAGGCAATGTACTCTCCTTGAACTGTATTTAGTCCTAAATTGCGGGCCAATGCAGGACCATTATTTTTAGAAGATGATATGATGTGCCAATTCGCTTCTAGATGATGTGAAGCAATATAATCTTGAATAATCTCAATGCTATTATCGTTTCCTTTATCGTCAATAAATACAACTTCTATGTCTTGTAATGT
>JAFTHS010000023.1 GCA_017457295.1 Paludibacteraceae bacterium | reverse complement strand
TCCTGTGACACTAAAAACCATTGTACGTGCTAATCCAGGTGTGATTGTGCTGCAAAATGGTGTAGTAATCGATAAGTATAACTTAAAAAATAAATAACGAATTATGAGAACAAAAATGGTTGCAGGCAACTGGAAAATGAATATGACCCTGCAAGAAGGTGTAGCTCTTGCTACCGAATTGAAAAATCAAGTTGTTAACCCATCATGCGCCGTAGTTATCGGCACTCCTTTCATCCACTTGGCTACTGTGGCTGAACTCCTCAAGGACAGCCCAATCGCTGTGGCTGCAGAGAACTGCGCTGACAAGGAGAAAGGTGCATACACTGGCGAAGTGAGCGCTGCTATGGTGGCTTCTACGGGTGCTGAGTATTGCATCCTCGGTCACTCTGAGCGTCGTGCATACTATGGCGAGACCTACGAGATCTTGAAGGACAAAGTGGAGTTGGCACTCGCTAACAACCTCCGTCCTATCTTCTGCATCGGTGAGGTGAAAGAAGAGCGCGAAGCAGGTCAACAAAACGAGGTTGTGAAAGCACAACTCGAAGGCAGTGTATTCCACCTCAGCGCTGAGGACTTTGGCAAAATCGTTTTGGCATACGAGCCAGTATGGGCTATCGGTACAGGTCTTACCGCTACTCCAGAGCAAGCACAAGAAATTCACGCATATATCCGTGGCCTCGTAGCAGAGAAATATGGTGAGCAAGTAGCTGACAACTGCACTATTCTTTATGGTGGTAGCTGCAACGCTAAGAATGCAGCAGAGCTCTTTGCTAATCCAGACGTGGACGGTGGTCTTATCGGTGGCGCAAGCCTCAAAGCTGCTGACTTCTGCGCTATCATCGCAGCACGCTAATTATGGCTCTCATCGTTCCTGTACGCGGATTTACTCCGCAAATAGGCAAGGACTGCTTTTTGGCAGAGAATGCAACCATCGTCGGTGATACCGTCATCGGCGACGGTTGCTCCATTTGGTTTAATGCGGTATTGCGTGGCGATGTCAATTGGATTAAGATTGGCAACCATGTGAACATCCAAGACGGCTCAGTGCTACACACACTCTACGAGAAATCTACCATCACCATTGGCGACTATGTGTCTGTTGGACATAATGTCACCATTCATGGTGCTGATGTCCACGACTATGCGCTCATTGGCATGGGATCAACCCTGCTTGACGGTGTCGTAGTTGGCGAAGGGGCTATCGTAGCTGCGGGGTCATTGGTACTGAAGAATACGCAAATTGGTCCATACGAAGTATGGGGAGGAGTGCCTGCTAAGTTTATCAAGAAAGCAGACCCAGAACAAACCAACGAGATCAATCGAAAGATTGCGCACAACTATGCAATGTACGCTAGTTGGTATAAAGAAAAAGATAAATAACGAATGAAACGAATATTTGGTATTAGTCTGTTTGCTTGCCTAGCAAGCACCACTTTGTTTGCCCGTACTCCTCAAGAAGCGGCAAACATCGCTAGTCAATTTATCCAGCAATCACAAACTGCTCCTATACAACGCTTGCAGCGCGCTGCATCCGCCATTTCCACACAACATCCTGTCCAACTAGTATATACAAAATACCAAGCGGACAATACACCTGCTGTATTTGTCTTTAACGACCTACAGTCAGATGGCTTTGTGATGGTTTCTGCTGAAGACAACGCACGTACAATCTTGGGCTATAGCGATTATGAGAGTTTTGATCATACGGATATTCCTGAAAATATGCAGTTCTGGCTCACAATGTATGCCAACGAACTGTCACGCGCCAAGACAATGACATCCCATATTGGACTCAGGCGCGTAGGAGGAGCAATCAATGACCCATTACCAAATATCGAACCTATTTTAGGTGAAACCATATGGGGACAGGGTAAACCCTTCAATAATCTGTGTCCCATCATCAATGGCGAACGCAGTGTAGCTGGTTGTGTAGCCACAGCCATTAGCCAAATCATGTATGTCCACAAGCATCCCAAAATGGGTATAGGTAGCAATTCATACAATATAGGCAAAGAGATTCATATCAGCGAAGACTTCTCACAAACCACCTATGATTGGGAGCAAATGCTACCTAGCTACAAAAAACAATATACTGAAGCAGAAGCGAATGCTGTGGCAACCCTGATGTACCATACTGGTGTGGCATCATTCATGAGTTACCACCCACAAGGTAGCGGAGCTGTTTCTGAGTGGGCCATGCAAGCGCTGAATAGACATTTTGGCTACGATGCTGCTGTCCAACCGCTACTCAAAGATTACCTACCAGAATACGACATCTTGACGGTTGTTGCCACAGAGTTGCAAGAAGGACGACCTATATATGTTAGTGGCCGAACCACCAACGACGAAGGACACGCCTTCGTATGCGATGGCATTCATGCCGATGGATATGTACACATCAACTGGGGATGGGATGGTAGCGGCAACGGTTTCTATGCCTTGTCAGCACTTGATCCTGGACAACACGGCACAGGTGGTAGCAGTTCCAATCTCGCCTTCACGGAGGAGGTGACTCTGTACACCAACATTCTCCCTGATCAAGGAGGTATATCTCAACCATTTATATATGCTAGAGCAACCCAAAAAAGTAATCACCGAATCGCACGCAACGACAAGGTGACCTATTACATAGAGAACATCGGTGATGCTGGTACAGCCGATATTAGTGGTTACGCAGGCTATTATATCTATGATAATCAGCACACATTGGTCGAAAGCATCTCATTACAACGAATCAAATTGCGTCCTGGCTATATCTATACAGAGATGAATCTATCATCCACTATCGCTAGCAAACTGCCCAATGGCGAGTATTACCTAGTTATAGCATGTGAAGATGAGCAGCAAAACCAATACCCCATCCTACTACATGGACAGGGATATCCACAGTATTCGTTTACGCTAACCAGTGACTCTATATTCTTCGATGTCAAAGACATACAGCCACCTACCACTATGCAGGTCGATTACATCAACCTTTCAGGATGCCAGCAATGGCAAATGGATCTATATTCGCCTGAATTCTGGGATACTACAGCCCAAGACGAGTGGTTGATACGTTGCACCTTTACGAGCAATAGCAACACCTCCATTATTGGTAGCTACCAGCTTAGCAAGACCAATAATACGCCTGGTCATATCAACTTGGCTGGAGCAGTTTGTGCCATTGGTAATGCCAACGATTGTAAGCAACATACCATAAGCGACATACAACTTACCTTCACGGAGCAAGACTCCGCACAGATTTCCATCCAGTATTCCCTTACATTCAATGGGCAGACATATCAAGACCTTTTACAAGCTCCAACTACTCATTGGTATCAAGAGCATAATGGTGAGTATCAAGACTATACCAATGCCATTACCTATCAAGTAGCTACTCCCGTTGAGGCGTCTAATGCCATTGCGTTGAGCCGCCAGTATGCCTATCCTCAGAGTTCTCCTATCGAATATCTGGTGGCAGGAGGAGTGGCTATGATCCACCACACTCCTGAAGAGATTATCGAACAGCAAGCTGCCTCTTTCGATATTTCCGACGATAGTGATATCGCCAACACCCTCGCCTGCATCCATATGCTCTGGCTCAATAATGACTTATGGACAACGGGAGAGGAACTACATGCTTGTGATACGGTCATTGCATTAGGGAAACTATCCTTCATAGACAACACACCACAATTGCAAGGATATGTATACCAACATTTCCCTTCCATCCAAATGCCAATTACCGATTTTCAATTCTCCCTTGACGGCATGCAAATGACTGCCTCATGGGAAAGCAATGCACCGTATTTCAAGCTGCGCTTGTACGACAAGAGAGGCAAGGTTATTGCTGACAATATTATTGATAAAAAGACTATCACGGCTAAAATGCCTGAAAAAGGTGAATATACTTTCTATCTACGTCCAATGTTAAGCGACAAAAAGCAGTTTGCAGGAGCTGCTATCATCGAAGGTTTTGTAGCGGGTACCTCTACAGATATTGAGTCTATCACCGAAAATACCCGTGCAATCGTATACGACATAATGGGCAATCAAGTTGGTGTCGTAAAAAATGGAAATATTCATCAACTAAATTTACTAGATAAAGGCGTCTATATCATAATTGATAGCAAAAACTCAAAAAAAATCATCATACAGTAAAATTATTTGCACATTTGCAAAAAAAATTATACCTTTGCAAGCAAATAATAAATAGACAAGGCTTATGTACAATAGAATACTTCTTAAACTCTCTGGCGAGAGTCTCATGGGTAGTAAGGGCTATGGTATTGATGAAAATCACTTAGCCAGTTATGCTCATCAGATTAAGCAAATTGCTCAAATGGGCATTGAAATAGGCATCGTTATCGGTGGTGGTAATATATTCCGCGGTCTGAGTGGCTCGCAGAAAGGTTTTGACCGCGTCAAAGGCGACCAAATGGGTATGCTAGCTACAGTCATCAACTCGCTTGCGCTATGCTCAGCACTCGAGGCTGTAGGACAAAAAGCGCGCGTGATGACTAGTGTGCGTATGGAGCCCATTGGAGAATTGTATTCTACAGCAGCAGTTTTGCGGCTTATGAATGAAGGTAATGTTGTCATTATTGCAGGTGGAACGGGTAATCCATATTTTACCACCGACACAGCTTCTGTGCTTCGTGCCATCGAAATTAAGGCTGATGTGATGTTGAAAGGAACACGAGTAGACGGAATATACACCGCGGATCCCGAAAAAGATCCTACAGCTATTAAGTTTGATGAAATTACCTATGATGAAGTGCTTAATCGAAAACTTCGTGTGATGGATCTTACTGCTATCACCATGTGCCGTGAGAATGATATGCCAATATATGTATTCGATATGGATACTGTTGGAAATCTTGAAAAAGTAATGAATGGAGAACAAATAGGAACACTCGTAAAACCCTGATAACCATGTTAGAACCCAAACAAATTCTGAATGAAGCAGAGGAGTTGATGGAATCTGCTGTTATGTATCTTGATGATGCTTTGGCTCGTATTCGCGCAGGCAAGGCTAGTGCACGTATTTTGGATGTAGTGAAGGTGGAGTACTATGGACAAATGTCACCACTCTCCAATGTGGCTACTATTACTACTCCAGACGCTCGTACAATTCAAATTCAACCTTGGGAGAAAAAGATGCTCTCTGATATTGAGCGTGCTTTGATTAATTCTAGTATAGGTTTAGCACCTAATAACAATGGTGAGTGCATTCGTCTGATGATTCCGCCATTGACTGAGGAGCGCCGTAAGGAGTTGGCTAAGCAATGCAAAGGCGAGGCGGAGAATGCTAAAGTAAGTGTACGCAATGCGCGTCGTGATGCTATAGACATACTCAAAAAGCAAATCAAAGAAGGATTGCCTGAGGATGCAGAGAAAGATGCAGAGAACGAAGCACAAAAACTTCACGATAAATATGTGAAGCAGATTGACGAGATCTACGCAAAGAAAGAAAAAGAGATAATGACTGTTTGATTCAGTCTTCAAACAAAAGGCGTATACCGAATATCCGAAAATGCATTGAGCATTTTTGGAAAGATAGTTGCGCTGTCCTCTAAATGCTAAACTATCGCGAAGCGATTATTCATACTGACTATAGCATGGACATTGTTTATCCCAATGTCCTATGCTTTTTGCTTAGATAGTTTGCTAAATCTGCCTGCTATGGGTATTCCTGTAGTAAATTATTCGCCAGAATCAACATGGGAGTTTGGTGCTACTTTGCAAGGATATTTTCGCTTACCTAATCAAGAACGTATATCTATTGTGCAATTTGATGGTACGTATTCGCTTCGTAATCAATGGTATGTAAATACTCAGGGGAATCTATACTTTGGAGGCAAGAAAACTTGGCAACTCCAATTTCGTACGGGGTACAGCGACTGCCCTGCTACTTACTATGGTACATACCATGATTCGTATTTTGCTAATGAAGGCAATATGAATATTGGTATGTTGCGTAAGGGTACTCCTTATCAATCACAACGCGGATATCTTAATATTCAAGCCCCCATTTATGTAGATGAAAACATAGCTGTAGGCCCTATGACAGATGTACTCGTAGCACGATTTGATATCCAAAACACCTATACCACTATCAATCCTTTGGTGCAGGTGGCATTGGGTGCTGTGGTTCAGTATGATTCACGCGATAATGTGTTCTATCCTAGTAAGGGTATCTTTGCTAAAGTATCTGCAACTGCGGGATGGACCAATAAAGTCGAAATACCTCAGGGACAACAATCTATTATTAATGGTTTGTTGGCTGCGGATTTAAGACAGTATATCCCTTTGTCACATAGTTTGGTACTCGCATGGCAGTTTAAGACTCAACTGATGTTATCGAGATACGAAATATCACATATTACGTTATATCCTATGCTTCCTCGTTTGGGTGGACAAGACGGATTGCGTGGTGTGAATAGTGATATGTTTCGTGATGATATCATGATGGCTTTGCAAGCGGAATTGCGTATTCCTATATGGAGCATTTTTCGTGCTACTGTGTTTGCAGGGATAGGGGATGTGTATGATTATCATAATTGGCATTGGTCGGTGCCTAAGGTGGGCTATGGTGTGGGACTGCGTGCTGCAATCAATAAGGCAAAAGTCAATATCCGTTTTGACATTGCGCGCAGTAATGTGGATCCTCGTTGGGATAGTATTAATGCCTATAGTTTTTATCTTACTGCGACAGAAGCATTTTAATTAATATGAAAGGATTAGTGATTAAATCAACGGGAACCAGCTACGAGGTGTATTTCCCCGATGGTACAATGATAGACTGTCATGTCAAGGGTAATTTTCGTATTCGTGGCATTCGCTCTACTAATCCTATAGCCATTGGCGACTATGTGGAGGTAATGCAGGCAGAAGACGGAGCAAATTGGATTACGGATGTATACGATCGTAAGAATTATATTGTTCGTCGAAGTGCAAATCTCAGTTATGCATCGCATATTTTAGCGGCTAATGTGGATATGGCGGCGTTGGTAGTTGCAATCAACCATCCAAAAACGTCTACTATATTCATTGATCGTTTTCTTGCTACATGCGAAGCATATCGTGTTCCTGCTTGTTTGATTTTTAATAAGATAGATTTGTTGAATGAAGAAGAGTTACAGGAACTTACTCTTCTTCGTCATCTTTACCAATCATTGGGTTATCCCACATATGCTATTTCGGCTTTGCAACTCAATGATGACGAGGTTATTTCGATTTTCCAAAATCGTATTACTTTGCTTTCTGGCAATTCTGGAGTAGGCAAATCTACATTGTTAAATGCTATTTTGGGTGAAAACGTTGCTCGAACGGGTGCTATTTCCGCTGCACACCATAAGGGTATGCATACCACTACTTTTTCAGAAATGTATCCACTGGCTAACTTTTCGACATCAGAAACCCACAAGACTTCATCAATTTCAGAGACTCGTTCTTGGATTATTGATACTCCGGGCATCAAGGGTTTTGGTATGCTAGATGTTCAAAAGGAGGAGGTAGGACACTATTTCCGCGAAATTTTCGAGGTCTCTCGCCAATGTCGCTATTCAAATTGTCTGCATACGGGCGAACCAGGATGTGCTGTCCATCATGCTGTTGCCAATGGTGAGATTGCAATCTCGCGCTATGAGAGCTATTTAAGTATCTTAGAAGATGCCAATGAGGGGAAGTATAGATAAGTATCTCACCTCATATTTCTACAAGTAGAAATCCTCTGTCAGTTTTTTGTATTCTTCGCTTCTGGGTGTATTTGTTCCTTCGATGTAGAAGGTTGAGATGTGGCATGCATGTGCTGGATGGTTGCTATGTTTTTTTTCGAAGGCTATTAGCAATCTTTTAATTGGTTTCCCTGCCTTAGAATGCACGTGTGTGATATGCGTTGGTATGAGTTGTTGTTCCTCTGCTATTTCCATGATTGTTGCTTTGGCTTCGATAGGCAATATGAGTGCCAATATGCCGTCATCATGCAGTAGGTGTGCCGTATGAATAATCAGTTCCTTATAGGTCAGTGTATCTGTGTGTCGAGCAGTTGCGCGTTGTGCATCGGGGTTCTTTAGGCTATCTTGAAAATAGGGGGGATTACTCACTATTAAATCATACTTTTTTTCGCTGTGCCAGTCTTGCAATGATGATTGATATGCTGCTAAATTCTTTGTCCAATGCGACTGCTCAAAATTGTACATTGCTTGCTCCACTGCTTCGGCATTAATATCGATGCTATCAATAGTAAATAGCGATTGCCCTAGAGTTGTAATCCTTTGGGCTAGCATCAGTGCAATCAATCCACTGCCTGTTCCTACATCTAGCACTTTGTATTCTGAATTTTCCACATTCAATGGGCACCATGCTCCTAGCAGCACACCATCGGTGCCTACTTTCATAGCGCAGCGATCATGCCATACAGTAAACTGTTTAAAGCGGAAATTAGGACTACTCATGAAATAGCTTTACTTAATGCTCCGTGCAATGTATGTGATGACAATTGTGATTATAATCACAGCAATCATCATGTGCTAGGAGATGGATACTCAGGTATAAACCAAAACCAATAAACAATGTTGCAGCAGCATACCGTACCCATTTCTCTATGGCATGAAGTTTATCTGTTAAATTATTGATAGAAACAGCACTATACGAAATCAGCCATGCTAAAATCATGATAGGCAACCCTGTTCCTAAACCAAATACAACAGGTAAAATCCAATTCCACGAGAAGGGTAATGTAATTGCTATATCCACCATGGTAAAGAAATATACCAAACGGTGCGGACAAAAGGCAATGGCAAAAAATATTCCTAACATAAACGACCAAAAACCACTGCTCTGGCTATCTGCATTTTTCAGCCATTTGCTTATGCCATGGTCGTGCTCATGATGATGTTTACCTGTGAAGAGTAGTAATACGCCGCAAATAAGCATAAATATTGCCAATAGTGGTTCGCCCCAATGGTGAAGAAAGTGTTTGATACCTTCCGTACGCGCTCCCATTATGAATGGGATTGCCAATAAGGTGTATGTCACCAATTTTCCAAAAACGAACATCAGTCCGTTCAATAAAACTTTGCGACGGTTATTGATTTCTTTATCTATGTATCCAATGGCTGCTATACTCGTAAATAAAGTACATGGGTCAAGAATCATCAAGAGCCCCAAAAGCAAAGATGTCAAAATGTTTAGCATAGGGTAATATATTTTGTGTTGATAGGTATATCGAACCTACGTGTAATTAAAAACGCGCACAAAAGTACTATTTTTTTTGCATATGTGCAAAACTTTTTGTATTTTTGCAGCGTGAAAAGTAGTGTTAAAATATGTTTGTTGCTTCTAAGCACGCTTTTGCTTCTTCCTTCTTGCAATCATTTCGAGAGAGGAACAGAGCGTATACGGCGTGTCTTGCATGTTCAGCAGAGGCAGGCTGATGAGTTGACGCAGCACCTGAAAATGGCTATTGAACGCAACGATTTTGATTCTATATGGCATTTTGCTCAATTTGACAAAAGTATTGCAGTGTATATTTATAAGGGGCGAAAACTTGTTTATTGGTCTAATGCGTGGCTTAGTTTGCCCGATCGCCAACTGCAGCATGTTTATGACCAGTGGCACTATATGCAATGGAATAATGCACAAGGTATATGTCGCCATGTTAAGGTTGGCGAATATCGTCTGGTTGTAGCTATCCCTATCAAATACAACTATTCAGTTACCAGTGCACAGTTGCATAATGGCTTTGTTAAGCCATTTAGAGGAGAAGAACAATGGCGATTAACTTTTCGTCAAATCAAAGGACAAACCACGCCTATTTTCTCGTACGATGGGGCATATTTGTTTTCCATAGAGCAATTGTCTGTGGGTGAGGCCGAGCAGGAGGCAAGCCACTACGAAGCGATAGAGAATTTTTCGTATCAATCCTTATTAGCAACTGATAATCATAAGAACACGCTTCCGCAAACCAAAATGCGCGCATATTATGTGATTGCGTTAGTGCTGATAGGACTGATGTTGATTGTGGCTATAGTCAGTTTGATTCGCTACCGTGGTTTCCGTCGTATGCGGTTAGGAGGTAAGTTCCAAATTGTACTTACGCCTATGGTTCTAGTGATATTGTTATCTATATTCTTAGTGTCAATTGATAATTCTCGAAAAGTGTTTATCGAAACTCAGCAACTTCGCCTTACCAAAAAAGCGCAATATGTTCAGTTGGCTTTGCAGAATATGTATTTTTGGGATTTGAATCTCTCGCCTTCTAATACTGCTTCTCTAAATATTGATTTACGAGATATGAGTTTCGTCTACGAGACGGATATTCACGTCTATGACTTGCAGGGACGATTGATTGGTACTTCCACACCCCAACTATTCAACCAGGGGTTATTGCCGACTCACATCGCACCAGAACCATTCTTTTCGGATGTCACCAAACTAGTGCAGTATGAGCAAATCGGCAATGTTCGGTACTTATCGGCATACACCGAGTTTGTCAATGGTAACTATGCCAAGATTGGCTACATCGCGCTACCTAGTTTCATCTCGCAAGAAGAGATGGAAGCGAATATGCAAGAGTTTATCGTACAACTCATGCCGTTATATATGCTGTTGTTGGTGGCTTCTATTTTTGTTGTGTGGATTATCTCTCACATGGTCACTTCTTCTTTAGGAATGGTTACTCAACAATTGCAAAAACATCAAATGGGTCAACCGGGGAAGCATATTGATTATCCTTTTTCTGATGAGGTGGGGGAGATGGTGACACACTATAACCAAATGATGGATGCTCTTGCCGAATCTACTGAGCGGCTTGCGCGTTCTGAACGAGAAATAGCATGGCGTACCATGGCACGGCAGGTGGCACACGAAATCAACAACCCACTCACGCCGATGAAACTTACCCTGCAACAACTTCAACGAACCAAGGGAACAGAACGGTTTGATGATTATTTCAATCGCTCTACTCAGTTGTTGATAGATCAGATTGACAATCTTAGTTATATTGCCAAATCTTTTTCGTCTTTTGCAAAGATGCCAGAGGTTAATCCTTCTGAGGTTGATGTGGCTGCAAAACTCTATGCATTTATCACACTTATGAGGAACAATCCTTCCGAGGTACCTATTCGATATATAGGACCAGAAAAGGGAGTCTTAGCCATAGCCGATGCAGAGCAGATTGTACAAGTATTTACCAATATTGTTCGCAATGCTCTGCAAGCCATGGAAGGACGAATGAATAGTGATATCATCATTATTCTAAAAGGAGTTCCTAATAGTGCACGACGAAGCAAGGAACTTAGCGAAAGTTGTCAATGGGTTGAGATTTCCTTCTCTGATAATGGACCTGGCATACCTGAAGAGTCGCAAGAAAAAGTGTTCGTGCCTAATTTTACAACCAAAAATACAGGAGCCGGACTGGGATTGCCAATCTCAAAGAATATCGTAGAAGGAAGTGGTGGAAAAATATGTTTCCAAACATCTGAAAAAGGAACGACATTCTTTGTGTATTTGAGAAAAAAGTAGTACCTTTGCACCCGATATCCAGTATCCGATACCTGATACCCGAACAAAATAACCCTTAAAAATACAACTACAATGAAAGTAACCGACATTATGCAGCAACTTGCTGCAAAGCACCCAGGCGAAGCAGAATATTTGCAAGCTGTGCAAGAAGTTTTAGAATCAATCGAGGAAGTGTACAACCAACATCCTGAGTACGAGAAAGCCAAGATCGTGGAGCGTATGGTCGAACCAGACCGTATCTTCACTTTCCGCGTAACATGGGTGGACGACCAAGGTCAGGTGCAAACCAACCTCGGTTATCGTGTGCAATTCAACTCTGCTATCGGCCCTTACAAAGGCGGATTGCGTTTCCATAAAGCGGTTAACCCATCCATGCTCAAGTTCTTGGGCTTTGAGCAAACATTCAAAAACGCCCTCACAACCCTTCCAATGGGTGGCGCAAAGGGTGGTTCCGACTTCGACCCAGTGGGCAAGTCTGATGCCGAGATCATGCGCTTCTGCCAAGCGTTCATGCTCGAACTCTGGCACAATATCGGCGTGGATACTGACGTTCCTGCGGGCGACGTAGGCGTAGGCGGTCGCGAGATTGGTTTCCTCAATGGTATGTACCAAAAGTTGGCTCGCCAATACCACACTGGCGTGCTCACTGGCAAGGGTATGACATGGGGCGGCTCAATCCTCCGTCCTGAGGCAACGGGTTATGGTGCACTCTATTTCACTGAGCACCTCCTGCATGAGGCAGGCAAGTCTATCGAGGGCAAGACTGTGGCTATCTCTGGCTTCGGCAACGTGGCTTGGGGTGCTGCACAAAAGGCAACCGAACTGGGTGCGAAGGTAGTGGCTATCTCTGGTCCTGACGGCGTATGCGCTATCCCAGAGGGTATCACAACGGAGATGATTGATTATATGCTTGTTATGCGCTCAAGCAACCGCAATAAAGTGCAAGATATGGCGGATAAGTTCCCAGAGAGGGCGCACTTCACCGCAGGCAAGAAGGCATGGTCTGTACCTTGCGATATTGCTCTCCCATGTGCTTTCCAAAACGAGCTCAGCGAAGATGATGCTAAGGAACTCAAGGCTAATGGCTGCTGGTGCTGCTGTGAGGTAAGTAACATGGGTTGCCAACCAGGCGCTATCCACTACTTCCAACACAATGGCGTCCTCTTTGCTCCTGGCAAAGCGGTCAATGCTGGTGGCGTAGCTACTTCGGGCTTGGAGATGACACAAAACTGCGAACACCTCAGCTGGACAGCACAAGAGGTGGACAGCCGTCTGCACCATATCATGGAGTCCATCCACGAGCAATGTGTGAAGTTCGGTCGCCAAGCCGATGGCTCTATTGACTATGTGAAGGGTGCGAACATCGCTGGCTTCATGAAGGTCGCACAAGCTATGCTTGAACAAGGAATTGTATAAGATAGTTTAGATATGTATACAGAATTTCAAAAACACCTGCAAAGTATCCTCGACGATATTCGTGAGGCAGGATTGTATAAAAACGAGCGCGTGATTATCACGCCTCAATCCTCTGCCATTCAAGTAGAGGGCGGAAAGGACGTCATCAACTTCTGCGCCAATAACTACCTTGGCCTCGCAGACAACCCCGAGCTT
>JAFTHS010000084.1 GCA_017457295.1 Paludibacteraceae bacterium | reverse complement strand
ATACAAAAAAAGATAGCATAAGTTTATGCTAATTAACTGTTGCGGTTTTGTTCCCTATCTTATCGGCTACTAATCCCCGCAGGAAACCGCAACCACAAAATGTGCGTTTTGTGTATTTCCGCTACGCGTAAGCGGTTAGTTGCTACTACTTGACATTTTCAGATCGCGGATATATAATTTATCTTGGTGGGTAAACGCGTATGCATTTACACAACTTCTGCCATTTTTGCCGAGTGGCTCTGCAAAGGATGTAGCAGTGTTCACGGCAGAAGACATCTTTCCACAAAAACCTCTGCAATAATGCAGGGGTTTTTTGTTTACCCCCCCCGCCCCTAAAAGGGGTGCGGTGGATTCCGCGTATTCCTTCACGCTCCTTTCTCGCTTATAATATCATCTGCTTTCGCCCTTGTCAATCGAACATTGTTCGAGCAAAGGCAACAGTTTTGTATACACTCTATCGGCTATCATATCCGCGAGCATATCATAGTTGACTTCACTATCCCTTTTATTGGACAGTACATCAGCATACGCATACAGTACAGTTGTCCCCGCGTTATCGTGCTGTAACTCTTTCTGTACTTCGGTCAACCCATTTTGGTGAAATAAGTTGACGGCATATGTTTTCCTGGCGCTGTGGCACCCTGCGTTCCCGTCAACCTTTGCTATCTTCGCGGCGCGTTTCACATCTTTCCAGACCGCCTGACGCGTTCTGTGTCCCTCACCGCTTCGCCCTGCGAATATCCAACTCTTGTCTGCAATCTTGCGCAGTTTCTTTGCAAGGTCTGCGGACAGTTTCTTTTTTCCGCTTTTGCCTGTTTTCTGCGCTGTGTAGTGTAGTGTTGTACCCTGCAAGGCTTCAGGCTTCAGAGCAAGAACGTCACCGATTCTAAGGCCAGTTTCAAGTGACACTCTGAGGGCAAGAGCGTTCTCGTATGTCATTAAATGGAATATCTTTCCATAGAGCCAAGGCTCAATATAATCAGTTTTCATAAGACCATACTACCACAAAAAAACACCCCTGTCGAACAGAGGTGTTTACTTTCTTGAAAATGTCAACTCAAAAATTTTTCAGAAAAATTTAAGCGTCATTTTTCAGTATACCAACATTCCAAACTTTTAGAGTATTAGCAGGAACTTTTATTATATAATCATTTGTATCATCATAAAAATCAGCAGTACAGTATTCATACTTTGGTCGCAGTAACTTTCCACCGCTATAGTAAAACCGACCACCAACTTTCTCTGTATCTTTTGTAAGATATTTCTGCAAGTATGCAGAAACCTTAATCAGACTATTGTCACCAGTAATGCGTATTGCAGTACTGAAACCATAAGACCAATCAGAAATATTATAAACAGTTTTCCTATTTTCTTCAGGTATCTTGTATCTGTCAGCGGTAGAAATACGAATAGGTTTTTTATATCCCGCGCACTTAACAGTTCCCGAGTCAATAACACTAAGCACATCATTACACAGTACATGGAAGTGCAGACCATTAGATTGCCTGTGCCTTTCAATAACTCCGACATACTTCAACCCCTTCCTTCTCACTCTATTGTCACACCATTGGGAGAACTTTCTGACAACCTCATTGTAATCTTCTCTGTTTACATATTGCTCATTGAATGTAAGAGTACAGAAGAAGGTGAAGTCAAGGTTACAGCGTATGCAATCGAGGACTTTGGCACGAGCACGATAGACGGCTCTGCTGTTATCTGTCCGTTCTTCTCTATCGTCAGCACATAACACTCCACAGGAGTCATCTGTGCCAAATTCCGTAGTGGTATTTTCATATCCGTGTTTCTCCAATCTGTAAGGGTTGAATATCTTATTCTCCGAGACCATAACTTGAACCGGGCTATACACTCCATTGGTATCGGGGTACATCTTAATTCGACAGTTACAAAGCCCTTCCGAAGCCTTAACTGTTAGTAAATTTTTCATACTTTGACGGAATAATGTCCGTTATATCAAGTAGTAGATAGTAGCCGAATCCTGAGCAATAGAGGAAACGCAAATCTGACACCGACCGCCCGCTCTCCTGCTTGGGGGCCTGCTCGGGAAATCGTCGCTTAAAAAATGCTCCGATTCCCTGCGCTGTCCCCCTCGCGGTTTCGCTTTGCTGTGTTTGCGATAGAGGAGCGCGTTGCAATACAGTTGTTGTTGCTCGTGCTGAAGAAACCTTCATATAGAGACCACATCTGCATGGGAGCGCTTTTCAGAACAGGGGGAATAAATCCCCCATCTGCAAAAGCGCCTGTTCGTTCGCAACGGCGACTCGGCAAGCTCGCGCCTGCTCTCTTCACTTCATCGGTTCTCCTCGCAGTTGCGTCTGGGCGCTCTCCTGTTGTCGGCGCCCTGCGCTTCGCGCACCGCGCCTGCTCGTCGCGCTCGTACGGCTCGGCAGCCCCCCGCCTTTTCGTAGCACAGCACTCAACAAAAAGCAAGGGTATACAGAGCGCATAGCGCCCTTGCTTTTTTTTCGTGCTGTGCTCGGGCGGTTCCCCTCAGCCTCGGGGTGCCTGTCGGCACCCTTCCCTTCTCGCTTGTCCCCTCGGGGCTTTACGGCGCAGGGCTGGCGGTTTGTAAATTCTAATTTCTGCCCTGCGCCTTTTTTGGGCGCGTTTGCGCCCCTCGGGGAATTGTAGCCGAAGGCAACATATAGATGATTGCTATTTTGTTAGCAAGGGCGCGCAAGGCGCCCTATACAAAAGCATACATAGTAGTGAGATGTGTGCAAGGGCAAGACAAGTGCAAGCACCCTTGCACACATCTCACTACCTTTCATTTTGTGTAACTTCATCTCAGCCGAACACAAAAACGCTTGTTATATTCCGCAACTTAGGCGCTCCGCAGAATTACACAAAACATTTTCATTTTGTGTAATTAGCACAATACAAAAAAAGATAGCATAAGTTTATGCTAATTAACTGTTGCGGTTTTGTTCCCTATCTTATCGGCTACTAATCCCCGCAGGAAACCGCAACCACAAAATGTGCGTTTTGTGTATTTCCGCTACGCGTAAGCGGTTAGTT
>JAFTHS010000083.1 GCA_017457295.1 Paludibacteraceae bacterium | reverse complement strand
GCCACGACGACAGATCATCGCATATTTGGGTCTGAAACAAAGAAGTCGCCGTAACTTCATGGATAACTATCTTCGTCCTGCTATTGCCCGAGGTTATGTTGTTTTGGCTTATCCAGACTCTCCAAACAAACCCGAACAAGCGTACCGCCTTTCCGCCAACGGTCTAGCACGCTGGGCTCAGTTAACTACTACTAACACGCAATAACCACATGCACATTGCATCCGTCCTCTTCTCTGCCACCCTCTTCTATTTCACACTCCAATCCTCACCAATATCTCACATACAGCTTGCTCCTTTTTTCTCACTAAAAAGCAGCAAACTCAACAAAAAAAGGAGCAAGTCCCAATAAAATCATCGTAAAAACCGAATCCATCCCCCATAAATCATATAAAAATGCAGAAAAAATCACTTTTCTGCATTTTTTCTTTACAAACTGACAAGTTTTAGCAGTTTAATGTAGTACCTTTGCAGCGTGAAACAAAAAAAACTGGTCACAGATTGCGACTAGTTAACCAAACGAACTTTTACAATATAAACACATTTATAATTATGGCACTAGAATTATATCACCAAAATGAGGACGGAGTAGTTATTTATCGTACAGAGGATAATACATTGCAATTGGATGTACAACTTGCAGAAGAAACTGTTTGGCTTGCTCAGCAACAAATGGCTGTCTTATTTGATACTACAAAACAAAATGTTAGTCTCCATATCAATAATATCTTTAAAGAAGGAGAATTAGACAAAATTTCAGTTGTCAAGGATTACTTGACTACTGCCGCTGATGGCAAAAAATATCGTACAACTTATTATAATTTGGATGTTATCATCTCCGTTGGCTATCGTGTAAAATCTAAACGAGGTACGCAATTCCGACAATGGGCACTCAAGGTGATCAAGGACTACATGCTTAGAGGATATGCTATCAACCAACAAATGCTTGCTATGGAAGAACGTATCGACAGACAATTACACAATCATACGGAACAAATACAAGACTTACAAAAGAAAGTCAACTTCTTCGTCCGTACAAGTTTACCTCCCCACCAAGGCATCTTCTACGATGGGCAAATCTTCGATGCCTACACCTTCATCAACGACCGCATACGCGAAGCCACCACACGCATCATCCTCATTGACAACTACATTGACGATAGCGTGCTCACCATGCTCGCCAAACGAGCAGACAAGGTGACTGCGACGATTTACACCAAGAAACCATCTGCACAACTGCAATTGGATATCCAAAAGCACAACGCACAATATCCTCCGATAGATATTATCACCTTCGACCGCTCACACGACCGCTTCCTCTGCATTGACGAGACTGTCTATCACCTCGGCGCCAGCATCAAAGACCTCGGCAAGAAGTGGTTTGCCTTCTGCCGCATGGAAATGCCCACCACCGAACTATTGCAAAAAATACAAACTACATATAATACTCCACCTTCGTAAATCACGATACCAATGCCTATCGACAACCTTAACATAGAATCCAAACTCAAATTTTCTAAACGATTAGGTGCGCTCATCAAAGGACATCAACAGGAAATGCTGCAAGTTCTCAATGATAATGAGGACTTGCAAACTCTTGTTGAACAATTATTAAAAGAAAACACCACATTAAAGAGCCAATTAGCAGACGAGAAAGCCAAAAACATCCAACTCCAAACCGAGATAGAACAGCTCCGCAACCGTCCAGTACATACCAATACCTATATCGAAAACGAATACATCAACCAGCAACATAATTATTCCCAAACAACTCAATAATACAAACATCACTCAATTACAACTATGGAACAACCCAACCGTATCATCAACGTAGCAGGTGACTACGTGCAGTCCAAACATGTGGACTACGAAATCAACAATGTTGAAGCAGGCGGCATCGGCATTCAAATCATTAATGAGAAACCGACTACGCCAAAACAATCTGAATTAACCTCCTCCTGCAAAGGCAAGACAGTAACTCCTAAGAAGTCCACACATTTTCTCAAAACACCAGCTCTTATCTATACTTACAATAGCGAACAGTTTAATGCTACAAAGCGTTTGACCCTTTTTTATCAGTTTCTTTGTAAAGAATACGAGCCAACCAAAACTTGGATTGATCCGCAAACAGAACCAGATGCATTCCTCTCTTTGTTTGCAGACAAACATACAAATGATGTTATTGTCTGGACAACCACAAAGCAAAGACTATATGCGCTTTTTAAACGAATGAAAGAGCGTAAAATCATCTCTACTCCTAAAGGTTATGGATTGTGGAAAATCGTAGAGAACCATTTTTCAGATTGGCATGGAAATATGTTTCATGATTTTAACAAAGAACATATGCCCGAAGGTCCTGCTTTTTCAGCCATTGAAACCTTTATTGATATACTTGATCCTGCTAAAAGCACTAATGCCGATTTAGATACTTTATTGAAGAATATCGGCAAATCTTTCGGCAAAGCATAAAAAATACAAACAATTTTATTTTCTTCGGAGTGCACTGATTCACAGCTGCATTCCGTTTTCTTTTTATACACTTATCTTCGCAAAGATGAGTTTTTCTTTGTTGTTTAGCACAAATGCCGAAGATACGGCAATACTTTAATAAGTGAAAGCGTTTCGCAAAAAGACGGACGCAGAAACATATTGTATCACTACTAAAACAATAAAGAATATGACCCCAAAACATTTCGTTCTCATCTCTATTCCCTGCCAAAGCACAGAGGAGCTACAGAAAGCCAAAGAGGCAGTACTCTTTCATTTGGAAACCCTCAATCCCGAGTTATCCACCAAGGGCACCACCCTTACAGTCAAGGTTATCCCTCTCGACCCTCAACTCTTCCTACCCGACGAGGCGTGCGACATCATCCGCCAAACCCTCGCCCAGTCACTCACCTTCAACCACTGCTGGACCTGCACTCTCCAGACAATCAATTAACCCTTATTTATTAACTCTAAAATCACAAACACATGTCTAAAATCAAATTAGAAGCCCCCTTCCGCCAATTCCGTGGCAAAATCTGCAAACACTCCGACATCATCTTCAAAGAAATGTACGGCGAAACCTTCACTTCACAAATCTGCAACCCCTACACAGGCGAACCATCTACCGCCCAAAAAGCGCAACAAACCAAGATGGCTACCGCTTCTACTAATGTCAATGCCCTCACGCCTGAACAGCGTGCCGCATACAAAGAGCAGTTCAAAAAGCAGACCAAGTACAAATCTCTCCACGGCTACATGATGGCACAAGAGATGGCCAAACTCTAACCCTACTAAAAAAATCTAAAGTTTAATCATTAACCCCTCTTCGGCATAGAGGAGCCTCACTCTAAAAACTAACGAGAGCCTCAGGCGGGGTCCCCGAAAATCTACTGATTTTGGGGTGCTTCTGGGCTCGAGTTAAGAGTGGAGGCATCGAGCGCCCAATGACGCACAGCGTCAGTCAATGCGCGAGATTGCCGAACACGAATGGCACAAGTAGAATATGCATTCCCTGTGGACGCCGTCCACGGACGTATCAGCAAGAAACACCAGATCGGCTTCGCACACCGCAAAGAATCGGGCAAGAACTATACCACCTGCTATAGCAAACGCTCAACCCCTGTCAGCGATGAAGAG